>NZ_QZEZ01000002.1:318516-637032 GCF_003594885.1 Vallicoccus soli
GAGCAGCGCGGGCCGCGGCCCGCGCGCACTTGAGCACGGTCTACTCACGACCGGGGTGCGCCCCCGGTGGTCCAGTGGGTGCTGCCGGCGGGACACGCCGCCGGCGGCAGCCCCAGGACCGAAGGACCGAGCATGGCCACCCGCACCACCCGTCACCCGACCCTCGACCGACCCCGCTCTCCCGCGCTGCGCCGCGCCGCCCTCGCCGGCTGCGCCGCCGCCGCCCTCGGCGCCCTGCCGGCCCTGCCCGGCGCGCAGGCCGTGCCCGGGCTCGGCGCCGCGGCCGCGCAGGCGGCCGTACCGGGGCGGACGGTCGCCACGGCGGCGAGCGCGTACGACTCCTCCGCCGTCAAGCAGCTGAGCGTCACCTGCCCCGCCGGCACGAAGGTCATCGGCGTCGGCGCCTCGCACACCGGCCCGGCCGGGCGGGTCGTGCTCGACGAGGTGAAGCCCACGCCCAGCCTGCAGATGGCGGGGGTCGTGGCGGCCGAGGTCGGCCCCGGCACGGGCGCGGCCTGGAACGTCTACCTCACCGCGCAGTGCGCCGCGCCCCTGCCGGGGCAGGTGCTCGTCGTGCGGGAGTCGACGCTCACGTCGGCCGCGACGCGCTCGGTGACGGCCTCCTGCCCCAGCGGCACCAAGCTCGTCGGCGGCGGCGGCCAGGTGAACGGCACCGCCGGGGTCGCCGGCCTCGACGAGGTCACGCCGCTGCCCCAGCTGGCCGGGGTCGTGGCGGTCGCCGCCGAGCCGCCGACCGGGTCGGCGGAGAGCTGGTACGCCGGCGCGTACGCGATCTGCGCCGCGCCGCTGCCGGGGCAGGCGCTCGTCACGAGCTCCTCGCCGGTGTCCTCGAGCACCTCGAAGGAGCGCACCGCCACCTGCCCGGCGGGCACCGTCGTCCTCAGCGCCTCCGCGCAGGTCGACGGCCCCGCGGGTGAGGTCGTCCTCGCCGGCTTCCGCCCGCTCAGCAGCGGGACGAAGGCCCGCGGCTGGGCCGCGGAGACCTGGGCCGGCACCCCCGACGGCTGGTCGCTCACGACCCGTGCCGTCTGCGCCGCGCCGTGAGGCACGGCGCGCCGCCCGCGAGCACCACCCGGCGCTCCCGCGCCCCCCACCACCTCGTCCACGACACCGACAGGAGCACGACCGTGCGCACCCGCACCTCGACCACCCGCACCCCCGGCGACCTCCGCAGCCGGACCCGCACCACCCGGGCCGTGACCCTCGTGGCGGCCCTCGCCCTGCCCGTCGCGGCGCTCGCGGCCGGACCGGCCGGCGCCGGCACGCCGACCTGCGCCGGCAAGAAGGCGACGATCGTCGGCACGGCCGGCTACGACGACCTCGTCGGCACGAGCGGCAAGGACGTCATCGTGGCCCTCGGCGGCGCCGACTACGTCGACGGCCGCGGCGGGGACGACACCATCTGCGCCGGCGGCGGCAGCGACCTGGTCCGCGGCGGGGGCGGCAACGACCGCGTCCTCGGCGAGGGCGACGGCGACTACCTCTACGGCGGCACCGGCCGCGACGTCCTGCAGGGCGGCAGCGGCGCGGACGAGCTCTACCTCTACGACGACAGCACCGGCGGCGACGCCGGGACCGACCGCGGCGAGGGCGGCGACGGCGCCGACCGGGTCTACGGCCTCGACGGGGCCGGCGGCGACACCGTCCTCGGCGGCGGGGGCGCGGACGCCTGCACGAGCGACGCGGGCGACACCCGCTCGGGCTGCGAGTCCTGAGCGGCTGCACCCGCGGGTCCAGCGGCCCGAGCAGCACCGGCGGCGCCAGCGGCCCGCGGGCCCGGCGGCGACGACCGCGGGGCCCGCGGGCCGAGCGCGTGCGCGAGGTCCTCGCGCCGGGTGACGCCCAGCTTGACGAACGCGCGCTGCAGGTGGTTCTCGACCGTGCGCCGCGACAGGACGAGCCGGGCGGCGATGTCCGCGTTGGCCAGCCCGCGCGCGGCGAGGCGCGCCACCTCGAGCTCGCGCGCGGTGAGGGCGGGGCCCGCCGGCGCCGGCGCCTGCAGGCCCGGGGTGCCCGCACCCCGGCAGCGGGCGAGCAGCTCCTGCCCCAGGCGGGCGAGCGCGGACGCGCGCCGACCCTCCCCGCGGCCCGCGAGGTGCCGCAGCCCGGCCAGCGCCGCCTCCGCGCCCTCCAGGGGCGCCTCGGCCGCGGCGAACGCCTCGGCCGCGCCCGCCCAGGCGCGCGGCTCGTCGCCGCCGAGGGCGGCGGCGTGCAGGGCGCAGGCCGCCGCGAACGCCCCCTCGACGCGGCCCGCGAGGTCGCGCACCCGCGCGGCGGCGGCGGGCTCGCCGAGGCGCAGCAGGTCGTGGCGCAGGACGAGCTCGGGGGCGTCCTGCCCCAGGCCCGCGGCCAGCGACGCCGCGCCCTCGAGGAGGTCCCGCGCCCGCGACGCCTCCCCGGCCGCGGCGCACGCCCAGGCCAGCCCCCGCTGCACGAGGTCGGGCTCGTAGAGCCCCGCTGGCGGACCGGTGAGGGCGGCGACCTCCCGCGCGGCGGTCGCGGCCGCCTCGGCGTCGCCGGCGGTGCCGAGCGCCAGCGCCACGCCGCCGAGGCACCAGCGCAGCGCCACCTCGTCGTTGAGCCCGCGGTAGGCGGCGGCCGCAGCCCGGAACCGGGCCAGCGCCGCGTCCGCGTCGCCGCGGGCGAGCTCGGCCCGCCCGGCGATGAGCGCCGACGTGCCGACGCCCTCCGGGTCGCCGGCGGCGAGGAAGGCCGCCTCGGTGCGCCCGAGGAGGTCGAGGGCGGCCCCGGGGCGGCCGGCGTACACGAGCGCCGACGCCTGGGGGAACAGGAACACCTCCGGCACCGGCAGGACGCGACGGCCCTCGCCGGCCCGCCGGGCCGCCTCGGCCCGCTCGAGGCACTCCGCGGCGCGCCCGAGGCTGGCCAGCGCCGTCGTCGCGGCGTACGCGGCGCGCATCCCGGCGCGGTCCGGCGCCGGCGCGCCCTCCGGCCCGCCCTCGCCCGGCCGCGCCTGCCCGCCGACCTCGTCGGCCTCCTCGAGCGCCGCGCCGAGGCGCCCGGCGAGCAGGTGCAGCAGGGCGCCGCGCGAGGCCGTGTCGCGCCGCCGGTCGGGGTCGACGAGCCGCCCCGCCGCGTCGTGCAGGACCTGCCACGCCTCCTCGTCGCGGCGCAGGAGGTTGAGGACGTGCGCGCGCGTGTCCGCGACGGAGGCGACCTCCTCGTCCGTGCGCGCCGCCGGCGCCAGCCCGGCCAGCAGGTCGGCGGCCTCCTCGGGCCGTCCGGTGTAGAAGAGCACCTCAGCGAGGACGACGCCGGCCGCCACGTGCGGCCCGGCGCCGAGGGCGGCGCGGGCCAGGCGCTCGGCCAGGCCCAGGTCGAAGCGGCGGCGCGCCTCCTCGGCCGCCTCGGCCAGCGCCCCCGGCGCCGGCGGGCGGTCGCCCTCCAGCTGCCACGACGCCGCGCGCAGGCGGTCCTCCCGGCGCCGGGCGCGGGTGCGCGCGAGGGCGTCGGCGAGCTCGCCGTGCCGGCGCCGGCGCCGCAGCAGCGGCAGGGCGCCGGCGACCGCCTCGGCGTAGAGCGGGTGGCCCAGCGCCACGGTGGTGCGCCGCCCGTCGAGGGCGACCTCGACGAGGCCGCGCTCCTCGAGGTCGTCGAGGGCCGCGACGGGCACGAGCCCCTCGAGGAGGCCGAGCCCCAGCGGGCCGCCGACGGCGAGCAGCTCGACGGCGTGGGCTTGCTCGGGCGTCAGCGCGCCGAGCCGGGCGCGGACGACCTCGGTGAGCCGCCGGCCGGGGCGCAGGCCGGGGCGCAGCGCCCAGGCGCCGGAGCCGCGCTCGAGCCGGCCCGCCTCGAGCTCCTCGCGCACGAGCTCGCGCAGCAGGAGCGGGTTGCCGCGCGAGAGCTGCCAGAGGCGGCGCACCGCCGCGGGCAGCACCGGCGGCCCCAGGGCCGCCTCCAGGACCTCGCGCACGGCGTCCTCGCCGAGCGCGCCGACCTCCACCCGCAGCGCCCCCGCGTCCTTGTCGAGGGCCGCGACGGCGTCGGGTGCCCGCTCACCGGACCGCACGGTGACCACGAGCCGCAGGGCGCGGGCGAGCACGAGCTGCAGGACCAGGGTCGCGGACCCGGCGTCGAGCGCGTGGGCGTCGTCGACGAGGAGCAGGACCGGGCGCCCGCCGGCGCGGGCGTCGAAGGCCGCGCGGGTGCGCTGCAGCAGGGCGAGCACGTCCGCGTCGGCCTCCGCCGGCGGCAGCAGGCCGGCGAGCGCGCCGAACGGGATGCCCGACGCGGCCCGCGTCGCGACGGCGCGCAGGACCGCGTACCCGTCGGCCTCCAGGCCGGCCGCCACCTCCCGGGCCAGGCGGGTCTTGCCCGCGCCCGCCTCGCCGGTCAGCACGACGGCCGCGCCGTCGCCGCGCAGGGCCGCCTCGCAGCGGCGGCGCTCCGCGTCGCGGCCGAGGAGGGGCCAGTCCCCCGTGGCGGGTCCCACGGCCGCGAGCATGGCACCGCCGGCGCCCGCCGTCAGCGGGTCGGCCGCAGCCGGGCTCAGCCCTCGCGCGCCCGCCGCTGCTCCGCGGCCACCCGCGCGTTCCACTCCCGCATGCGCCGCGGGTAGCCCACCACGGCCGCGTCGTAGCTCGGGATGCCGAGCTCGTGCGCCAGGTCGTGCGCCGCGCGCGCGTCGGGGCAGCGGCGGCGGGTCCACTCGCCCGTGGACGCGACGAGCACCACGGTGGTCGCGGTGACGGTGGTCGGGGGCTCGACGAAGGCCTCGACGCCGGTGCGGGCCCGCGCCCACTCCACGAGGTGCGCGCGGTCGCCCGACCCCGCCGAGCGGGTCGTCCCCGGCGCCTGGCGCCGGCCCCGCCGCACCCGGTCGAACAGCCCCACGACGAACCTCCGCGCCCGCGCACCGCCCGCGCCGGCCGCGGGTCGCCTGGGTGCTCCTGGGCGGCACCGTAGGCGAGGACGGGCGCCGCCGCGGCCGATCGCGCCGGGACGGCGCGCCCCGGGTCCCCGCGCCACCCGTACGGGTGCGAGGATGACGGGCGGCACGGCGCTGCCACCGCAGCGGCCGTGAGGAACGACTGCGGAGGAGCCTCACGTGGCGGACGTGTACGACGTCGTCATCCTCGGCGGCGGCAGCGGCGGGTACGCCTGCGCCCTGCGGGCCGCCCAGCTCGGCCTGTCGGTCGCGCTCGTCGAGAAGGACAAGCTCGGCGGCACGTGCCTGCACCGGGGCTGCATCCCGACCAAGGCGCTGCTGCACGCCGGCGAGGTCGCGGACTCGGCCCGCGAGAGCGAGCAGTTCGGCGTGCGCGCCTCGTTCGAGTCCATCGACATGGCCGGCGTCAACAAGTACAAGGACGGGGTCGTCGCGCGCCTCTACAAGGGCCTGCAGGGCCTGGTGAAGAGCCGCAGCATCACCTACGTCGAGGGCACCGGCCGGCTCGTCGCCAAGGACGCGGTCGAGGTCGACGGGCAGCGCCTGCAGGGCCGGCACGTCGTCCTGGCGACCGGCTCCTCCTCGCGCACCCTGCCCGGGCTCGAGCTGGACGGCGAGCGCGTGATCGCCAGCGAGCACGCCCTGCAGCTCGGCGACGTGCCGCGCTCGGTCGTCGTGCTCGGCGGCGGCGTCATCGGCGTGGAGTTCGCCAGCGCGTGGCGCTCCTTCGGCGTCGACGTCACGATCGTCGAGGCCCTGCCGCGGCTCGTGCCCTCCGAGGACGAGGCCTGCTCCAAGGCGCTCGAGCGCGCCTTCCGCAAGCGCGGCATCAAGTTCAGCACCGGCGTGCGGTTCTCCGGCGTGGAGCGCACCGCCGACGGGGTGAAGGTGTCCCTCGAGGACGGCAAGGCGTTCGAGGCCGACCTCATGCTCGTCGCGGTCGGGCGCGGGCCCAACGCCAGCGGCATGGGGTACGAGGAGGTCGGCGTCGGCATGGACCGCGGCTTCGTCCTCACCGACGAGCGGCTGCGCACGAACGTCGAGGGCGTCTTCGCCGTCGGCGACATCGTGCCGGGCCTGCAGCTCGCGCACCGCGGCTTCCAGCAGGGCATCTTCGTCGCCGAGGAGATCGCCGGGCTCTCCCCCGCGGTCATCGACGAGCGCGGCATCCCGCGGGTGACCTACTGCGACCCGGAGATCGCCTCCATCGGCCTCACCGAGGCGCAGGCCAAGGCGGCCTACGGCGACGACGGCGTCGAGTCGCTGCAGTACGACCTCGGCGGCAACGGCCGCAGCCAGATCCTCAAGACCACCGGCTTCGTCAAGCTCGTGCGGCAGAAGGACGGCCCGGTCGTGGGCGTGCACATGGTCGGCTCGCGCATGGGCGAGCAGGTCGGCGAGGCCCAGCTCATCTACAACTGGGAGGCCTTCCCCGCGGAGGTCGCGCAGCTCGTCCACGCCCACCCGACGCAGAACGAGGCGCTGGGCGAGGCGCACCTCGCCCTCGCCGGCAAGCCGCTCCACGCCCACGGCTGAGCGCGCGCCGCACCCCAGCACGCCGCCAGACCCGGCCCACGGTCGAAGCAGACAGGAGAGCACATGTCGTTCTCGGTAACCATGCCTGCGCTCGGGGAGAGCGTCTCCGAGGGCACGGTCACCCGCTGGCTCAAGAAGGAGGGTGACCAGGTCGAGGTCGACGAGCCGCTGCTCGAGGTCTCCACCGACAAGGTCGACACCGAGATCCCCTCGCCCGCGGCGGGCGTGCTGCAGCGCATCGTCGTCGGCGAGGACGAGACCGTCGACGTGGGCGCCGAGCTCGCGGTCATCGGCGACGCGGCCGGGGGCGGCGGCGGGCAGCCCGCCGAGGCGTCGGCGGCGGCGACGCAGGCCGACGCCCCCCAGCAGGACGCCGACCCCGCGCCCGCGCAGGCCTCGTACGAGCCGCCCGCGCCCCGGCAGGAGCAGGCCCAGCCGGAGCAGCAGGCGCCCGCGGGCGGGTCGCAGGGCGGCGGCGCCCCGCAGGGCGTGCCGGTGACGATGCCGGCGCTCGGCGAGAGCGTCTCCGAGGGCACCGTGACCCGCTGGCTCAAGCAGGTCGGCGAGACCGTCGAGGTCGACGAGCCCCTGCTGGAGGTCTCGACCGACAAGGTCGACACGGAGATCCCCTCCCCCGTCGCCGGCACCGTGCTCGCGATCAGCGTGGGCGAGGACGAGACGGTCCCGGTGGGCGCCGAGCTCGCCGTGGTCGGGGACCCGTCGGCGCAGGGCGGCGCCCCTGCGCAGCAGGCCCCCCAGCAGGAGCAGCGCGAGCAGCCCCAGGTCGTCGCCGCGGCCCCGCAGCAGCAGGCCCCGCAGCAGCAGGCCCCCCAGCAGCAGGCCCCCCAGCAGCAGCCCCAGCAGGTCCCCCCGGTCACCGAGGAGCCGCAGCCGACGGTCCCGGCGGCCACGCCGGCGCAGGCGAGCACGCAGCCGACCGGGGAGTACGCCCCGGCGGAGTCGCGCGAGGGGCAGGGCGGCGGCGCGCAGGCCCCGACGGGCACCGGCGCGGTGGCGGGCACCCCCGCCCCGGAGGGGGTCTCCCCCTACGTCACCCCGCTGGTGCGCAAGCTGGCGGCGGAGCACGGCGTCGACCTGGCGTCGGTGCAGGGCACCGGGGTCGGCGGGCGCATCCGCAAGCAGGACGTCCTCGAGGCGGCCGAGAAGGCGAAGGCGCCGGCCCCGGCCGCTCCCGCCGCGGCGCAGCAGGCGGCCCCCGCCGCGCCCGCCGCGCCCGCCACGGCCGGCGGCTCCCAGGCGGCGCCCGCCGCGCCGGCGGTGTCGCCGCTGCGCGGCACCAGCGAGAAGATGTCGCGCCTGCGCAAGGTCATCGCCACGCGCATGGTCGAGTCGCTGCAGGTCTCGGCGCAGCTCACCAGCGTCGTCGAGGTCGACCTCACCCGCGTCGCGCAGCTGCGCGCCCGGGCCAAGCGCGACTTCGAGGCGCGCGAGGGCGTCAAGCTGTCGTACCTGCCGTTCCTGGCCAAGGCCGCGGTGGAGGCCCTCAAGGCCCACCCCAAGGTCAACGCCAGCATCGAGGGCGACACGATCGTCTACCACGGCCAGGAGAACCTCGCGGTCGCGGTGGACACCGAGCGGGGCCTGCTCGTCCCGGTCGTCAAGGACGCCGGCGACCTCAACATCGGCGGCCTCGCCCGCAAGATCGCGGACCTCGCGGCCCGCACGCGGGACAACAAGATCACGCCGGACGAGATGAGCGGCGGCACGTTCACGCTGACCAACACGGGCAGCCGGGGCGCGCTCTTCGACACCCCGATCATCAACCAGCCGCAGGTGGCGATCCTCGGCACCGGCGCGCTCGTCAAGCGCCCGGTCGTGATCGACCACCCGGAGCTGGGTGAGACGATCGCCGTGCGGCACATGATGTACCTCGCGCTGTCGTACGACCACCGGCTCGTCGACGGCGCCGACGCGGCGCGCTTCCTCACGACGATGAAGCAGCGCCTCGAGGCGGGGGCGTTCGAGGCCGACCTCGGCCTCTGACCCCCGCACCACCGTCCCCGTCCCCGGCCGGGGTGCGCCCCGCGCGCACCCCGGCCAGGATGGGCCGGTGCCCGCACCCCCGCGGGCCGTCCCGGAGGTCGGTCCGCACCGCGTCCCCGGGGTCGTCGTGGACGTCCTGGAGGTCGCCGCGTGAAGGTCGCCGTCACCGGGGCGTCGGGCCTCATCGGCTCCGCGCTCGTGCGCTCGCTGCGCGCCGACGGGCACGAGGTGCTGCGGCTGGTCCGCCGCGCGCCGGGCGCCGCGGACGAGGTGCGCTGGGACCCCGAGCGCTCCGAGGTCGACCTCGCACCGCTGGCCGGGCTCGACGGGCTCGTGCACCTCGCCGGCGCGGGCGTCGGCGACCACCGGTGGACGGCGTCGTACAAGCGCACCATCCGCTCGAGCCGCGTGGACGGCACCTGGGTGGTCGCCGAGGCCCTCGCACGGCTCGACCCCCTCCCCCGCGTCATGGTGTCCGGCTCGGCCATCGGCTGGTACGGCGACACCGGCGACCGCGCGGTCGCCGAGGGCGAGCCCGCGGGGGACGACTTCCTCGCCCAGGTGTGCGTGGACTGGGAGGCCGCGACGAAGCCCGCCGAGGCCGCGGGCATCCGGGTGGTCCACGCGCGCACCGGCCTCGTCCTGGACCGCAGCGGCGGCGCGCTGGCCCGCATGCTCCCCCTCTTCCGGCTGGGGCTCGGCGGGCGCCTCGGCTCCGGGCGGCAGTACTGGAGCTGGATCACGCTCGAGGACGAGGTGCGCGCCCTGCGGGCCCTCCTCGAGGACGACCGGCTCTCCGGGCCGGTGAACCTCACCGCGCCGGCGCCGGCCACCAACGCCGAGGTCACCCGGGCCCTGGGGCGCGTCGTGCACCGCCCGGCCGTGCTGCCGGTGCCCGCGCTCGCGCTGCGCGTGGCGCTCGGCGAGTTCAGCGGCGACGTGCTCGGCAGCCAGCGGGTGATGCCCCGCGCGCTCGAGGGCGCGGGCTTCGCCTGGCGCCACCCCAACCTCGAGGACGGGCTGCGCGCGGCGGTCACGCCCGTTCCGTCCGGGCGATGAGCCGGCCGGTCACGCCCGCTCCGTCCGGGCGATGAGCCAGCCGGTCCCGCCGGGCACCAGCTCGACGCGGACCCGCTGCGCCGCGCGCCCCTCCCGCCGCCCCAGCGGGGTGCCCGCGTCGTCGGTGAGCGTCCACGGCGCGAGCGCGTCGACCACGTCGAGCACGACCCCGCCCCGACGACCCGCGGCTGCCTCTGCGGCTGCCTCTCCCGCGGGCACCGGCTCGGCCGAGAGCACCCGCAGGCGCACGTCCGGTGCGACGACGCCCGCACCGCGCAGGGCCGCCAGCTGCTGCTCCCCCTCGGCCAGGTCGGGCGACCCCGGCGCGTAGACGTCGCGCAGCGCGACCTCCGACGCCGCCGCGAAGGCCGCGGACCTGCGCGCGTAGAGGTCCTGCAGCACGGCGGCCCAGTCCGTGCCGGCGGCAGCGGCCGCCGCGGACCGCTCCGCCGGCCTGCCCGGCGGGGTCGATCTCGGGCTCGTGGGCGTTGTCGCCGCCGGGGTCGCCGCCGGGGTCGCCGACGGGGTCGCCGCCGGGGTCGCCGCGGGCACCTCCGCCGCAGCCGCCGCACCCGCTGCCGGGCCGGCGCCCGCGGGACCGCCCTGGGCGCGGTGGAGCACGACCCCGCCGGCCACCAGGCCCACGCAGACCGCGCCCGCGAGCGCCGCGGCGAGCGCGCGTCCCGGGAAGCGCCCGGCGGGCGGGTCCTCGACCGGCGCGGTCGGCGCCGCCGGGCGCACCCGGCGGGTGACGGGCTCGCCCGCGGACGCGCTGCCGGGCGCCGGGCCGCGGGCGCGCAGCCCCGCGAGCAGGTCGGCCCCGACCGGCGTCGGGCCCCCACCCGGCGCCGGCCAGCGGCGGCCCGCCCCGCCCTCCGGGGCCGCACCGGGCGCGGCAGCGGCCGCTGGACCGGGCCCGCGCAGCAGCGCCGCCAGGGATCCGGGCGGGCGCGGGGCGCCCAGCCCCGCGCCCCCCGGCTCCCCGCCCGCTGCAGGCGCGCCGTCGGGCGCTGCACGACTCGGGTCCGCGGGCACCCGCGCTCCCTCCGGCGCCTCCCCTGCACCCGCCGCACGGGCGGGCAGCCGCACCGGCTCCGGCGGGCAGGCGTCGAAAAGGGCACGGGCGAGGTCCCCGGCGTGCGGACGGGCGGACGGGTCCGGGTCGAGCGCGCGCTCGAGGACGGCGCGCAGCGCGTCGGGCGCCGCGTCGAGGGCGCCCCCGAGCGCCCACCGGCACACCGCGGCGAGCGCGTGCACGTCGGCGGCGGCCGTCGGCTCGGCCCCCGCCACGACGGCCGGGTCGGTGAAGCCCTCCGTCCCGTGCACCTCGCCCTGCTCCCCGAGCAACCGGGCGAGGCCCAGGTCGGCGAGCAGGGGGCGCCCGTCGTCGGTGAGGAGCAGGTTCCCCGGGGCCACGTCGCCGTGCACGACCCCGTGGGCGTGCACGTGGGCGAGGGCCTGGGCCACCGGCGCGGCGACGGTCACCACCTTGCCCGGCCCGAGCGGCCCCCGCCGGCGCACCAGGTCGGCCAGCGTCCCCCCGCCGGCGTGCCCCAGGACCAGCACGAGCCCCTCGGGCAGCGTGTGCAGGGCGTGCAGGCGCACGAGGTGCTCGTGCTCGAGCCCGGCCAGCACCGCGGCCTCGCGGCGCACCCGCGCCCGCGCGGCGGGGCCGTCGAGCGCGGGCTGCACGCGCTTGAGCGCGACCCGCTCCCCCGTCGCCGCGTCCTGCGCGAGCCAGACCTCGCCCGTACCCCCTGCGCCCAGCGGGCGCAGCACCTCGTAGCCCGGCACCGCGGGCGCTCGTCCCTGCACGGGCGGCAGCATGGCGCGGCGCGGCGGACCGCGTCGGCGGCTGTCCACAGGTCCCCCCGTGCACGGCGGCGGGCGGGCGCCGGGCCCGCGCGGTAGGTTCGCGGCTGTGCCGGGGACCGACGTCGTCGTGGTGGGAGCAGGGCTCGCCGGGCTGGCGGCGGCCCGCCACCTCGTCGCCGCGGGGCTGGCGGTGCGCGTGCTCGAGGCCTCCGACGGCGTCGGCGGCCGGGTGCGCACCGACGCCGTGGACGGCCTGCTCCTCGACCGCGGCTTCCAGCTCTACAACCCCGGCTACCCCGAGGGCCAGCGCATGCTCGACCACGAGGCGCTGGACCTGCGGCCGTACGTCGCGGGCGTGGTCGTCGCGCTGCGCGGGCGGCGGCACCGCCTCGCCGACCCGCTGCGCCAGCCCTCCTGGGCGCTGTCCAGCGCCCTCGCCCCGGTGGGGTCCCCGCTCGCGAAGGCGCGCTTCGCGGCGTACGCGCTGCGCGCGGCCCGGCGCCCGGTGCGGGCGCAGCTCGCCGAGCCCGACGCGACGCTGCGCCTGGCCCTGTCGCGGGCAGGCGTGCGCGGCCCGGTCGTCGAGCGCGTCGTGCGCCCCTTCCTCTCCGGCACGTTCGGCGAGGCGGGCCTGGCGACGTCGCGCCGCTTCGCCGACCTCGTGCTGCGCAGCTTCGTGCGCGGCACGCCGAGCCTGCCCGCCGCCGGCATGGGGGCGGTCCCCCGCCAGCTCGCCGAGGGGCTCCCCGACGGCAGCGTGGAGCTGGGCCGCCGCGTGGACGACGTGGGCGACCTGGCGGCCCGGGCGGTCGTCGTCGCCACCGACCCGGCGTCCGCGGAGCGGCTGACGGGGGTCCCCGCGCCGCGTCCGCACGCGCTGACGACGCTCTACCACCTGGCCCCGGAGCCGCCGAGCGACCTGGCGGCGCTGCACGTGGACGGCAGCGGCGACGGTCCGGTGGTCAACACCTCGGTCATCAGCAACGTCGTCCCGGCCTACGCGGGCGGCCGCGGCCACCTCGTCAGCACGAGCGTGCTGGGCGCGCACGACGACGCGGCCACCGAGCGGGTGGTCCGCGCGCAGCTGTCCACCGTGTACGGCTGCGACACCCGCGCCTGGGAGCTGGTCGGCACCTACGCCGTGCCGTGGGCCCTGCCCGCCATGGACCCGCCCCTCGAGGTCGCGCGGCCGGTCCGGGTGCGCGAGGGGCTCTACGTCGCGGGTGACCACCGCGACACCGCGTCGCAGCAGGGGGCCCTCGTCTCGGGCCGCCGCGCCGCGGCCGCCGTGCTGCAGGACCTCGGCCTGTGAGCCCGGCCGCGAGGACGACGCCCGCCCCGCCCGCCCGCACGACCCCGACCACCCCGAGCCCCGGAGGCCGTCCGTGAGGATCCTCGCCACGTCCGGGGGCTTCGTCCCCGGCGAGCGCAGCCGCCTGGCGGTCGGGCCGCTGCTGCAGCACGCGCTCGACCTCGCGGGGAGCCCGTCCCGCCCGCGCCTGTGCTACGTCGGCACGGCCCTCGGCGACCAGGCGTGGATGGCCGCGGAGGTGCACAAGGCCTTCGCCGGCACCGGCGTCGAGGTGAGCGTCCTCGACCTGCTGCCGATGCCGAGCGTGCCCGACGTGCAGGAGCACCTGCTCGGCCAGCACGTGGTGTGGGTGGGCGGCGGGTCGGTCGCGGGCCTGCTCGCCCTGTGGCGGCTGCACGGGGTCGACCGGGCGATGCGCGCGGCCTGGGAGGCGGGCGTCGTGCTCGGCGGCGTCTCGGCCGGGTCGCTGTGCTGGCACGTCGGCGGCACCACGGACTCGTTCGGGCCCGACCTGCGCCCGGTGACCGACGGGCTGGCCCTGCTGCCGTACGGCAACGGGGTGCACTACGACAGCGAGGAGCAGCGCCGACCGCTGCTGCACCGGCTCGTGTCCGACGGCACCCTGCCGCTGTCGTACGCGACGGACGACGGCGTGGGTCTCGTCTACGAGGGCACCGAGCTGGTCGAGGCGGTCAGCGACCGCCCGGGCGTGGCGGCGTACCGCGTCGAGCGCGGGCCGGACGGGCGCGCCGTGGAGACCCGCATCGAGCCGCGCCGGCTCGGGCCGACCCGCTAGGCCCGGCGCTCCGGCCGGGCGTCCGGCCTCCGGCGCCTACGCGGGGCGGCGCGGCCCGAGCGCCGCGGCCACCGCGTCCTCGCCGGCCACCGCGACCAGCGCGTCGCGCGCCCTCGCAGCCGAGGAGCGGGTGGCCTCGTCCGGGGGCAGCGCGCGCAGCGCGTCGCGCGCGAGCGCGTCCCACCGCCGCGCGCGCTCCTCGAGGTGCCGGGCGTAGGCCTCGCGCGCCTCGCGCGCACCGGCGTGCCACGGCAGCACCGCCAGCGCGCGCACCCCGCCGGCGTCGGCCCGCAGCGCCGCGGCCGCCTCCGCCGCGGCGTCCTCGACGATGCCGGCGAGGCTGCGCCGCACGCGCGGGGGCGTCGAGGAGAGCTGGACCTTCGGGGAGGCGTACTGCACCGCGGCGGCGACGCGGGCGCCGGCCCAGTCCGCGGTCCCCTCGGCCTCGGCCACGGCGGCGAGCAGGTCGCGCGCCTCGCCCTGCTCGTGCCGGCGGTCCGCCCACAGCAGCAGGACCGCGGCCAGCGCCAGCGCGAGCGCCAGGGCCCGCCGCAGCGGGCGGGCCCGCCGCGGCGCCGGCCCCCCGGCGAGCACCTCGCCCGCCCGCCCGGACCCGTCGACCGCCACGGGCCCAGTCTGCGCGCCCTGGACGTCGTACGTTGTACGGAGTACCGTGGTGGTCCACCCCACGACAGGAGCAGCCCGTGCGCGTCACCGGCACCGCCGTCTCGCTGACCGTCCGCGACCCCTCCGCCTCGAGCCGGTTCCTGCAGGAGCACTTCGGCTTCCGCGAGGCGATGGCCGCCGACGGCTTCGCCTCCTTGACCCGCGACGACGTCGGCGTGCACGTCGTGCTCCTCGTCGAGGGCATGCCGACGCTCCCCGAGGCCCAGCGCGTCCCGGTCTCGGGCGGGCTGATCCTCGCCTTCGAGGTCGAGGACCTCGAGGGCGAGCTGGCCCGCCTCCAGGCCGAGGGGGTGGCGATCACCATGCCGCTCACCGTCGAGGAGTGGGGGGAGCGCGCCTTCCAGGTGCAGGACCCCAACGGCGTCGTCGTGCAGCTCGTGGACTGGGCCGCGGCCGCCTGACCTCACGCCGGCGCCGGCGCCCCCGGCTCCTGCGCGAACTGCGTGCGGTGCAGCTCGGCGTACCGCCCGCCGAGGGCCAGCAGCTCCTCGTGCCGGCCGCGCTCGACGATCCGCCCGCCCTCGACCACGAGGATGAGGTCCGCGGAGCGGATCGTCGAGAGCCGGTGCGCGATGACGACGGAGGTGCGCCCGGCGAGCGCCTCCCCCAGCGCCTCCTGCACCGCCGCCTCCGACGTCGAGTCCAGGTGCGCCGTCGCCTCGTCGAGCACCACCACCCGGGGGTGCGCGAGCAGGAGCCGGGCGATCGTGAGGCGCTGGCGCTCACCGCCGGAGAGCCGGTAGCCGCGCTCCCCCACCACCGTCTCGAGGCCGTCGGGCAGCGACGCGACGAGGTCGGCGACCCGCGCGCGGCGCAGCGCGTCCCAGAGCTCCTCCTCGCTCGCCTCGGGCCGGGCCAGCAGGAGGTTCTCGCGCACGCTCTCGTGGAACAGGTGCCCGTCCTGCGTCACCATCCCGAGGGTCTCGCGCACCGAGGCCGCGGTGAGGTCGCGCACGTCGACGCCGCCGAGGCGCACCGCCCCCTCGTCGACGTCGTAGAGCCGGGCGAGCAGCTGCGCGATGGTCGACTTGCCGGCCCCGGAGGTGCCCACCAGCGCGACGAGCTGCCCCGGCTCGGCGCGGAACGAGACGTCGTGCAGGACCGGCTCCCCGCCGCGGGTGTCCAGCGCCGCCACCTCCTCGAGGCTCGCGAGCGAGACCTTGTCCGCCGAGGGGTAGGCGAACGACACGTGCTCGACCTCGACCGCCACCGGCCCGTCGGGCACCCGGACCGCGCCGGACCGCTCCGCCACCAGCGGCTGCAGGTCGAGCACCTCGAAGACGCGGTCGAAGCTCACCAGGGCGCTCATCACCTCGACACGGGCGTTCGCCAGCGCCGTGAGCGGTGCGTAGAGCCGGGTGAGCAGCAGCGCCAGCGCGACCACCGACCCCGGGTCCAGGCTGCCGCGCAGCGCGAAGGCGCCGCCCAGGCCGTACACCAGGGCGAGGGCCAGCGCGGACACGAGCGTCAGCGCGGTGACGAAGACCCACTGCACCAGCGCGGTGCGCACCCCGATGTCGCGCACCCGCCGGGCGCGGGCGGCGAACTCCGCGGACTCGCGCTCGGGGCGGCCGTAGAGCTTCACGAGGGTCGCGCCGGGCGCGGAGAAGCGCTCGGTCATCTGCGTGCCCATGGCGGCGTCGTGCTCGGCCGCCTCCTGGGTGAGCGCCGCGAGCCGGTGGCCCATCCGGCGCGCCGGCACGACGAACACCGGCAGCAGCAGCATCGCGAGCAGCGTGACCTGCCACGAGATCCCGACCATGACGACGAGGGTCAGCACGAGCATCACGAGGTTGCCGACGACCCCGGACAGCGTGTCGCTGAAGGCGCGCTGCGCGCCGATGACGTCGTTGTTGAGCCGGCTGACCAGGGCGCCGGTGCGGGTGCGGGTGAAGAAGGCCACCGGCATGCGCTGGACGTGGTCGAACACCGCGGTGCGCAGGTCGAGGATGAGCCCCTCGCCGATGCTCGCGGAGAGCCCCCTCGCGACGATGCCCAGCCCCGCCTCGACCACGGCGATGACCGCGATGAGCACGGCCAGCGACACCACGCGCGAGGTCTCGCGGTCCTGGACCAGGGCGTCGACGACGCGACCGGCGAGCACGGGGGTCGCCACGGCGAGCACCGCGAGGACGACGCTCAGGGCCACGAACGCGGCGAGCGCGCGCCGGTGCGGGCGGGCGAACGCCCAGATGCGCGCGACCGTCGCCCGGGAGAAGGGACGGCGCTCGGACTGCGCGTGCATCGCCTGGTAGAGCGCGTTCCACGCCGTCATCTCCATGCTCATGGGGCGACGCTAGGAGCTGCAGCGCGCTTCAGGTCAACTGCTGTGCCGGATCGGCACCACCACGCCCTCGCGCGCCGAGCGCCGCGCGGCGTCCAGCACCTCGAGCGTGGCCACGGCGTCGGCCGGGTCGACGGGCGCCGGGCCCTCGCCCCGGACCCAGCGCACGACGGCCTCGTAGAACTCCTCCCACCGCGCGGGCTCGGCCCGCACCGGCTCGCGCTCGTCGCCGCGCACGAGCCAGCCGCGCTGGTCCGGTGCGTCGTCGGTCCACGTGGGCGCGAGCGTCGTCACGTCGTTGTCGATCGGGCCCGCGACGTACGTCCCCCCGCGCCCGAGGACCCGTACGCGCGGGCCGGGCGCCCCGGCGAGCGAGGTGGCGCCGAGGTGGCTGCGCACGCCCGAGGCGTGCCGCAGGGCCAGGAACGCCACGTCGTCGCCGACCGTCGTCACCGACGCCAGCTCGGCGAAGACCTGCTCCACCGGCCCGAAGAGGTCCAGCGCGCCGTCGACGAGGTGGGACTGCAGGTCGAGCAGCAGCCCGCCGCCCTGCTCGCTCGTCAGGCCCTCGCGCCAGCGGTCCTTGGGCTGCGGGCGCCACCGCTCGTAGCGCGCCTCGTGGCGCACAGCCTCGCCCAGGGCGCCCTCGGCGAGCACCCGGCGCAGCGTCGTGTGCACCGGGTCCCACCGGCGGTTCTGGAACACGGTGAGCGGCCCGCCGGCGGCGACCAGCGAGCGCGCGGACGCCGCGTCGAGCGCGAGCGGCTTGTCGACGACGACGGCGAGACCCGCCTCGAGGGCCGCCCGCGCCTGCTCGACGTGCCCCGCGTTCGGGGTGGCCAGCACGACGAGGTCGAGCTCACCGGCCCGGGCGAGCAGGTCGGCGTACGACGCCACCACCGCGCAGCCGGGGTGCTCCTCGCGCGCGGCGGCCGCGCGGGCGGCGTCGGAGGTGACGACGACGGCGACCTCGAGCCCCCCGACCGCGGTCAGCAGCGGCCCGTGGATCGTCCGCCCCGCCGACCCGTAGCCGGCCAGTCCCACCCTCAGCGCGCCCGTGCCCATGACCGCAGAGGCTAGGGGCAGGCTCCGACGGGTCCGCCGGTCGGTGGGGCGGCGTAGGGTCGGTCCCGTGGCTGAGCTCGTCTACGTGCACGCGGGGCTGGTCGAGTACGAGGCGGCGTGGGCCGAGCAGCGCCGGCTGCACGCCGAGCGGGTGGCGGGCCGGGTGCCGGACACCGTGCTGCTGCTCGAGCACCCGCCGGTCTACACGGCGGGGCGGCGCACCAACTCCTGGGAGCGCCCGACGGACGGCACGCCGGTCGTCGACGTCGACCGCGGCGGGCGCATCACCTGGCACGGGCCCGGGCAGCTCGTCGGCTACCCGCTGGTGCGCCTGCCCGACCCGGTGGACGTCGTCGCCCACGTGCGGCGGGTCGAGGAGGCGCTCATCCGCACCTGCGCCGACCTCGGCGTCGCGACGGCCCGGGTCGAGGACCGCAGCGGCGTCTGGGTGCTGGGCCGCGACGGCGAGCAGGACCGCAAGGTCGCCGCCATCGGCATCCGCGTCTCGCGCGGCGTCGCGATGCACGGCTTCGCGCTCAACGCCGACCCCGACCTGTCGTGGTTCGACCGGATCGTGCCGTGCGGGATCACCGACGCGTCGGTGACGTCGCTCTCGCGCGAGCTCGGCCGCGACGTGGCGGTGGCCGAGGTGGTCCCGCTCGTCGAGCGGCACCTGGCCGACGTGCTCGGCGCGGCCCCGTCCGAGGTCCGCACCGCGGCCGCCGCCTGAGCACGACGGGTCGCGCGCGGCCGACGTAGGCTGGCCGGGCGGCGACCCCGCACCCGAGCACGAGCACGACGACCCCCCGGAGGACCCCGTGACCGCTGTCGCCCCCGACGGCCGCAAGCTCCTGCGCCTCGAGGTCCGCAACAGCGAGGTCCCCATCGAGAAGAAGCCCTCGTGGATCAAGACGAGGGTGCGCACCGGGCCGGAGTACACCGAGCTGAAGTCGCTCGTGCGGCGCGAGGGCCTGCACACGGTGTGCGAGGAGGCGGGCTGCCCCAACATCTACGAGTGCTGGGAGGACCGCGAGGCGACGTTCCTCATCGGCGGCGACCAGTGCACCCGCCGCTGCGACTTCTGCCAGATCGACACCGGCAAGCCGGTGGAGCTCGACCGCGACGAGCCGCGACGGGTGGCCGAGTCGGTGCAGGCGATGGGCCTGCGCTACGCCACGGTGACGGGCGTGGCGCGCGACGACCAGCCCGACGGCGGCGCGTGGCTCTACGCCGAGACGGTGCGCCAGATCCACGCGCTCAACCCCGGCACCGGCGTCGAGGTGCTCATCCCCGACTTCAACGCCGTGCCCGAGCAGCTGGCGGAGGTCTTCTCCTCCCGCCCCGAGGTGCTCGCGCACAACGTGGAGACCGTGCCGCGCATCTTCAAGCGCATCCGCCCCGGCTTCCGGTACGAGCGCTCGCTCTCCGTCCTCACCTCGGCGCGCGCCGACGGGCTGGTCACCAAGAGCAACCTCATCCTCGGCATGGGCGAGACGACCGAGGAGGTCGTCGAGGCGCTGCGCGACCTGCACGGCGCCGGCTGCGACCTCGTGACGATCACCCAGTACCTCCGCCCGAGCCCCCGGCACCACCCGGTCGAGCGCTGGGTCAAGCCGGAGGAGTTCGTGGAGCTGGCCCGCGTCGCCGAGGAGATCGGCTTCGCGGGGGTGCTCTCCGGGCCGCTGGTGCGCTCGTCGTACCGGGCCGGCCGGCTCTACGAGCAGGCCCGCGCCGCCCGCGTCACGTCCTGACGCCCGCCCCGCCCCGCGGGGGGTACGGTCGCGCCGTGGAGCTCGTCTACCCGCCCGTCATCGGCCTGGCCCGCTCGGTCTTCGCGCTGCAGGGGCTGCGGTTCACCCTGCGCGGCACCGAGCACGTCCCGCGCGAGGGCGGCGCGGTCATGGCGTGCAACCACCTGGGCTACATGGACTTCACGTACGTCGGCCTGGCCGCCCGCCCCGCCGGCCGCTACGTCCGCTTCATGGCCAAGCGCGAGGTCTTCGACCACCGCGTGGCAGGGCCGCTCATGCGCGGCATGCGGCACATCAACGTGGACCGCGCCGCGGGGGCGGCCTCGTACCGGGCCGCCGTCACCGCCCTGAAGGCGGGCGAGGTCGTCGGCGTCTTCCCCGAGGCCACCGTCTCGCGGACCTACGAGCTCGGCCCCTTCAAGTCCGGCGCGGTGCGCATGGCCCGCGACGCCGGGGTGCCGCTGCTGCCCACGGCCGTGTGGGGCAGCCAGCGGGTGTGGACGAAGGGGCGCCCGCGGCAGCTGGGGCGCCACCGCATCCCGGTGCACGTGTACGTGGGCGAGCCGCTCGTCGTCCCGCGCGGCGGCGACGTCGAGGCGGCCGCCGTGGAGCTGCGCCGCCGGATGAGCGACCTGCTGCACCAGGCCCAGGAGGCGTACGAGGACCGCCCCGCCTCCCCCGAGGACGGCTGGTGGCTGCCGGCCCGCCTGGGCGGCAGCGCCCCCGCGCCCGACCTCCCGCCCGCCCCGCAGCCCGACCCGGCGCCCGGGGCGGAGGGCAGCCGGACCGTCGACGGGGCGTGACCGCGACGTCATCGCGCGGCAACCGGGGCGCGGTGGACTGAGCGGCGCGGTGGCCACGGGGGGCGCCGCGGGAGGGAGCCGGGATGAGCACGAGGACGACCGCACCGCCCGCCCCCCTGCTCGTGGCCGGGGCGCGCGCCGCGGCCCGGCTGCTGAGCCGCTGGGACGGGCACGCGACGGCCCTGCGCAACGCCGGGGCGGCGGTCCACGCCGACGCGCTGCGCGCCGCCGAGCGCGCCGCCGCCCAGCGCGAGCTGGCCGCGCTGCACCTGCCCCGGCAGGACGCCCGGCAGGACGCCCGGGACGACGCCCGGCACGACGCCCGGCACGACGCCCTGCGGGGCTGAGCACCCGCCCGGGCGACCCCGCGCGGCCCGTATCCTCGGCACCATGGCGAGGAAGCAGCGCGACCCCAGCAAGCAGGGACGGATCGCGCAGATCCGGGCGACGTACCGCATGACCCGCAAGGTCGACCCGAGGGTCGGGCTGGTGAGCGGGGCGTGGGGCCTCGGGGTTTTCGCCGTGCTGCTGGCGCTGGGCTTCCTCGTCGGGCACCCGGTCTACCTGGGCGTCCTCGGCGTCCTGTGCGGCTTCCTCGCCTGGACGATCGTCTTCGGCCGCCGCGCCGAGCGCGCGGCCTACGCGCAGATCGAGGGCCAGAAGGGCGCGGCGCTCGCGGTGCTGCAGACCCTCAAGCGCGGCTGGTACGTCACGCCGGCGGTCGCGGTCACCCGCAGCCAGGACGTGGTGCACCGCGCGGTCGGCGCGCCGGGCATCGTCCTCGTCGGCGAGGGGGCGCCGGGGCGCCTCGGCGGGCTCATGGCCCAGGAGCGCAAGCGGCTCGGCCGGGTCGTCCCCGACGTCAGCGTCCACGAGCTCGTCGTCGGCGACGGCGAGGGCCAGGTGGCGCTCGGCAAGCTCAACCGCACGGTGCAGAAGATGCCGCGCACGCTGCGCGGCCCACAGATCGACGAGACCCAGCGGCGCCTCAAGGCGATGGGCGCCGCCGCGGTCCCGCTGCCCAAGGGGCCGCTGCCCAAGGGCGCGCGCCTGCCCCGCGGGCCGCAGATGCGCTGAGCGCCCGGGCGCGGCTCAGGCGCGCACGACGGCGGTGCGCACGGCCTTGTCGTGCAGCCCGCGCCCGTCGCGGTCCCACACCGCGGCGGGCACGACGAGGGCGATGAGCACGGCGCGCAGCAGCCCGCGCGCGAGGCCGACGGGCACCGGGGCGTCGAGACGCACGACGCGCAGGCCGAGCAGGCGGTGCCCCACGCTCGTGCCGAGCGTCCCGGTGAGCACGCCGACCTCGGCGACGAGCACGCCCAGCGTCGCGAGGGAGTGGTCGAGGCTGCCGTAGGGGGCGACGAGCGTCGCGACGAGCAGGCAGAGGACCCAGTCCACGGCGAGGGCGGCCAGGCGCCGGCCGAAGCCGGCGACGCTGCCGGGCCCGGTCTCGGGCAGGCCGAGCCGCTCGCCGCGGTAGCCGAACGCGACGCCGGCGGCCTCCGCGGCGGCGCGCGGGCCCTCGAGCCAGCTGCCGACGACCTGGCGGCTGTCGAGCCCCGGCCGGCGGGCCCGCTGCCCCTCGTCCCCGGGACCCCCGGACGACCGCGGGCCCGAGCCCGACCTCCCCGACCGCTGCGCACGCGCCACCCGTCGAGGCTACGCGCCGCGGGCGGAGCGCGCCCGGCGGCGACCCGGCACCGACCCGGCACCGACCCGGCACCGACCCGGCACCGACGCACCCCCGTCACGTGCAGGGTCTACGGTGGCGGCACGCCCCGGCGGGTCCGTAACGCCGGGGAAACGCGGAAGTCATGGTCGGGAAACTGCCGGTCCCTACGTTGGTCACGCCCGCGGCGAGAGCCAGCCGCGCCTGCCCACCCGGAGGATGGATGTTCAGCAACGCGGACGAGGTCCTGCGCTACATCAGGGACGAGGACGTCAAGTTCGTCGACGTGAGGTTCTGCGACCTCCCCGGCGTCATGCAGCACTTCAACGTCCCGGCGCAGTCGCTCACCGAGGACTTCTTCACCGAGGGCCAGATGTTCGACGGCTCCTCGATCCGGGGCTTCCAGGCCATCCACGAGTCCGACATGAAGCTCATCCCGGACCCGTCGACGGCGTTCGTGGACCCGTTCCGGGCCGAGAAGACGATCGCGATGAACTTCTCCATCGTCGACCCGTTCACCGACGAGCTCTACAGCCGCGACCCGCGGGCCGTGGCCGCGAAGGCCGAGGCGCACCTCAAGGGCACCGGCATCGCCGACACCGCCTTCTTCGGCGCCGAGGCGGAGTTCTACATCTTCGACGACGTCCGCTTCGAGACGAAGCAGAACGCGGGCTACTACTACATCGACTCCATCGAGGCGGCGTGGAACACCGGCCGCTCCGAGGAGGGCGGCAACCGGGGCTACAAGACGCGCTACAAGGGCGGGTACTTCCCCGTCCCGCCGGTCGACCACTACGCCGACCTGCGCGACAAGATGACCCTGGCGCTCACCGCCGCCGGCCTCGAGGTGGAGCGCGCGCACCACGAGGTGGGCACCGCCGGGCAGTCGGAGATCAACTACAAGTTCTCCACGCTCAAGCACGCGGCCGACCAGGTCATGATGTTCAAGTACCTCATCAAGAACACCGCCTGGGCCGCCGGCAAGACCGTGACCTTCATGCCGAAGCCGCTCTTCGGCGACAACGGCTCGGGCATGCACAGCCACCAGTCGCTGTGGAAGGACGGCTCGCCGCTCTTCTACGACGAGCTCGGCTACGCCGGCCTGTCGGACATGGCGCGCTACTACATCGGCGGCCTGCTCAAGCACGCCCCGTCGCTGCTGGCCTTCACCAACCCGACGGTGAACTCGTACCACCGCCTGGTCCCGGGCTACGAGGCGCCGGTCAACCTGGTCTACTCCCAGCGCAACCGCTCGGCCTGCATCCGCATCCCGATCACGGGCGCGAACCCGAAGGCGAAGCGCATCGAGTTCCGCGTGCCGGACCCGTCGTGCAACCCGTACCTCGCCTTCTCGGCGATGCTCATGGCCGGGCTCGACGGCATCAAGAACAAGATCGAGCCGGCGCAGCCGATCGACAAGGACCTGTACGAGCTCCCGCCGGACGAGCACGGCAGCATCCCGCAGGTGCCGGGCACGCTCCCCGCGGTGCTCGACCGCCTCGAGGCCGACCACGAGTACCTCCTCGACGGCGGCGTCTTCACGCCGGACCTCATCGAGACGTGGATCGACTGGAAGCGCGCGAACGAGGTCGACCCGATCCGCCTGCGCCCGCACCCGCACGAGTTCGAGCTCTACTTCGACATCTGACCGGCACGCGGCTCGCAGGAGCCGCGCCGGGCACGACCAGGAGAGGCGGGCCCCGACCAGGGGCCCGCCTCTCCTGCGTCGCGGCAGGGCCAGCCGTCACCGGTCCCCGCGCAGCGCCCCGGTCACGAGCCCGGCCAGGGCCAGCAGCACGACGGTCGTGCCGTCGGCACCTCGTCCCAGGCCCGCACGGGGACGCGCAGGTACGTGACCCGCTCGGCTGACGACGGCCGTGTCCGGTCCGCGCCGTCCTCAGCGGCGAGGTGGTGCCGCTGACGCACCGCCGCCCGGCACCCGGTCCAGCCACCAGGAGGGGCTAGACCTCGTCCGTGGGCATCGACATGCCCGCGACGCCGTAGGTGATGAAGCCGTCCCGCTCGATGATGCGCCGCTCGGTAGCGGCTGCGGCGAAGTCACTGACGTGGTCGCGCAGTAGCTCCGCCTCGCTGCCGGTGCTGACGATGAGCCCCACCGCGAGGTCCTGCGGTCGGCCCTTCCGACGCCTCGTCATGTCGACCTGCCTCCTCGCTCGAGCCCGCTCGGGCACGCTAGCGCCCGATCGCCACCGCGTCTCCGCCGTTCTCGTCGACCCCCGGGCCCGTCACGGCTCCCCCCTGCACCAGCCCCGCGGGCGGGACGCCCGCCGCCAGGCGGTGGGCTGAGGTCCCCGGCGCGTCGAGCGCCGCTCAGCAGTCGAAGACCGACCAGCAGAGGGCGTTGCGCAGCCGCTGGTCGTCGAGCACGAGCTCGCGGACCTCCGCCGGGAGCTGCTCGCGCTGCCAGCGGCACTCGCGCCGCCCCGCGGCCTCGGCGGTGCCGGCCGGCGCGGCGGCGCGGGCGGCCTTGATGGCGTACGCGGCCGCGCCGAGCTCGTGCGCGGCGACGTGGGCGACCACCGCGGCCTGCCCCGCGGCGTACGCGGCGTGGCGCGGCGCACCGGCCAGGTCCCGGGCGGCGCCCATGGCGTGCCCGCCCGCCGCGCGGGCCTGCATCATGCCGACCTCGCCGCGCGCCCAGGCCCGGGCGTGCTCGACGGCGCGCCGCGGTCGCGGGTCCTCCGGCCGGGCCCGCTCGAACAGCCCGAGGACGTGCTCGGCGCACGTCGCCGCCCACAGCGCGAGCAGGTGGTGGTCCGCGTCGGTGAGGGTCCCCCCGCGGCGGAGGGTGACGAAGCGCGGGTCGCGCACCGCCGGCAGGATCATCGTCGAGCTCCCGTCGTCCACCCGTGGGGAGGCCGGGCTCCCCGGGCGCAGCGTACGGACGGCGGGCAGCGGGGCCGCGCCCCACCGGTCGTCGCCGCCGCGCCCCTCGCCGGGCTCCCGCACGGGGCCGCGGCTGAGTACGGTGCGGCGCATGCCCATCAAGCTCGAGAACGTCGGCATCGCCGTCCGGGACCTCGAGGCGGCGATCGCCTTCTTCACCGACCTCGGCCTGACGGTCCTCGGCCGCGACGAGGTCAGCGGCGAGTGGACGGACACCGCCGTCGGGCTCGACGGCAACCACGCCCGGATCGCGATGCTGCAGACGCCCGACGGCCACGGCCGCCTCGAGCTGTTCCAGTACCTCCACCCGGAGGCGGTCGAGGCCGGGCCCACCCGGCCGAACCAGGTGGGCATGCACCGCGTGGCCTTCTCCGTCGACGACCTCGACGCCGCCCTCGAGGTCGCCGCGCGGCACGGCTGCCACCCGCTGCGCGGCGTGGCGACCTACGAGGACGTCTACCGGCTCACGTACGTCCGCGGCCCCGACGGCATCATCGTCATGCTCGCCGAGGAGCTCCGGAGGGGCTGACCGGCGGTCGTGGCCCGCCCGGCGGTGGCACGATCCCGCCGTGGACGTCTTCGCGGAGATCGCCGACGAGCGCCGGGCGGTGGCCGACCTGCTGGCGGGCCTGTCCGCGGAGCAGCTGGCAGCGCCCAGCCTGTGCGCCGGGTGGCGCGTGCACGACGTCGCGGCGCACCTCGTCCTGCCGCTCGAGGTGGGCGTGCCGACCTTCCTGGCGACCGTGCTCGTCTGCCGCGGCGACGTCGACCGCGCCAACGACCGCCTCACCCGCCGGCAGGCACGCCGCCCGGTCGACGAGATCGTCGACGTGCTGCGGCGCGGGGCCGGCTCGCGCTTCACCCCGCCCGGCGCCGGCCCCGAGGCCCCCCTCACCGACCTGATCGTGCACGGCCTCGACATCCGGTGGCCGCTGGGCCTGTCCCGGGACGTGCCCGAGGAGCGGCTGCGGGCGTCGCTGGACTTCCTCGTCGGGCGCTCCGCGCGCGGCATCGTCGCCCGGGGCAGGGTGGACGGCCTGCGGTTCGCGGCGGACGACCTCGACTGGGCGCACGGCGACGGCCCCGAGGTCGCCGGACCCGCCGACGCGCTGGCGCTGGCCGTGGCCGGTCGCGGCGCGGCGCTCGACGCCCTGCGGGGCGACGGCCTGCCGGTCCTGCGCGCCCGGGCGGCGTGACCGCGCCCCCTCAGCCCCCTGCGGCGCCGGGGTCGCCCACGAGCTCGCCGAGGACGTCGACGGGGCGCCGGGCGCTGCGGCGGTCCGGGTCGAGGTCCGGGTCGTAGACCGCGACGCTCGCCCCCGCGCAGCCCGGGGAGCGCCAGGCGGTGACGGCCAGCTCGGTCAGCTGGTCCCACGTCAGGCCGCCCGGCTGCGGGTAGCCGACCGCGGGGAAGGCGCCGGTGCGCTGCACGTCGAGGTCGACGTGCAGCCGCCACGCCGGCGCGTCGAGCCGCTGGAGGGCCTCCCGGACCAGGGCGCCGGGGCGGTCCGGCACGTGCGCGGCGCCGACGGACGTGCCCACCACCGCAGCCAGCGTCGCGACTCCCGCGGCGTCGAGCTCGTCCCGGTCGCGCAGGCCGAGCAGGGCGACGGCCGACGGGGCCACGACGCCGCCCACCTCGCGCAGCTCCCGGGGAGGGTCGGGCACCAGCCCGAGCGCGACGCCCAGCTCGCTGTCCGACGCCTCGCCCGTGGTGGACGCGCGCGGGGGCCACGCGTCCTCGTGGCCGTCGGCCATGAGCAGCCCCGCGCGCCCGTGCTCGTCGCGCAGCGCCGCCAGGGCATCGAGCACCACCGCGCAGTCGCCGCCCACGAGCAGCGGGCGCAGCCCGGCGCGCCGCGCGCCGGTCACGGCACGGCGGGTCCGGCGCACCAGGCGCGCCAGTCCGGGCTCGTCGAGCAGGCCGCTCGGGCCCCCTACGCGCCCACCCCGCGTCGGCGCGAGCGGCCGCGGCCCCGCGAGGGGTGCCGAGCGCCGCGGCCGGCCCGAGCGGGTGCGCCCGCACGGCCCGGGGCCGGGGCCGCCCTTGACGCGCGGTCGCGCAGGCGCCACGGTCGGGGTCCGTACGCGACCTCGAGGAGGTGGCCCGTGACCCGCTCCGCACCGGCGCGCGGCGCCGCAGGGCCCGCCCCCGCGGCGCGCGACGCCCTCGTGCAGCGCCTGCGCGAGGTGCTGCGACCGCACGGTGACGTCCGGGAGGTGCGGATGTTCGGGGGCGTCTCCTTCATGGTCGACGAGCAGCTGGCCGTCGCCGCCGGGCGCGACGGCAGCCTGCTCGTGCGCACCGACCCGGCGCGGTACGACGACCTGCTGCTTCGGGGCGGCGAGCCCGCGTGGATGGGCGAGGACCGGCCCATGGGCCGCGGCTGGCTCACCGTGCCGCGGCCGCGGATCGAGGACGACGGGGACCTGGCGTACTGGGTGGGGGTCGGCCTCGACGCGCGCGCGGCGCCCCGCTGACGGCGCCGTCGGGCACGATGGGGCGACGGTCGGCGCGGCCGCGCCACCGCAGCGACGCGAGGAGACGCCATGGCCCGCTCGAACCTCCCGGCCGGCAGCGCCTGGGTCCGCCCCCGGCGGCGGCTGATCGGCGGCGTCTGCGGCGCGATCGCCCGCGGCACCGGCCTCGGCACGGGGACGGTGCGCGTCCTCTTCGTCGTCTCCTGCGTGCTGCCCGGCCCCCAGGTCCTGCTCTACCTCGCGCTCTGGTTCCTGCTGCCCGCCGAGTGAGGCCCCGCGCAGCGACGGCCGGCTCAGCCGGTGTCGGGTTGCATCAAGCCCGCCGACGACCGCGGGAGCACGATCGCGGCATGGCGATCACCGACGGCCGGCCCGACGGCTACCCGACCCTGACCCCGTTCCTCGTCTGCTCGCCGGCGGCGGAGGCCGTCGCCTTCTACGAGGCGGTCCTCGGCGCGCGCGTCCTCAGCCGGATGGACGGCCCCGACGGCAACGTGCTGCACGCGGAGCTCGCCCTCGGTGACGACGGGCGGCTCCAGCTCAGCGACCCGCTCGAGGCGTACGGCCTCGTGGCGCCGGACCCGTCCGCGCAGGCGGTCACCGCGTCGACCTGCGTGTACGTCCCCGACGTCGACGCCGTGTTCGCCGCCGCGGTCGAGCGGGGCGCGCGCGTGCGCGAGGAGCCGAACACCTTCGTCACCGGCGACCGCTACGCGTCCATCGTGGACCCGTACGGCCACCGCTGGGCCGTCATGACCCGCGTCGAGGACGTCAGCCCCGAGGAGGAGGAGCGCCGGCTCGCCGAGTGGGCCGCGACGCAGGCCTGAGGAGGCGCGGCCGGGGACGTCCCGGCCGCCCCCGTACGCTCGCCGCGTGGACGCGCTGCCGTACGCCGCGGTGGACCTCGACGGCACGGTGGCCGACGTGCGGCACCGGCTGCACCTCGTGGCGGGGCGCCCGCGCCGGTGGGACGCGTTCTTCGCCGCGGCCCGGGACGACGCGGTGCTGCCCGAGGGCGAGGCCGTGGTGCGCCGGCTCGTGCAGGACCACGACCTGGTGTGGCTCAGCGGGCGGCCGGAGCGCTGCCGCCGCGACACCGCGGCCTGGCTGCGCGAGCACGGGCTGCCCCCCGGCGAGCTCGTGCTGCGCCCGGAGGGCGACCGCCGCCCCGCCGCCGTGGTGAAGATCGGTCTGCTGCGCCGCCTCGCCCGCGAGCGCCCGCTGGACGTGCTCGTCGACGACGACCCGGCGGTCGTGCGCGCCGCGCGCCGCGCCGGCTTCACCGTGCTCCACGCCACCTGGATGGGCGAGGCCCGCGAGGAGCGCGAGGTCCTGCACGGGGTGCAGGAGCGCGACGGGGGCGCCTGAGGGCCGTGCGCATGCCCGTCCGCGTCCGGGGCAGCAGCCCGGCGCGGCGCCGGACCGGGCGCCGCGCGACGCACGGGAGGCGGGGGCGCGTGGGCGACGGTGCCGGGCGGTCGTCGGGGCGGCGGCGCCCCTCGAGCGAGGAGGTCCGGGCGTCCCTCTGGTTCTGGCCCGCGGTCGGGGCGGGTACGGCGTTCCTCGTCGCGCTGCTCCTGCTGCGGGTGCGCCCCGAGCCGGCGAGCGGGCTGGCCGAGCGCACGTGGCCGGGTGACGCCTCCTCGGCCACCGCCCTGCTCCAGACGGTGGCGACCGCCTCGGTGACCGCGGCCAGCCTGACCTTCTCGCTGACGGTCGTCGCGCTGCAGCTCGCCTCGCAGCAGTTCTCGCCCCGGTTGCTGCGCTCGTTCGCCCGCGACTGGCAGGTGCAGGCGGCGATGGCGGTGCTCGTGTCCGCGTTCGTCGTCTCCCTGACGACCCTGCGCGGGCTCGACCCCGAGCGCCCGCTCCCGGTGCTCGCCCTGCTCCTGTCGCTGCTGCTCGGGCTGGCCGCCGCGGTGGTGCTCGTGGCCTTCGTCGCGCACATCGTCCGGCGGCTGCGGGTGCACACGATGATGGAGTCGGTGCACCACGACACCGTCGCCAGCATCGGCACGGCGTACCACCCGTACGGCGAGGGGCCGGAGGCGCCGTCCCCCGACCTCCCCGGCCCGGCCGGCGGCGTGCTCGTCCCGGCGTGGAGCAGCGGGTTCGTCAGCGTGGTGCGCCCGGAGCCCCTGGTGGCCGCCGCCCGCCGGCACGACGTCGTGCTCCTGCTCGGGGTGCGCCCGGGCGACGCGGTCGTGCAGGGGGCGCCCGTGGCCAGCGCCTTCGCACCGCCGGGGCGCGGGGTGCCGGTCGAGGACCTCGCCCGCGACCTGGCGGAGGCGGTCGTGCTCCGCTTCGAGCGGACCGAGGAGCAGGACGTCGCGTTCGGGCTGCGCCAGCTGACCGACATCGCCCTCAAGGCGGTCTCCCCCGCCGTGAACGACCCGACGACCGCGGCGGAGGCCCTCGGCTACTGCGCGGACCTCCTCGTGCGCCTGCAGGGCCGGCGGCTGGGGCCGCAGGTGGTCCGCGACGAGGGCGGCGCCGTGCGCGCGGTGCTGCCCGACCGCGACCTGCGCTACTACCTCGACCTCGTCTGCGCCCAGGTCCGCCGCTCGGGGCGCTCGGAGCCGGTCGTCCTCACCGCCCTGCTGCGCCTGCTGCGCGACACGGCGGTCGCGGCCCGCGACGAGGACCAGCGCCGGGACGTCGCCGACCAGGCCGCGCTCGTGCTCGCCCAGCTCGGCGACGACGTGCTCGCGCAGGACGCCGCCGCCGTGCAGGACCTGCACCGGAGGGTCGGGCTGGCGCTCGCCGGCGACGTCGACGCCGCGTACCGCGACCGGGCCGGGGAGACGCGGTCGATCTGAGCGTCGGCGGGGGCGCAGGACCGGCAGTCGCGGGGCCCGGCACGTGTGGACCGGTCACGAACGGTGATGAGTGCAGGGTGGACGTGCCCGTGGTCCCGCACCCCGCCGTCGTGGTGCTCGTCGGCCCGTCGTCGTCGGGCAAGACGACGCTGCGCGGGGCGCTCGTGCGCGCCGGCGTCGACCCGGGCCACGTCGTGTCGCTCGACGACCTGCGCCGCAGCGCCCGCGCGGCGCACGTGCGCAGCGGGCGCGAGCCCCGGGCCCTGCAGGACTACTCGCTCACCGCCGTGCGCCGGGCCGAGGCCGCGCAGCGCGCGCTGCTCGAGGCGGGTCACGGCTACGTCGCCGACGCCACGCACCTGCGGCGCCCGTCGCGGATCGCCCACGTCGTCGCGGCGGACCGGGCCGGGCTGCCGGCGGTCGCGCTGCTGACCCCCGCCGAGCCGCTGGACGTGCTCGCCCGGCGGACGGAGGCGCGGCCCGAGGACGAGCAGGTCCCCCGGTACGCCCTCGCCGCGCAGCACCACCGCCGCTCGCTGCTGAGCTGCGAGCTGCTGCGCGCGGAGGGCTTCTCCCTCGTCGCCGAGGTGCACCCCGGGGCGCCCCTGCGCCTCGCCCCGGCGCTGGTCGACCTGCGCGAGGGCGTGCGCCTCCTCGGCGCGCGCGGCCCGGAGGGCCTGCCGGGCACCCCGGGCAGGCCCTCCTGAGCCGCGCCGCGCTCAGAGCTCGCCGAGGTCGCGCAGCTCGTCCTCGGTGAGCAGCCGGGAGCGGACGAGGAACCGCCGCCCCTCCGGCGCCTCCAGCGAGAAGCCGGCGCCGCGGCCGTCCACGACGTCGACCGTCAGGTGGGTGTGCCGCCAGTACTCGAACTGCGCGCGGGACATCCACATGGGCACCGCCTGGCCCTCGCCGACCTGCAGGTCGCCGAGGTGCACGTCCCCGTCGCCGGTGAGGAAGTCGCCGTCCGGGTAGCACATGGGGCTGCTGCCGTCGCAGCACCCGCCGGACTGGTGGACCATGAGCGGCCCGTGCTGCGCCCGGAGGCGGCGGAAGAGCTCCGCCGCCTCCGGGGTGACGTCGACGCGGCGCCCGAGGTGCTGCTCCCCGGTGCCCGCCGTGCCGACCGCGTCGCCGCCCACGGTCAGAAGAACCCGAGCTTGTTCTCGTCGTACGACACGAGCAGGTTCTTCGTCTGCTGGTAGTGGTCGAGCATCATCCGGTGGTTCTCCCGGCCGATGCCGGACTGCTTGTAGCCGCCGAACGCCGCGTGCGCCGGGTACTGGTGGTAGCAGTTGGTCCACACCCGCCCGGCCTGGATCTCGCGGCCCGCCCGGTACGCGGTGTTGATGTCGCGGGACCACACGCCGGCGCCCAGGCCGTACAGCGTGTCGTTCGCGATGGACATCGCGTCGGCGTAGTCGGTGAAGCGCGTGACCGAGACGACCGGGCCGAAGATCTCCTCCTGGAACACCCGCATCCGGTTGGTGCCCTCGAAGATCGTCGGTGCGACGTAGTAGCCGCCGGACAGGTCGCCGCCGAGGTCGACGCGCTCGCCGCCGGTGATGATGCGCGCGCCCTCCTGCGTGCCGATGTCGATGTAGCTGAGGATCTTCTCGAGCTGGTCGTTGCTGGCCTGCGCGCCGATCATCGTGTCGGTGTCGAGCGGGTTGCCCTGCACGATCGCCTTGACGCGGTCAGTACCCGCGCTGAGGAACTGGTCGTAGATCGAGGCCTGGATGAGCGCCCGGCTCGGGCAGGTGCACACCTCGCCCTGGTTGAGGGCGAACATCGCGAAGCCCTCGAGCGCCTTGTCGTAGAACGCGTCCTCGGTCGCGGCGACGTCCTCGAAGAAGATGTTGGGGCTCTTGCCGCCGAGCTCGAGCGTGACCGGGATGAGGTTCTGGCTCGCGTACTGCATGATCAGCCGGCCCGTGGTGGTCTCGCCGGTGAAGGCGATCTTCCTGATGCGCGGGCTGGACGCGAGCGGCTTGCCGGCCTCGACGCCGAAGCCGTTGACGACGTTGAGCACGCCCGCGGGCAGCAGGTCGCCGATGAGCTCGACGAGCAGCATGATCGAGGCGGGCGTCTGCTCGGCCGGCTTCAGGACGACCGCGTTGCCCGCCGCGAGCGCCGGGGCGAGCTTCCAGGTCGCCATGAGCAGCGGGAAGTTCCACGGGATGATCTGCCCGACGACGCCCAGCGGCTCCTGGAAGTGGTACGCCACGGTGTTGTCGTCGATCTGCGAGATGTGGCCCTCCTGGGCCCGTACGACCCCCGCGAAGTAGCGGAAGTGGTCGACGGCCAGGGGCAGGTCGGCGGCCATCGTCTCGCGGACCGGCTTGCCGTTGTCCCAGGTCTCCCCGACGGCCAGCATCTCGAGGTTGGCCTCGATGCGGTCGGCGATCTTGTTGAGGATGACCGCGCGCTCCGTGGTGGACGTGCGGCCCCACGCGGGCGCCGCGGCGTGGGCGGCGTCCAGCGCGAGCTCGACGTCCTCCGCGGTGCTGCGCGCGACCTCGCAGAAGACCTTGCCGTTCACCGGCGAGGGGTTCTCGAAGTACTGGCCCTTGACGGGGGCCACCCACTCGCCACCGATCCAGTTCTCGTAGCGGGACCGGTAGGTGACGGGGCTGCCGTCCTGGCCGGGGGGCGCGTAGACCGCCATCAGCTCTCCTCGTCGAGACGTGACCGGCGCCACTGCCGGTCGCTGCCCCCGACGCTAGCCGCTGCGAGGTTGCAGCGACGTTGCACGCCGAGGCGCGGGCGGCGCGGGGGCGGCCGCCGGCACGGCCCCGAGCCCGCGCAGCCGCGCGCGGACCGCGGCCCGGCGGGGGGAGCCGTACGGCAGCACGGCGTCGAGCGCCTGCCAAACCGCCGGGTCGTCGTGCCCGTGCGGGCCGCCGGCCCACCGTCCGAGCGCCCTGGCGCTGCGGGAGGCGAGCACCGCCTCGCGCAGCTCCGCGGCGAGCTCGTCGCGCAGCCCGCGCACCCACGGCGCGTCCGAGCCCGGCAGCACCGGCCCCTCGTACGCGTCGAGCGCGCGCAGCACGGCGCCGCGGCCGAGGTGGCGCCGCACGTCGTCGACGTCCGTCCCGACCCGCGCCACCAGCCGGTACGGCCGCGAGGCCAGCAGGTCCTCCCCCAGCGCCCGGCGCAGCCGGAAGACCTCCGCGCGCACGGTGGCGCCCGCGGCCGCGTCGGCGAAGAGCGCGGCGTCGAGCTGCTCGCCGGTGAGCCCGCGCGGGTGGGCCGCGAGCAGCAGCACGATCTCGCTGTGCCGGGGGGACAGCTCGAGCCGGCGCCCGCCCGCGTCGAGCGCGGCGCCCGCCCGGCCCAGCACCTCGAGGCGGACCGGCTGCTGCGCGACGGTCGGGGCGGTCGCGGCGGTCGCGGCGGTCGCGGCGGTCGCGGCGGTCGCGGCGGTCGGGGCGGTGGGGGCGGGCGCGGCGCGCACGGTGCGCCGCGGCACCCGTCGCTCCGCCCGGTGCAGCAGCGACAGCTCGGCCTCCGCCGCCGCGGCGGCGGCGCGGACGAGCGCGAGCGTGCGCGGGCCGGCCACGTCGGGCTCGCCCGTCACGTCGACGACGCCGATGACATCGCGGGTCAGCGGGTCGTGCACGGGCGCCGCGGCGCACGACCAGGGCTGCACCGCGACGCCGTAGTGCTCCGCCGTCCAGATGCCGACCGGCGCGCCCACCGCGAGCGCGGTCCCCGGCGCGTTCGTGCCCGCGGCGTCCTCGGACCACAGCGCGCCCTCGACGAAGCGCATCGCCTCCGCCCGCGCGCGCAGCCCGCGGTGCCCCTCGACCCACAGCAGCCGGCCGTGCGCGTCGCCGACGGCCACGAGGTGGCCCGCCTCCTCCGCCACGTCGACGAGCAGGTCGCGCAGCAGCGGCATGACCCGGGCGAGCGGGTGCGCGGCGCGGTAGGCGCGCAGCTCCTCGCCGTCGAGCGCGAGGGGAGCGGCCGTCGCGGGGTCGACGCCGCTGCGCAGAGAGCGCAGCCAGGAGGCTGCGACCACCGGCCGCACGCCCGAGCGCGGCGCCTGCACCGCCCCCGGGGGCGCCGACACCAAGCGGTCGTGCTCGCGGGCGATGCGCCGCAGCGCCGCCCCCGGGTCCTCGGGCAGGGGGGCCGCGTACGCCGCGCTCGGGACGTGGTGCACCACGGGCGCCTCCGGCTTCCTCGTCCACGACAGGGTAGCCGCGCGGACCCCCCGCCGCCGGGGCTCGGCGGAGCCGCTCAGTTCCCGCCGAGGTCCTCCTGCAGGTCCCGCTGGCACTGCTCGACCGCCGCCTGGTCCTGGCCCGCCTCGCGCAGGCAGTCCTGCAGCGACTGGCCGGTCTCGGAGTTCAGGAAGCTGACCCCGATGGCGATGATCGCGACGGCCAGCGCGGCGCCGAGGACCCCGAGGACCGCCCCGGTGATGGCCAGCCCGCCGTTCGTCGCCTCGCCCCGCTTCGCCCGCCCCCGCCCGAGGATGCCGAGCACCAGGGCCGCCACGCCGAGCACGATGCCGCCGAAGACGGTCCAGAAGGTGAGCAGCGCCAGGGCGCCGCAGACCAGCGCCGCGATGCCGAGGCCGTTGCGGGGGGCACGGGCCGGTTCCCCGTAGCCCGCGCCGCCGTACCCCTGGCCGTACCCGGGCTGCTGGCCGTACTGGGGCTGCTGGCCGTACCCGGGCTGCTGGCCGTACCCGGGCTGCTGGCCGTGACCGGGCTGCTGGCCGTACCCGGGCTGCTGGCCGTACTGCTGGCCGTACGCGTCCTGCGGCCGGTCGCCGCCCGCGCTGGCCCCGCCGGGCGGCGGGGCGTACGGGTCGCGGGGCTCGCGGTCGTCGGGGGTGCTCACGGGGGTCCCTCCTCGTCGGGGCCGGCGGTCGCGGCGTGCGTCCCGGGTACCCCGTGGGCGGCGCGGCTACGCGGCGGGACGCCCCACCGGCGCCGGGCGGGCCCCGGACGGGCGTGCCACCCTGCGGGCCGTGAGCACACCGCCGCGGATCGTCGTCGCCCCGGACTCCTTCAAGGGGACCGTCCCCGCGCGGGAGGTGGCCGAGCGGGTGCGGCGCGGGCTGCTGCGGGCCCTGCCGGGCGCCGAGGTCGTCGCGCTGCCCGTCGCCGACGGCGGCGAGGGCACCCTGGAGGCGCTGGCCGCCGGCGGCGCCGCGCTGCAGGACGCCGAGGTCAGCGGGCCCCTGGGCCGTCCCGTACGGGCGCGCTGGGCGCGCACCGGGGACGGGGCCGGCGGTGCGACGGCGTACGTGGAGAGCGCCCAGGCGGCCGGCCTGGCACTCCTCGACCCCGGCCCCGCGACCGCGCTCGCCGCGACGACCCGGGGGGTCGGCGAGCTCGTCCTCGCCGCGCTCGACGCCGGCTGCACCGCGCTGGTGCTGGGCCTCGGCGGCACCTCCACCACGGACGGCGGGGCGGGCCTGGCGCGCGCGCTCGGCGCCCGGCTGCTCGACGCCGACGGGCACGAGGTCCGCGAGGAGGGCGGAGGCGCCTTGCACCGGGTGGCCGCGGTGGACCGCGCGGGCCTGCACCCCCGGCTGGCCGGGCTCACCGTCACCGTGGCGTGCGACGTGGACAACCCGCTGCTCGGCGAGCACGGGGCGGCGGCCGTCTTCGCACCGCAGAAGGGCGCGGGGCCCGACGAGGTGCGCCGCCTCGAGGAGGGCCTGCGCGCCTGGTCCACCGCCCTGGCCCCGGACCTCGTGGACCGGCCCGGCGCGGGCGCCGCCGGCGGGCTGGCCTTCGCTGCGGCGGCGCTGCTCGGCGCGCGCAGCGCGTCGGGCGCCGAGCTCGTCATGGACCTGCTCGGCCTCGACGAGGCGGTGCGCGGCGCCCACCTCGTCGTCGTGGGCGAGGGGTCGCTCGACGCGCAGAGCCTGCGCGGCAAGGCCCCGCTGGCCGTCGCCGCCCGCGCGCGCTCGGCCGGCGCCGTCGTCGCCGCCGTCGCCGGCCGCGTCGCCCTCGACGAGGCGGCCCTGCGCGCGGCCGGCATCGAGCGCGCGCTCAGCCTCGTCGACGCCGCGGGCTCGGCCGGGCGCGCCTCGGCCGACGGTCCCACGCTCCTGGAGCAGCAGGGCGAGGCGCTCGGCCGCTGGTGGCGCGAGCGCACCCCCTGACCCGTCAGCGGGGAGCCGGCTCGTACCCCCGGACCCTGCGCACCCACGCCTCCTTGGGGTAGCGCGCGGGGTCGCGGCGCTCGTCCACCGGGAACTCGAAGAGGTCCACCATGAGCTGCAGCGGGTACGCCGTGCCCTGTCGGCTCTCGTGGACGAGGCGGTCGTCGACGTAGAAGCGGGTGGAGCGCTCGTCCCACGCCGCCGCGTAGCTGTGCTCCTCGGTCGCGTCGATCGGCAGGCGGACGTCGACGACGTCCTCGCGCAGGAGCGGGTCCTGGTGCGCCTTCACCCCGACCCGCGCCGTGGACCGGGTCCGTCCGAGCGCGTCGCCGAAGAGCTCGACCACGCAGACCTCGCCGGTCGTCGCCGGCCCGCCCTCGGCGAGCCCGACGAGCCACACGGCGAGCATGCAGGTGGGGTCGGGGCTCGCGCGCAGGACCGCCTCCACGAGCCCGGCGGTCGGCGTCCAGAGCCGCCGGGTGGGCTGCGGCGTGCGCACGACGAGCCCGGGGCGGTGGGCCATCTGCCCGGTGGAGGAGCCGGCGGGGCCGGAGAACGACCCGGTCTGCAAGTTGGAGACGCGCAGTCCACCGTCCTCGGGCAGCCACGCCGGCTGGTCCGCGTCGACGCGCAGCCGCAGCCCGTCCGGCCCGAGGGCGTAGCGCGCGGCCGAGCGCTCCGGGGTCGTCCAGTGCGGCAGGTAGTGGTCGACCCAGCGCCCCCGGTCCAGGTCCGGGCCGGCGAACGCCTCGTCGAGGACGAGCTGGTACCCGGAGCGGTCCAGCCGCTCCTGCGCTCTCCAACCCGCTCCCGCACCCGTCACCCGTAGAACACCCGCTCCACCACGGCCCGCGCCCGCCGCGTCGTCCGCCGCCACTCGTCGACCAGCGCCCCCGTGGGCGAGGCCGGGTGCCCCGCGGCGGCGGCGACGCCGGCGAGCTCGCGCAGGTCGGTCGGCAGCTGGTCGCCGGCCCGCCCGCGCACGAGCATGACGCCGTTGCGCAGCGCCGACGCGAGCCGCCAGGCCTCCAGCAGCACCTCGGCGTCCTCGCGGGCCACCAGGTCGGCGCCGACCGCCGCGTGCAGGGCCTCGACGGTGCTCGTGGTGCGCAGCCCGGGGACCGCGTGGGCGTGCTGCAGCTGCAGCAGCTGCACGGTCCACTCGACGTCCGCGAGGCCCCCGCGGCCCAGCTTGAGGTTGAGCCCCGGGTCCGCGCCGCGCGGCAGCCGCTCGGCCTCGACGCGGGCCTTGATGCGACGGACCTCGCGGGCGTCGTGGTCGCTCAGGCCGGACGCGGGCCACCGCACCGGCTCCACGAGCTCGACGAAGCGCCGGCCGAGGTCGGGGTCGCCCGCGACCGGCGCGGCGCGCAGCAGCGCCTGGGCCTCCCACACCAGCGACCACCGCGCGTAGTAGGCCGCGTAGGAGCCCAGCGAGCGCACGAGCGGGCCGTTGCGCCCCTCCGGCCGCAGGTCCGGGTCGACGACGAGGGGCGGGTCCGGCGCTGGCAGGGCGAGCAGCCGCCGCAGCTCCTGCACCACCGCGAGGGCCGCGCGCCCCGCCTCGCGCTCGTCGGCGCCGTCGAGGGGCTCGTGCACGAAGAGGACGTCCGCGTCGCTGCCGTAGCCGAGCTCGCGCCCGCCGAGCCGCCCCATCGCGATGACCGCCACGCGGGTCGGCAGCGGGTCGCGGCGCTCCGCCTCGATGGCCCGGACGGCCGCCTCGAGCCCGCCCGCGACGGTCGCGGCCGCGATGTCCGAGAGCGCGTGCCCGACGCCGTCCACGTCGAGCCGGTCGAGCAGGTCCGCCGTCGCGGTGCGCAGCAGCTCGCGGCGCCGCACGGCCCGGGCGGCGCCGGCCGCCACGGTCGGGTCGTCGTGCCGGCGCACCGACGCGACGACCTCGTCCACGAGGGCGGCCGCCGGGCGCGGCACCAGCGCGGCGTCGTCGGCGAGGATGCGCACGGCCTCGGGAGCACGCAGCAGCAGGTCCACCGGGTAGCGACCCGCGGAGAGCACGCGGGCCATCCGCTCGGCCGTCTCGCCCTCGTCGCGCAGCAGGCGGAGGTACCACGGCGTGGTGCCCAGCGCGTCCGACACCTGCCGGAAGGCGAGCAGGCCCGCATCGGCGTCGTGCGAGTCGCCGAACCACCCGAGCAGGACCGGCAGCAGGGTGCGCTGGATGGCGGCGCGCCGGCTCACCCCCGCCGTGAGGGCCTCGATGTGCCGCAGCGCGCCCGCCGGGTCCTCGTAGCCCAGCGCCTGCAGCCGGGCCCGCGCCGCCTCCGGCGTGAGCCGCGCCTCGTCCGGCGCCAGCCGCGAGGTCGCCTGCAGCAGGGGGCTGTAGAAGAGCTTCTCGTGCAGCCGCCGCACCTCGCGGGCCTGGCGGCGCCACTCCGCGCGCAGGGTCGTGACGGGGTCGCTGCGCAGACCCACGCTGCGCCCGAGCCGGCGCAGCTCGGCGTCGTCCTGCGGCATGAGGTGCGTGCGGCGCAGCCGCTGCAGCTGCAGGCGGTGCTCCAGGGTCCGCAGGAAGCGGTACGCCCGGTCGAGCCGCGCCGCGTCGTCGCGGGCCACGTAGCCCCACGTCGACAGCTCCTCCAGCGCGGACAGCGTGTTCCCGCTGCGCAGCCGGTCGTCGGAGCGCCCGTGCACCATCTGCAGCAGCTGCACGGCGAACTCGACGTCGCGCAGCCCGCCCGGCCCGAGCTTGAGCTCCCGCTCGGCCTGCGCCACCGGCAGCGTGCCCTCGACCCGCCGCCGCATCGCCTGGACCTCGCTGACGAAGTCGGGCCGGTCCTGCGCCTCCCACACGAGCGGGGAGACGGCCTCGACCCACTCCCCCGCCAGCGCCAGGTCCCCCGCGACCGGTCGGGCCTTGAGCAGCGCCTGGAACTCCCACGTCCTCGCCCACCGCTCGTAGTAGGCGCGGTGGCTGGCGAGCGTCCGCACCAGCGGGCCGTTCTTGCCCTCGGGGCGCAGGGCCGCGTCGACCGGCCAGATCGTGCCCTCGGCGGTGGTGGCGCCGCAGACGCGGATGAGCCCCGTCGCCAGCCGGGTCGCCGTGCGCAGCGCGGCCTGCTCGTCGGCGCCGCCGGCCGGCTCCGCGACGAAGACGACGTCCACGTCGCTGACGTAGTTGAGCTCGTGCCCCCCGCACTTGCCCATGCCGACCACGCCGAGCCGGCAGGGCACGGCGTCCTCGGGCAGGTCCGCCCGCGCCACGGCCAGCGCCGCGTCGAGCGTCGCGCCCGCCAGGTCGGCCAGCGAGGCGGCGACCTCGACGAGGTCGAGCGCCCCGGTGAGGTCCCCGGCCGCCAGGCGCAGGACCTCCCGCCGGTACGCCACCCGCAGCGCGTCCGCCGCGTCCGCCGCGGTGGCGACCGGCTCCGCGGCGGCGGGGTCCGCCCCGACGGCGGTGAGCAGCGCGGCCCGTACGGCCGACGGCCGCGCGGGCAGGTCGAGCGGGCCGGACAGCAGCCGCCAGTCGCCGCCGCGCCGGGCGAGGTGGTCGCCGAGCGCCGTGCTCGCACCCAGCACCGCGAGCAGCCGGTCGCGCAGGGGCTGGTCGTCGCGCAGGGCGGCGCGCAGCGGCCCGGGCCCGTCCAGGCCCTCCAGCACCCGGACCAGCCCGAGGAGCGCGGTGTCGGGGTCGGCGGTGGCCGCGAGCCCCTCCAGGACGGCGGGCTCGCGCCCGAGCCCGTCCAGCGCCGGGTCCTCCAGCAGCGCGCCCGCCCGGGACGGGTCGGCGAAGCCGAGCCGGGCCAGGCGCCCGGTGTCGGTGGCGGCGCGGCCGGCGGGGCTCACGCGGGCACCGCGCGCCGCCGCACCAGCCGGGCGAAGCGCCGCGCCAGCTCGGCGCCGGCGGCCGCCACCTCGGCGTCGCGGTCGGCGAGCTCCGCGGTCACCGCGGCGGCCCGGTCCGGGTCGGGCAGGTCGAGCCGCGCCCAGGCCCCGAAGACGGGCACCGTCACCTCGGGGTGGAACTGCACGCCCCAGGCCGCGGGTCCGACGCGGAAGGCCTGGTGCGGGTAGAGGTCGCCGGCCCCGAGCCAGGCGGCGCCGGGCGGCAGGGCGGTGACGGCGTCCTGGTGCATGCTCGGCCCTGGCCACGACCCGGCCAGCCCGCCGAGCAGCGGGTCGTCCGCGGCCTCGGGCCGCCAGGCCACGTCGACGACGCCCGCCTCGCGCCCGTGCGCGCCGCGCTCCACGGTGCCGCCGGCGGCCGCGGCGAGCAGCTGCGCGCCGAGGCAGATCCCCAGCGTCGGCGCCGCGTCCTCGACGGCGGCGGCGAGCAGGGACCGGACGTCGGCGAGCCAGGGGTGCAGGTCGTCGTCGTGGGCGCCCATCTGCCCGCCGAGCACGACGAGCCCGTCCGCCGCGGGCCGCGGCGGCACGGCGTCACCCGCCCAGGGGCGGCACGTGGTGACGAGGGCGCCGGGCAGCGCCTCCCGCAGCTGCCCCCCGAGCCGGTCCAGCGGGCAGCCGCCGTCCGGTTCGACGACGAGCAGGCGCAGGGGGCTCTCCGCGGGCACGTCGCGCACCGTACCCACCGTCGCGCCCGCTCAGAGCACGGGCAGGTAGCGCCCCAGCTCGAAGGGCGTGACCTGCCGGCGGTACTCCTCCCACTCGCTGCGCTTGTTGCGCAGGAAGAAGTCGAACACGTGCTCGCCGAGCGTCTCGGCGACGAGCTCGCTCGACTCCATGACGGCGATGGCGTCGGCGAGGCTGCCCGGCAGCGGCTCGATGCCCATGGCGCGGCGCTCGGCGTCGGTCAGCGACCAGACGTCGTCCTCGGCGCCCTCCGGGAGCTCGTACCCCTGCTCGACGCCGCGCAGCCCGGCGGCGAGCACGACGGCGTACGCCAGGTAGGGGTTGCAGGCGGTGTCGGGCGAGCGGATCTCGATGCGGGTCGACTGGCCCTTGAGCGGCTTGTACATCGGCACCCGCACGAGGGCGCTGCGGTTGTTGTGCCCCCAGCAGATGTACGCCGGCGCCTCGCCGCCCCCTGCCAGGCGCTTGTACGAGTTCACCCACTGGTTCGTCACGGCGGTGATCTCGGCCGCGTGGTGCAGCAGGCCGGCGATGAAGGCCCGACCGGTCTTGGACAGGTGGTACTCGGCCCCCGCCTCGTGGAAGGCGTTGCGGTCGCCCTCGAAGAGCGAGAGGTGGGTGTGCATGCCCGAGCCCGGCCAGGCCGCCAGCGGCTTGGGCATGAAGGAGGCGAAGACGCCCTGCTCGAGCGCCACCTCCTTCATGACCAGGCGGAAGGTCATGATGTTGTCCGCCGTGGTGAGGGCGTCCGCGTAGCGCAGGTCGATCTCCTGCTGGCCCGGAGCCCCCTCGTGGTGGCTGAACTCCACCGAGATGCCCATCGACTCGAGCATCGTGATCGCCTGGCGGCGGAAGTCGTGGCCCACCCCGTGCGGGGTGTGGTCGAAGTAGCCGCCCGCGTCGATCGGCACCGGCACGCCGCCGCCCGCGGGCTCCTTCTCGAAGAGGAAGAACTCGATCTCGGGGTGCGTGTAGAAGCTCAGCCCGAGGTCCGCCGCGCGCGAGAGGGCGCGCTTGAGCACGAAGCGCGGGTCGGCGTACGACGGGCTGCCGTCCGGCATGAGGATGTCGCAGAACATGCGGGCGGTGCCCGGGTTCTCCCCGCGCCAGGGCAGCACCTGGAAGGTCGAGGGGTCCGGCTTGGCGATCATGTCGCTCTCGGACACCCGGGCGAAGCCCTCGATGGCGGAGCCGTCGAAGCCGATCCCCTCCGAGAAGGCGCCCTCCAGCTCGGCCGGCGCGACGGCCACCGACTTGAGGAACCCGAGGACGTCGGTGAACCACAGCCGCACGAAGCGGATGTCGCGCTCCTCGAGCGTCCGGAGGACGAAGTCTTCCTGCTTGCCCATGGGGCGATCCTCCTACGGCCCCGGGGGGCGGGGGCAAGCGCCCCGCCGGGGGGACCTGCCCGATCCGGTGCCCCGGGCCCCGCGCGGGGCCGCGACGTGGGACGGTGGCCCCGTCCGGCTGAGCAGCCAGCCGGGCCGGCGGTGGACGGGGGCGCGGCGCGGTGCGCCGGGGAGGGGGCCGGCGGTGGGCGCTGCCAGGGGCCGCACCGCCCGCCTCGCGCGCCGCCTGCTGCGCCCGGGGCAGCGCCTCATGCGGCGCCTGCCGGTCTCGGGCAAGTTCGCGGTCATCGCGGTCGCGATCCTCGTGCCGCTCGTCGCGACCCTCGCGGTGCAGGCCCTGTCGGTGCGCGAGGAGCGCGCGGCCGCGGCCCGGGCCCGGGAGGGGCTCGCCCACCTCGGGCCGGTCGTGGAGCTGCGGCTGGCCACCGAGCAGGCCCGCTCGGACCTCACCGTGGCGGGCGCTGCGCCGCGCCCCTCGCGGCTGCTGCTGCGCGAGGTCGACGCCGTCGAGGCGCGGTACGGCGGCGGCAGCGGCTGGCCCGCCGTCCGCTCCGCCGTGCTGCGGGCCGAGCCCGGCCAGGACCGGGGCGCGCCGCAGCGGCGGGAGGCGTACGACGAGGCGCTCGACGCGCTGGACGCGCACGCCGCCCGCGTGGCCGACCGCAGCGGGCTGAGCCTGCTCGGCGACCTGCCGACGCACCTGCTCGTGGAGGGCATGCTCCTCGACGACCTGCCCTCCGCCCTCGAGGCGGCCCGCGACCTGCAGGACAGCGCGCTGGACGACCGCCCCGGCGCTGAGGACGGGCCGCGGCTCGACCGCCGCGGCCTCGAGGACGCGGCCGACCGGCTCGCCGAGCGCACCGCCGCGCTGCGGACCTCGCTGGGCCCGGCCGCGCTGCCGGTGGGCAGCGCCGACGGCCTCTACGCCGCCCTCGACGGGCTGCACCAGCGGGCCCAGGGCGTGCTGCACACGGTGGACCCGCTGGACGCCGTGGTGTCGGCCCGCCAGGACCTCGGCGTGGACGGCGTCGTCGACGAGGCCGACGCGCTGACCATGGCGGGGCTCGCCGAGCTCGACCGCCGGCTGGCGGACCGGGCGGCCGCGCTCGACCGGACGCTGGCCCTGCAGCTCGGCGGCACCCTCCTCGCGCTCGCCGCGGCGGCGTACCTGTTCCTGTCGATGTTCCGCGCGACGTCCCAGGACCTCGCCCGCGTGCTCGCCGACCTGGAGGCGGTGGCCGTCGACGCCCCGGGGCCCCGGCCGGTGCTGCGGGGGCGCGACGAGCTGGCCGACCTCTCCCGCGGCGTCGCCCGCACCCGGCGGCGCATCGCCCTGCTGCTCGCCGAGCTCCAGCGCCAGGGCGCCCGGTTCCGCACGCTCGTCCAGTCCTCGACGGACCTCACGCTCGTGACGACGCGCGAGGGCGTCGTGACGTACGTCAGCCCCGCCGTCGGCCCGCTGCTCGGCGCGGACGCCGGCGCCTGGCTGGGCAGCGACGTGCTCGGCCACGTCGTCGACGCCGACCGCCCCCGGGTGCGGGCCGCGCTCGCCGCGCTCCCCCGCGCGGCGCAGGGGGACCGGACCGTGGAGTGGCGCGTGGTGCGCGACGACGGTGCCGTACGGGTCCTGGAGAGCACCTGCCGCGACCTCACCGCCGACCCGTCCGTGGGCGGCGTCGTGTGGAACACCCGCGACATCTCCGACCGCCACGCCCTGCAGGAGCGCCTGGCGCACCAGGCCTTCCACGACCCGCTGACCCGGCTGCCCAACCGCCTGCTCTTCGCCGACCGCCTCGAGCAGGCGCTGCTGCGGCGCGGCGCGGCCGGCCCGACCGTCCTGCTGCTCGACCTCGACGGCTTCAAGGACGTCAACGACAGCCTGGGGCACGCGGCCGGCGACCAGGTCATCGTGGAGGTGGCGCGGCGCCTCGTCGCCTGCGCCCGCTCCGGCGACACGGTGGCGCGCCTCGGCGGCGACGAGTTCGCGGTGCTCCTCGAGGACGTGCACGACGAGGCGACGGCGCTCGCGCTCGCCGGGCGGGTCCTGGCCGCCCTGCAGGACCCGTGCGTCGTCGCGGGCCTCACGCTCGCGCTCCGGGCCAGCGTGGGCGTCGCGACGGCCGACGAGGACGTGCGCGCCGCCGACGACCTCGTGCGCAACGCCGACGTGACGATGTACGCCGCCAAGCGGGCGGGCAAGGGGCGGGTCGCCCGCTTCGAGGCGACGATGCGCGACTCGGCGAGCGAGCGGCTCGACCTGTCGGCGACGCTCACGGGGGTGGTGCACCGGGGCGAGCTGGAGCTGCACTACCAGCCGATCGCCGACGCGGCGGCGGGCCGCTGGTACGCGGTCGAGGCGCTGCTGCGCTGGCGCCGTCCCGGTCGCGGGCTGGTCCCGCCCTGCGCGTTCGTGCCCGTGGCGGAGGAGACCGGCGCGATCGTCGACATCGGCCGCTGGGTGCTGGCCACCGCCTGCCGCGACCTGGCGCGGCTCCGGCGCGCCTCGCCCGCCCTCGCCGACCTGCGGGTGAGCGTCAACCTCTCCGTGCGCCAGCTGCACGACCCGCGGATCGTCGACGACGTCGCCCGGGCCCTGGGGGCGGCCGGCCTGCCGGCGGCGGCGCTCGTCGTCGAGATCACCGAGTCGGGGCTCGTCGAGGAGACGGGGCTCGTGCTCGAGCGCATCGCGGCGGTGCGCGGCCTGGGCGTCGCGGTGGCGGTCGACGACTTCGGGTCGGGCTACTCGGCGCTGGGCTACCTGCGCCGGCTGCCCGTGGACGTGCTCAAGGTCGACCGCTCCTTCGTGGCGCCGCTGCGGGCGGACGACGAGGCAGCCGTCGCGCTGGCCCGCAGCATCGTGGCGATGGGCGACGCGCTCGGGCTGCGCACGGTGGCCGAGGGCGTCGAGACGCTGGAGCAGGCCGAGCTGCTCACGTCGATGGGGTGCCCGCACCTGCAGGGCTACCTGCTGGCGCGGCCGCTGCCGGTGCGCGAGTGCGAGCCGGTCCTGCGCTCGGGCGTGCCGCTCGCGGGTCGACGGCCCGGGGCCGTCAGGGACGCGTGACGCGCACCCCGGCGTGCGTGCGGTAGCGGCGGTTCACCGACACGAGGTTGGCGGTCAGGGCCTCGACCTGCCCGGCGCTGCGCAGCCGCCCGGCGTAGACGCCGCGCACGCCCGGCAGCAGGCCGGCAAGCGCTTGCACGAGGTCGGTGGCCACCCGGTCGTCCCCGACGACGAGCACGTCGGAGTCGATCTCGTCCACCGCGGGGTCGAGCAGCAGCACGGCGGACAGGTGGTGGAACGCCCCGACGACGGTGCTGCGGGGCAGCAGCGCCGCGGCCTGCTGGCACGCGCTGCCCTCGGCGACCTCGAGCGCGTACGCCCCCCGCGCGTCGAACGCGATCGGGTTGACGCAGTCCACGACGATCTTGCCCTGCAGCTGCGGCGCCAGGGCCGACAGCACCTCCGCGTGCCCCTCCCACGGCACGGCGACGACCACGAGGTCGGCACGCTGGGCGCACCCGTCGTTGCCGTCACCGACGACCCCCGGGACCCCCAGCCCCTCGGCCGCCGCCCGCGCGCGGGCGGGGTCGCGGGAGCCGAGGACCACCCGTACGCCCGCCAGCGCGAGCCGCCGCGCCAGGCCGCGGCCCTGCGCACCCGTCCCCCCGAGGACGCCCACGAGGAGCCCCCGCGGGTCCTGCCCGCTGTCGTCGCCCTGCGCCACGGTGGCGATCCTGCCACCGGCGGCCGTCCCCGACCACGGCGGGACCGGCCGGACGCGCTCGTCCGCAAACGCTTGCCGGGCGCCTCAGTCGTCGTCGCCCTCCTCCCAGCGCCGGTCCTCCCGGTCCCAGCGCTCGGTCCGCTCGCGGGCGGACTCGAGGGCGCGCTCGGCCTCCTCGCGGGTCGCGTACGGACCCATGCGGTCCTGCGCCCGCGCCCCCTCGGGGCCCTCGACCTGCCCGGTGCGCACGTTGAAGAAGAACGGTCCCTGCGCCATCTGCGTCGCCCTCCACGTCTCGCTGCGGTGCGCTGCTGCCCCTGCCCGTCGCGCATCCTCCCCCCGCCGGGCGCGACCTAGACTGGGCGCCATGCCCGTGCTCGTCCCCGGCACCGTCTCGCCCGTGCGCCCCGTGCCCCCGCAGATCCCGCGCCCGGAGTACGTCGGCCGGCCCGCCCCGACGCCGTACGAGGGGCCGGAGGTCCAGGACCCCGGCACGGTCGAGCGGATGCGCCAGGCGGGGCGGCTCGCCGCGCAGGCGCTGCAGGAGGTCGGGCGGCACGTGGCGCCCGGCGTGACCACCGACGAGCTCGACGCGGTGGGGCACGCGTACCTCGTGGAGCGGGGGGCGTACCCGTCGACCCTCGGCTACCGGGGCTTCCCGAAGTCGCTGTGCACCTCGGTGAACGAGGTCATCTGCCACGGCATCCCCGACACGACGGTGCTGTCCGACGGCGACATCGTCAACGTGGACATCACGGCGTACCTCGACGGCGTCCACGGCGACACCAACGCGACCTTCCTCGTCGGGGAGGTCGATGAGGAGTCGCGGCTGCTCGTCGAGCGCACCCTCGAGGCCACCTGGCGCGGCATCCGCGCGGTGCGCCCCGGCCGGCAGCTCAACGTCGTCGGGCGGGTCATCGAGGCCTACGCCAAGCGCTTCGGGTACGGCGTGGTGCGCGACTTCACGGGGCACGGCATCGGGACGTCGTTCCACTCGGGCCTCGTCGTCCCGCACTACGACGACCCGGCCGCGACCACGGTCATGGAGCCCGGCATGACCTTCACGATCGAGCCGATGCTGACGCTCGGGACGTACCGCTGGGACATGTGGGACGACGGCTGGACCGTGCTGACGAAGGACCGCCGGCGCACCGCGCAGTTCGAGCACACCCTCGTCGTCACCGACACCGGCTCCGAGGTCCTCACCCTCCCGTAGCGCTATTCCCTAGTGATGTGATAGGGATTGGGCATGGCACTCCCCCTCGCCCTGCTGCGCCCGGCCCGCCGGCCCCTGCTGCGCCCGGCCCGCCGGCCCCTGCTGCGCCCCGCCGGCGCCTGCGCCGGACCCGGGCAGGACGCGGGCCACGACGTGCGCTGGGACTACGAGCACGCGTACGACGACCTGCCGCGCCGGGCGCGCTGCGCCGCCTGCGGCGCCCGGCGCGAGCTGCCGGACGGCGCCTGGCGGTCGCCGTGGTGGCGGCGCGCCCGGGCGCCGCGCGCGGCGGGCTGAGCCCCGGGCAGGATGGGACCCGTGGAACGACGCCCGACCGTCCTGTTCGTCTGCGCCCGCAACGCCGGCAAGTCGCCGATGGCGGAGGGGCTCATGCGCCGCGCCGCGGGTGCCGCGGTGGACGTCTCCTCGGCGGGCACGGCTCCCGGCACCTCCCTCAACGCGCTGTCCGTGCAGGCGCTGGCCGAGGTCGGCGTGGACCTCGCCGGCGGCGTCCCCCGCCCGGTCACCCCGGAGCTCGTCGAGGCCGCCGACGTGGTCGTCGTCCTCGGGCGCGAGGCGCGCGTCGAGCCGGTCCCCGGGACCCGCGTCGAGACCTGGGTGACCGACGAGCCGTCCGAGCGCGGCATCGAGGGGATGGAGCGCATGCGCCTCGTGCGCGACGACATCGACCGGCGGGTGCGGGCCCTCGCCCGGGAGCTCGGCGCGCTGGGCTGAACGGGTGGACCTCGGCGCCGGTCCCGCCGGGCGGACGGGGCTGTCGGGGCTGGGCCCTAGGCTCCGGGGGACGGGTCAGGCGGAGGGGGTCCGGGTGCTCAGGGGGACGCTCGCGGCGCTGTGCGCGTCGGCGCTGCTGCTCGCGGGCTGCTCCGCGGGCGACGGGAGCGGCGCAGGTGGTACGGGCGCCGGCGCGGCGACCGCCGCCGCCTCGGCACGGACCCCCACGCCGGCCGAGAGCACTCCCTCGTGCCGCGGCCTGCGCACGCTGGCGGCCGCGCTGCGCGCCGGCTGCAGCTTCCTCGCGGCCGTCGGCGACGACCCTCGCGGCTGCCGCCACGACGTCATCGGGTACGTCCGCGTGCGCGGCCCCGGCTGCCCCGGGGCCTGGGACGCGGTCCGCGACCCGGCCGTCGGCACCGGTGCCGCCGCCTGGGACGAGGGCTACGCGGACGCCGCCGGCGTGCTCACGATCGTCAGCGCGCCGGAGCCCGCCGGGGGCACGGCGCAGCGCCTCGACGTGACCGTGGTCAACCTGAGCGGCCGGGCCGTCGCCACCGCGCCCGGAGGGCTGCGCGTCGACGCCGACGGCCGGCCCCTCGCGGTGCGGGTCGTGGGGCCGCTGCCGGGCGAGGTGGGCCACCGGGACATGGCGCTCGCGACGTACGAGGTCGCCGCTCCGGGCGGAGGGCCGCTGCGGGCGTCGCTCGGGATCGGCGGGTACGACCTGGTCTGGCAGGGCGCCCGCGGGTGAGCGCGGGCGGGCCGGGACGGCGGGCGGGGACGGCGGGCCGGGGCGGCGGACGAGTCGGCCTGTAAGCCGGGTTCTGTGCCCCCGCTCGCGCGGGGCGGCGGCCATCCATCTCGGACTGCCGTTGCCGACAGCCTCGTGCGGCCTACCCGGGGACTCGGGCGGGCAGCCCTCGGACGTCCCCTGTCTGGCCTTGCTCCGGGTGGGGTTTGCCGAGCCGACCGGGTCACCCCGGCCGCTGGTGGTCTCTTGCACCACCCTTTCACCCTTACCGGCGGCGCGAGCGCCCCCGGCGGTCTCCTCTCTGTGGCACTGTCCCGCGGGTCACCCCGGGTGGGCGTTGCCCACCACCCTGCCCTGTGGAGCCCGGACTTTCCTCGGCAGGACCCCGAAGGGCCCTGACGCGACCGCCCGGCCGGCTCGTCCGCCGCAGGGACGAGGGTACCGGGGCTCCCTCGACGAGCGCGGGCGGCGCTCGGCCCTAGGCTCGGCCGGATGCCACCGATCGCGCGCCACCGGTCCCCCGACGGGAGGTCCTGAGTGCACCGCGCCGCCGCGGCGGCCGGGGGCCTGGCCGCGCTCGTGGTGGGCCTCGACGGGACGCTCGACGTCCTCGGGCGGCTCGCACCGGTGCTGCTCTTCCTGCTCGGCGCCACGGTCCTCGCCGAGCTCGCGGACGAGGCGGGGCTCTTCGACGTCGCCGCCCGGGAGGCCGCGCACCTCGCGCGCGGCCGCACGCCGGCCCTGTTCGCCCTCGTGGTCCTCGCCGGCACGGCGAGCACCGTCCTGCTGAGCCTGGACAGCACCGCCGTGCTCCTGACGCCCGTGGTGCTCGCCCTCTGCGCGCAGCTCGGGCTCGACGCGCTGCCGTTCGCGATGGCCACGCTGTGGCTCTCGGCCACGCCGTCCCTGCTGCTGCCGGTCTCGAACCTCACGAACCTGCTCGCCACCGGCACCCCCGCCCTGGCGGACCTCGGCGTCGGCGGGTACGTCGCCCGCACCGCCCTGCCGACCGCGGTGGCCGTCGCCCTCACCGTGCTCGTGCTGGGCCTGCGCTACCGGCGCCGGCTGCGCGGGCGCTACCCCGTACCCCCGCGCCCCGCGCCCGGCGACCCCTGGCTGCTGGGCGCCGCCGCGCTCGCGGTGCTGTCCTTCGCCGCTCTCGTCGTCGCCGAGGTCGAGGTGGCCGTCGCCGCGCCCGCCTGCGCGCTCGCGCTCACGGCCGTGGTCGCCGTGCGGCGCCCCGCGGCCCTGCGCCGCCCGCTCGTACCGTGGCGGCTCGCGGTGCTCGTCGTCGGGCTGTTCCTCGTCGTGCAGGCGGGCCACGAGCACGGGCTCGACAGCGCGCTGTCCCGCTTGGCCGGCACCGGCGAGGCGTACCCCGACCTGCTCCGACTCGCCCTCGTGGCCGCGGCGGGGGCGAACCTCGTCGACAACCTGCCGGCGTACGCCGCGCTCGAGCCCGTCGCCGGCGGGTCGGTCGACCGCGTGCTGGCGCTGCTCGTCGGCGTCGACGTCGGCCCGCTCGTGCTGCTGTGGGGCAGCCTCGCGACGCTGCTGTGGCGCGAGCGCTGCGCCGCCCGCGGCCTCGTGGTGCCGTGGCGGCACGTGGCCGCCCTCGGGCTCGTCGGGGCGCCGCTGCTCGTCGCCGCGGCGACGACGGCGCTGCTCGTCCCCACGCCCTGGTGAGCGCCCGAGGCGCGCCGGACGAGGCGTACGGGTGCCTCACGAGGCCTGCACGCCTCGCGAGGCACCCGTACGGGTGCCTCGCGTGGTCGACAGGCGACCTCAGTCCAGGTCGGGCGGCAGGGACGGGTCGTCGTGGTGCGCGAAGACCCGGGCGAGCAGCTGCGGGGAGCAGCGCCCGGTCGACAGCGGGGGCAGGGCGTCGCGGGCGTACCAGCCGACGCCGTCGGTCTCGGTGCTGTGGGCGGGGGCGCCGCCGACGAGGCGGCAGGCGACGACCGCCTTGAGGGTGAACGCCGGCATGGGCGGGTGGCCCCAGCGCTCGCGCTCGTAGAAGCCGAGCAGGCGGTCGCGCTCCACGACGTAGCCGCTCTCCTCGCGCACCTCGCGCACCGCGCCCTCGGCGAGCGACTCCCCCACGTCGGCCCAGCCGCCGGGCAGGGTCCAGAGCCCGTCCTGCACCTCGCGCACGAGCAGCACCCGGCCCTCGGCGTCGTGCACGGCGGCGCGCACGTCGAGCTTCGGGGTGAGGTAGCCGGTCTCGGCCTCGAGGAGCAGGCGCACCCGCTCGGGGTCGGCGTCGGCGAGCTCGGCGAGCATCGCCGCGGCGAGCCCGCGCAGGCGGGCGTACCGCTCGAGGTCGTAGGGGTTGTCGCTGTAGGTCAGCCCGGCCTGCGCCATCGACTGCAGCTCGCGGACCCACCCGAGCCAGGGCGCGGGGGCGCTCACGCGAGGTGCGAGGTGTCGTTGAGCAGGCGCAGCGTCGCCAGGCCGTCGGTGTAGACGTCGACCCGCGACACCGACGCCGGCTCCAGCGCGAGCCGGAAGACCGTCGGCGCGGGCGCGTCGAGGGCCATCCGCACGAGCTGCAGCAGCGGCGTGAGGTGGGCGACGACGAGGACCGTACGGCCCGTGTGGCGCGCCACGAGCTCGTCGCGCGCCAGCGCGACCCGGGCCGACGCCTCGTCGAGCGACTCCCCGCCCGGCGGGCGCTCCGCCGGGGACGAGAGCCACGTCGTCAGCGCCTCGGGGGACCGCTCGCGCACCTCGCCGAAGGTCAGGCCCTCCCACTCGCCGAACGACTGCTCGCGCCAGCCCTCGTCGAGGCGCACCTGCAGGCCCAGCGCGTCGGCGACGGCCTGCGCGGTCTGGCGGGTGCGGCGCATCGGCGACGCGACGACCGCGTCGATCCCCCAGCGCGGCGCGGACAGCGCCTGCGCGGCCAGCGCCGCCTCGCGCTCGCCGTCCTCCGACAGGGCCGGGTCGGCGCCGCCCCACCCGGAGAACACGTGGCGGGCGGTGTCGCCGGTGCGCCCGTGCCGCAGCAGCACGAGGCGGGTCGGCGGCGCGAGCGCCTCGACCGCGGCGGCGGCGAGCGCGGGCCCCGGGGCCGGGGCGGGCTGCGCCTCGTCCACCGCGGCGCCCGGGAGCCCGGCCGCCGGCAGCGGCCGGCCCGAGGGCTGCCACGGCAGGCCCTTCGCCGCGAGGTCGAGCGCCTCGTTGGCCAGCCGGTCGGCCGCCTTGTTCCGCTCGCGCGGCACCCACGTGTACGACACCTGCTCCGGCGGCAGCACCCGGCGCGCCCGCAGCGCCAGCGGCTGCATGTCGGGGTGCTTGACCTTCCAGCGGCCCGACATCTGCTCCACGACGAGCTTGGAGTCCATCCGGACCTCGATGCGCGCGCCGGGGTCGAGGTCGCGCGCGGCCTCCAGGCCCGCGATGAGCCCGCGGTACTCCGCGACGTTGTTCGTCGCGCGCCCGATGTGCTCGGCCACCTCGGCGAGCACCTCGCCGTCCGCGTCGCGCACCAGGGCGCCGTACGCCGCCGGGCCCGGGTTGCCCCGCGACCCCCCGTCGGCCTCCACGACGAACCGGCGCGCCCCGCCGGCCGTCACAGCCCGGACTCGGGGGTGCGCACGAGGATGCGGTCGCACTCCTCGCAGCGCAGCACCTCGTCCTCCGGCGCGGCGGCGATGCGCCCGATGTCGACGGTGGTGAGCTCGAGCATGCAGCCCATGCAGCGGCGCTGGCGCAGCGGCGCCGCACCGGTGCCGCCCTGGTCCGCCCGCACCTTCTCGTAGAGCGCGACGAGCTTCGCGTCCACCTGGCCGGCCAGCGTCCCGCGCAGGTCGGCGGTCGTCGCCGCCTCGTCGTCGATCCCGGACCAGGCGGCGTCGCGGCGGGCCGCCACCTCGGCCCGCTCGGCCTCGGCGCGGTCCCGCTCGGCCACCAGCCCGGCGAGGCGCTCCTCGACCGACTCCAGCCGCTCCATCACCTCGAGCTCGACGTCCTCGAGGTCGGACTGGCGCCGGGCCAGCGACGCGATCTCGTGCTGCAGGTCGGACAGCTGCTTGGCCGAGGTCACCTGCCCGCTGTCGAGGCGCTGCTGGTCGCGGCGGGCCCGGTCGCGGACCTGGGCGACGTCGGTCTCGGCCTTGGCGCGCTCGCGCTCGACGTCCGAGCGCTCGGTCTCGGCGGCGACGACGAGGTCGCGCAGCTCGCGCAGGCGCGCCTCGACGCGCTCGAGCTCGGCGCTCTCCGGCAGGGTGCGGCGGCGGTGCGCCAGCTGGTCGAGCCGGGTGTCCATGCCCTGCAGGTCGAGCAGGCGCAGCTGGTCGGTCGGTGCAGCCTTCAGCGTCGGCTCCTGGTCTCGTGGGCCGGCGGGCCGGCCGGCGGTGCGTGCACGCTCCAGGGGTCGGTGGGGACCGTGGAGACGCGGGCCTCCACCGTAGCCCCGGCGGCGCGCAGGGCGTCCACGGTCCGGCGGGCCGCGTCGGCCAGCCACGGGTGCTCGCTCGCCCAGTGCCCCACGTCGAGCAGGGCCGGGCGCTCGGGCCCCAGCGCCTCGACGACCGGGTGGTGGCGCAGGTCCGCCGTGACGTACGCGTCCGCCCCGCTCGCCGCCGCCGCGCCGAGCAGGGAGTCCCCCGCCCCGCCGCAGACGGCCACCCGGCGGACCAGCCGGTCCGGGTCGCCGGCGGCCCGCACGCCCGCCGGGGCCGCGGGCAGCGCGGCGGCTGCGCGCCGGACGAAGGCAGCCAGCGGCTCGGGCTCGGGCAGGCGCCCGACCCGCCCCAGCCCGCGGCGCGAGTCCCCGGCGGCCAGCTCGAGCACGTCGAAGGCCGGCTCCTCGTACGGGTGCGCCCGGCGCAGGGCCGCGACGACGCCCGCGCGCCGGTGCCGGGGCAGGACCATCTCGACCCGGGTCTCCGGCACCACCTCGACCTCGCCGACCCGCCCGACGGCCGGACGTGCGCCGTCGAGCGGGCGGAAGGTGCCGGTGCCGGTGGTGGTCCAGGCGCAGCGGTCGTAGTCCCCGAGCGCCCCGGCCCCCGCGCCGGCGAGGGCGTCGACGAGCGCGGGCGCGTCGGCGTGCGGCACGAAGACCACGACCTTGTCGAGCGGGTCCGCCGGCAGCGGCTGCAGCGGGCGCAGGTCGACCAGGCCCAGCGCGGACGCCAGGGCGTCGGACACGCCGGGGTCGGCCACGTCGGCGTTGGTGTGCGCGGTGAGCAGGGCGCAGCCCGCGCGCACGAGCCGGTGCGCGCGCCGCCCCTTCGGCGTCGTCGCGGCGAACCCGTGCACGCCGCGCAGGAACAGCGGGTGGTGCGTGAGCAGCAGGTCGGCCCCCCACGCCAGCGCCTCGTCGACGACGACGTCCTCGGGGTCCACGGCGAGCAGCACCCGGCGCACCGGCTGCCCCGGGTCGCCGAGGTGCAGGCCGACGGCGTCCCACGCCTCGGCCCGGCGGGGGTCGTACAGGCCGTGGACGACGTCGACGACCTCGCCGAGCGCTGGGGTCCTCACGTGGGCCCGGACGGGTTCGAACCGCCGACTCCTCGGGTGTAAGCCGAGTGCTCTTCCGCTGAGCTACGGGCCCGCGGGCGGCAGGCTACCGGCCCCGGCGGGACCGGCGGCCGCGCTCAGAGCGCGGCGAGCGCCCGGCGGTAGTCCTCGGTGCTGCGCGGGTCGCCGGGGCCGTTGACGACCTTCCAGCGCACGACGCCCTCCCGGTCGAGCACGAACGTGCCCCGGGTGGCGAACCCGCGCGGCTCGAAGAACACGCCGTAGCGCTTCGCGACCTCGCCGTGCGGCCAGAAGTCGCTGAGCAGCGGGTAGTCGATGCCCTCGGCGCGCGCGAAGGCGCCGAGCGCCGGCGACGGGTCGCAGGAGACGCCGAGCGTGAGCACGTCCTCGCGCCCGAACGCCGGGCCCTCGTCGCGGATCGTGCACAGCTCGCCGGTGCACGTCGGCGTGAAGGCGTGCGGGAAGAAGACGAGCACGACGAGGTGCCCGCGCGCCTCGGACAGGCGCACCGGCGCGCCGTGCTGGTCGGGCAGCTCGAAGTCCGGGGCGGTCTCGCCCACGCCGGGGCCCGCCGCCCGCTCCGCCTGCGCTGCCTGGTCCACCTGCGTCACGGTGCGCTCCTCCTCGTCGAGCCCGGCGGCGCCGCGTCGGGCAGTATGCGCAGTGTGCCAACCCCAGCCGGTCCGCTCCTGCCGGTCCCCGGCGAGCGCGGCCTCGCGTCGTACGAGACCCCGGTCCTGGCCGGGCACGTCCTGGCGGCCTGGGACGGCTTCCTCGCCCTGGCCCGCGCGCTCGCCGACGACGGGGCCCTGGACCGGCCCAGCCGCCTGCCGGGCTGGAGCGCGCGCGACGTCTGCGTGCACCTGGGCTCCTGGCCCGACGCCCCGACGCTCGTGCGCCTGCTCGACGAGGCGCGCGCCGCGGCGGCGGACCCTGCCGTCGTGGAGCAGGGGGCGGCGTTCGACCAGGAGGCGCACAACGAGGCCCTGCTCGCCGCGCACCGGGGCGCGCCGGACGACGAGGTCCTCGCCGCGCTCGCGGCCGGGCGCGGGGCCACGGCCGGCCTGCTCGAGGACCCCGAGCTCGACGCCCTGGCGCTCGTCCCGACCCGCTCGCTGCTCGGGCCGCTGCCGCTGCTCGGGCACGTCGCGGCGGCGGCGTACGAGCTCGCGGTGCACGCCGGCGACCTGGCCCCCGCGGGCGCCCCGGAGCCCGCGCGCGACCTGCTGCACGCCGGGGTCGGCGCGCTCGTCGACGTCACCGGCGCGCTGTGCGCCCGGGCCGGCACCGCGCTGACCGCCGCCGTGCTGACCCCGACCGGGGGCTGGGCCTTCGGCGCGCGCGGCGCGGACTGGACGACGGTCGAGCTCGCGCGGGGCGCGCGGGCGGGCGACCTCGGCTGGCCGGCGATCGAGGCGGAGGCCGCCGTCGTGCTCGACGTGTCGGCGGGGCGGGTCGCCGCTCCCCCGCTGCTCGTGCGCCGCGAGCTGCGCACCCACGACGTCGCCGGGCTGCTCGAGCTCGCGGGGGTCGTGCAGGACGTGCCCGGCCTGCCCGGGGGCGCGGCGGTGCTGACCGCCACGCGCTACCTCTCCGGGGTCGGGCGGCTCGTACGGCGCCTGCCGGGCCTCGGCTGAGCGCAGCCGCCCGCCGGGTCCCGTCGACGGCCCCTCGACGGCCGCCGGCCCGCCGGCGGCCCTCAGCGCTGCTTGCGGGCGGCCTTCGGCGAGGCCAGGCGCGTGCCGGACCAGTCGGGGGCGGCGCTGACGCTGGAGGTCTGGTTGAGCCCCGCGGTCACGGCCGCGTCGCCGATGTCGCTCGGCTCGACGTGGCCCGGGCGCCCCGACTTCGGCGTGAGGAGCCAGACGACCCCGCCGTCGCCGAGGTCGGTGCGCGAGTCGACGAGGGCGTCCACGAGCTCGCCGTCGTCCTCCCGCCACCACAGCAGCACGACGTCCACGACGTCCTCGTAGTCGCCGTCGACGAGCTCGGTGCCCGTGACCTCCTCGATCGAGGCGCGCAGGTCGTCGTCGCAGTCCTCGTCCCAGCCGAGCTCCTGCACCACCTGCCCGGCCTTGAGCGCCAGCCGGCCGGCCAGCGCCGACGACCCGCCCGCGTCCTTCGCGGTGGTGCTCACGTGCTGCCCTCCCGGCTCGACGGTCGTGCGCGCATTCCACACGCCCTCTCGGGTGCCGCGCAAGCGGTCGCGGGCATCCGGCGGTAACGGTCCGGCGTCAGCCGCGCAGCAGGCTGAGGCGCACCTGCCGGCGCGGGTTGTCCCGGTTGGTGTCCACGAGGCACACCGACTGCCAGGTGCCGAGCGCCAGCCCGCCGCCGAGCACGGGCACCGTCGCGTGCGGCGGGACGAGCGCGGGCAGCACGTGGTCGCGCCCGTGCCCGGGCGAGCCGTGCCGGTGCCGCCAGCGGTCGTCGGCGGGCAGCAGGTCGGCCAGCGCGGCGAGCAGGTCCTCGTCGCTGCCGGCGCCGGTCTCGAGGACGGCGACGCCCGCCGTCGCGTGCGGGACCCACACGTGCAGCAGGCCGTCGCCGCCCTCCTCGCGCACGAAAGCCGCGCAGGCGGCGGTGATGTCGTGCACCGCCTCGGAGCGGCCGGTGGTCACGTCGATCAGCTCGGAGCGCACCGGCCCACCGTAGGCGCCGCCGGCCCGCGGCTCAGGCCCGCCCGGTCATCCGGGCGAACACCACGACGTTGTCGAGGTAGCGCGCGGCCCCCTCGTCGTACGCGCCGGCGCAGGTGATGAGGCGCAGCTCGGGCCCGGGGGTGTTGCCGTAGACCTGGGCCGAGGGGAACCCCTCCTTGCCGTACTGCGCGACCCGGGTCACGGCGAAGACGGCCGTCGAGCCGTCCTCGCGCTCGACCCGGACCTCCTGACCGCGGCGCAGGGTCGCGAGCCGGGCGAAGGCGCCCGGCTCGCCGTTCCACACCAGGTGCGCGGCGAGGACGCTGGGCCCGGCCTCCCCCGGGGTGGGGCTGCGGTCGTACCAGCCGACCGGGGCGGGCCCCTGCGGCACGTCCATCGCGCCGTCGCGCCCCAGGCCGAGGTCGACGAGGTCCCGGGTGTCGAGCCCCAGCGCCGGCACGACGACGCGCGCCGGGCGGCTGCGCGGCAGGGCGGCGACGGCCGGCGGGGCGGCGCCGCGTGCGCGGGCCGGGGCGGAGGGCGCTGCGGACGGGGCCGTCGCGGCGGTACCGGAGGGGGCCGCCGCCGGCGCGTCCGGCGCGGCCGGCGCGGCCGGCGCGGCAGGGGCCGCCGGCACCGCCGTCACGGGGTCTGCCGCGTCCCCGTCGTCGCCGGCGCCGGCCACCGCCGTCCCGACGAGCGCCGCGCCCGCGAGGGCCAGCGCGCCCGCCACCACCCCCAGGGGGCGGCGGCGGGAGCGCCGCGGGGTCGCGCTCAGGCCCGCTCACCCCGGCGGGCGCCGCGGCGGGAGAGGCCGAAGAGGACCCCGGCGGCGGCCAGCGCCGCGCCTCCCGCGACGAGCGGGGCGCTCGAGGCGCCGCCGTCGTGCGCCACCGCGCCGTGGCCGGTCTCCACGCCGCCCTCGGGCACGTGGGAGATCGTCGCGCCCTCGACCATGCCGCAGTCCGCGGGGGCCGTGGCCTCCTGCGGCAGGGCCGGGTCGAGCTCGGACGGGCCGGCCTCCGCGTCGTACTGGCCGTTGCCGTTGACGTCGATGCCGTGCTGGACGACGTGCAGGTTGCGGATCGCCTCGAGCGTGCCCTCGGGCAGCTCGGCGGCCGGGATCGTGCGGTCGTAGGAGACCCGCCCCTCGGCGTCGGCGACCGGGAAGCGGTCGACGGCGAGGCCGGAGTCCTTGGACGTGTCGCCCTCGGTGGTGAGCGAGATGAAGATGTCGCCGTAGTCCGGCAGGCCCTCCGCCGTGCTGACGATGCCGTCGCCGTCGGCGTCCGCCTCGGGCGTCGGGCACATGAAGTCCCGGCTCATGTCCGCGCCGCCGTGCACGTGCTGCGCGTGCGGCGCCCCGGGGACGAGGCCCTCGGCGTCGATGCGCACGCGCAGCGACCCGTCGTCCCCGGCGGTGAGCAGCGCGGTCCCGCTGGCCCCGCTGTCGTTCTGCGGGCTCAGCGTGATGCTGTACGTCTCCGCGGCGGCCGCCGGGCCGGCGCCCAGCAGGGCGGCACCGAGGGCGGCGGGGGCGAGCGCGGTCGCCAGGGCGGCGCGGGTGGTGGTGCGCACGAGGGGGCTCCTTGCGTCGGGGGTGCTGTCCCCCTCCGTTCGGCGCGAGGTGGGGCCCGGTTGGGTGGCGGAATAGGGTGGTCCCACCGAGACAGCCAGACGAGGCGCCGTGCACGCGGCGGCGACGACGAAGAGAGACGACCGTGGCTCCTGGACGCGACCGCGCTCCGATCATCAGCAACGGACTGCCCAGCCAGCTGCCCGACATCGACCCCGAGGAGACGAGGGAGTGGCTCGAGGCCCTCGACGGGGCGGTCGAGCACGGCGGGCGGGCCCGGGCGCGCTACCTCATGCTGAGCCTGCTGCAGCGGGCCCGTGAGAACAACGTCGGGGTCCCCAGCCTGACGACCACGGACTACATCAACACGATCCCGCCCGAGGCGGAGCCGTGGTTCCCGGGCGACGAGCACGTCGAGCGCCGGATCCGGGCGTACGTGCGCTGGAACGCCGCGATCATGGTCCACCGGGCCCAGCGCCCCGGTGTGGGCGTCGGCGGGCACATCTCGACCTACGCGTCCTCCGCCTCGCTCTACGAGGTCGGCTTCAACCACTTCTTCCGCGGCCCCGGCGCCGAGGGCGGCGGCGCGGACCAGGTCTTCTTCCAGGGCCACGCCTCCCCGGGCATGTACGCCCGCGCCTACCTCGAGGGCCGGCTCACCGAGCAGCAGCTCGACGGCTTCCGCCAGGAGCTGTCGCACGCCGGCCCGGGCGGCGGCCTGCCGTCGTACCCGCACCCGCGGCTCATGCCGGACTTCTGGCAGTTCCCCACGGTGTCGATGGGCCTCGGGCCGATCAACGCGATCTACCAGGCGCGGTTCAACCGCTACCTGCACCACCGCGGCATCAAGGACACCAGCGGCCAGCGGGTGTGGGCGTTCCTCGGCGACGGCGAGATGGACGAGCCGGAGTCGCTCGGCGCGATCGGCGCGGCCGCGCGCGAGGAGCTGGACAACCTCACCTTCGTCGTCAACTGCAACCTGCAGCGCCTCGACGGCCCGGTCCGCGGCAACGGCAAGGTCATCCAGGAGCTCGAGTCGTTCTTCCGCGGCGCGGGCTGGAACGTCATCAAGGTCGTGTGGGGCCGCAACTGGGACCCGCTGCTCGCGCAGGACCGCGACGGCGCCCTCGTCAACCTCATGAACACCACCCCGGACGGCGACTACCAGACGTACAAGGCCGAGAGCGGCGCGTACGTCCGGGAGAACTTCTTCGGCCGCGACGCGCGGACCCGCGCCATGGTCGAGTCGATGAGCGACGACGAGATCTGGTCGCTGCAGCGCGGCGGGCACGACTACCGCAAGCTCTACGCGGCGTACAAGGCGGCGACCGAGCACACCGGCCAGCCCACCGTGATCCTCGCCAAGACGATCAAGGGCTGGACGCTCGGCTCGCACTTCGAGGCGCGCAACGCCACCCACCAGATGAAGAAGCTGACGCTGGAGGACCTCAAGGCCTTCCGCGACCGGCTCTACCTCGACATCCCCGACAGCGCGCTCGACGAGAAGCTGCCGCCGTACTACAAGCCGGCCGAGGGCTCGGCCGAGCTGGAGTACATGCACGAGCGGCGCCGCGCGCTCGGCGGCTACCTGCCGACCCGCACGGTCGCGGCCAAGCCGCTGCCGCAGCCGGACGACAAGGCCTTCGCGGTCGTGCAGCGCGGCTCGGGCAAGCAGGAGGTCGCCACGACGATGGCGTTCGTCCGCCTGCTCAAGGACCTCATGAAGGTCGAGGGCCTCGGCCAGCGCTTCGTGCCGATCATCCCCGACGAGGCGCGCACCTTCGGCCTGGACTCGCTCTTCCCGACGGCGAAGATCTACTCGCCCCACGGGCAGAACTACACCTCGGTGGACCGCGAGCTCATGCTGTCCTACAAGGAGGACACGAAGGGCGTCATCCTCCACGAGGGCATCAACGAGGCCGGCTCGACGGCGTCGTGGACCGCGGTCGGCACGTCGTACGCCACCCACGGCGAGCCGATGGTGCCGATCTACATCTTCTACTCGATGTTCGGCTTCCAGCGGACCGGCGACGCCTTCTGGGCCGCGGCCGACCAGATGGCGCGCGGGTTCGTCCTCGGCGCCACGGCGGGGCGCACCACGCTCAACGGTGAGGGCCTGCAGCACGAGGACGGCCACTCGCTGCTGCTCGCCTCGACCAACCCGGCGGTCATGGCGTACGACCCCGCGTTCGCCTACGAGCTCGGGCACATCGTCCGTGACGGCCTGCGCCGCATGTACGGCGAGCCGCGCGAGGGCGAGGACCCGAACGTCTACTACTACCTGACGGTCTACAACGAGCCGTTCCCGCAGCCGAAGCAGCCCGACGACGTCGACGTCGAGGGCATCGTCAAGGGGATGCACCTCGTCTCGCCGGCGCTGCAGAGCGAGCAGCCCAAGGCGCAGATCCTCGCCTCGGGCATCTCGGTGCCGTGGGCGCTCGACGCGCAGCGCATCCTCGGCGAGGAGTGGGGCGTGCACGCGGCGGTGTGGTCGGTGACCTCGTGGAACGAGCTGCGCCGCGACGCGCTCGCCGCCGACGAGTGGAACTGGCAGCACCCCGACGAGGGCCAGCGGGTGCCGTACGTCACCCAGCGCCTCGAGGGCCAGCCGGGCCCGGTCGTCGCGGTGTCGGACTGGATGCGCAGCGTCCAGGACCAGATCGCGCCGTGGGTCCCCGGCGACTTCGCCTCCCTCGGCACCGACGGGTTCGGCCTGTCCGACACCCGCGGCGCCCTGCGCCGGCACTTCAAGGTCGACACCTGGTCGATCGTCGTCCGCGTGCTCGCCGAGCTCGCCCGCCGGGGCGAGGTCAAGCGCGAGGCGCCGCGCGAGGCGATCGAGCGCTACCGCCTGCACGACGTCACCGCCCCGCCGGCGGGCGACTCCACGGGCGGCTCGGAGTAGGACCCGGCGCAGCCCCGGGTGCGCGGGGACTGCTCCGTACGGGTGACGGCCCCCGTCGCTGCGTGGCGAACGCCCACGCAGCGGCGGGGGCCCTGCCATGCTCGGCGGGTGCCCGGCCTCGACCCCGTCCGACGGGGCGCCCTCGTCGACGGCGCCTGGGCCGCCGGGCGCGCCGCCCTGCTCGCCTGGGCGCTCTGGCTCGGGCTGTCCACCGCGGTGCTGACGCCGGTGGCGAGCGACGTCGAGGCGTTCCGCGCCGACCTCGCGGCCGGCCGGGTGACCTCGTAGGCGCTCGGGGACGCGGCGAGCGGCGACGGCCTCGGCGTCGACGCCCCGCGCGCCCGCGAGGGCGGCGGGCGCACCCTCTTCTGGCGGACCGGGTCCCCCGTGCTGCGCAGCGCCGACGTGGTGGGCAGCGGCACGTCCGCCGCCGACCTGCGCCGGGAGGCCGCGGGGGTGCGCGAGGACCTCGGCCCGGACTGGGCGGAGCGGGCCCTGGACCGGTGGGGGGCCGCGTGGCTGGTCGCGCTCGTGGTGCTGGTCGCCGGGCCGCAGCCGCGCCGCGCCACGAAGTGGGCGTGGTGCTGGTTCCTCGTCGTGCTGCCGTCGACCCTCGGCGTGCTGGCCTGGCTGCTCCTCGACGCGCCGTGGTCCCGCCGCCGGCGCGCGGCCCGCGAGCCGCTGGCGCACGACCTGCAGCGGCGCCTGCCGGGCGGTGACGCCCGACTGACCGGCGGGCGGGCGCTCGTGCTCGCCGTCCTGCTGGGCCTGCTCACCGGCGTGGCGGCGCAGGCCCTCGCGCTGCTGCCGCTGCTCTGAGGGCGCCCGGCCGTCAGGCCACCGGCTCGGCGAGCAGCTCCTGCAGCCAGGCGCCCGGCGCCTCGAGGTGGCCGGGGGCGGGCTCGACGCCGGGACCGGTGAGCGCCCGCTGCCAGGCCAGCGCCCGGCCCACGCAGCCGACCCGCTCGGCGACCGGGACCAGGGCGCGCAGGGCGGCGGGGTCGCCGTCCCACCCCTCGAGGTACGCGTCGACGACCCGCCGCACCCGGTGCGGCTCGCCGGGGTGCCGGTCGAGGAGCACCCGGCGCACGACGAGCAGCGTGGAGAAGGGGTGCGCGACCGAGGCGTCGCCCCAGTCGATGACCGTCCCGTCGCGGGCGAGCACGTTGCCGTCGTGCAGGTCGTCGTGCTGCAGCGTGGCGCAGGGACCCTCGTCGAGCGCGGCGCACCACTCGCGCACCCGCGGCAGCAGCGCCCGCACCCGCCGCGCCGGCTCGGGCGCCACCACCCCCGGGTCCTCGAGCAGGCGCTCGAGGTACCCCGGCACGGCCGCGGGCCGCACGTCGGGCACGCCCAGCGCGAGCAGCTCGTCGGCCAGCGGCGCGACGGCGCGCTGCAGGGCGCCGTACCGGACGAGCAGGGACTCCCAGGCCGCCCACCCGGCGTCCTGCCCGCCGGCGGCGTCGCGCAGCACCGGCCCGCCGTCCGGCAGGAGCACCCAGCCGCGCTCGGCCTCGACGGCCAGCGGGCGCGGCACGGCGTCGACCCCGTGGCGGGCGAGGGCCGCGAGCAGGGCCGCCTCGTAGCGCGTCCCCGCGGCGAGGGCCTTCAGCCACACCGGCCCCCCGCTGGTCGGCAGGCGCAGGAGGGTCGACCAGGGGCGCACCCGGGGCTGCTCGACGGCGCCGGTCAGGCGCAGGCCGTGGCCGGCCAGCGCCGGCAGCGCCCAGCCGAGGACCTCCCGCCGCCAGCGGGGGTCGCGGAAGGCCGGGGGCGCGCAGGTCGAGGGGGCGCCGGGCGCGCTGGGCTCGCTCACCGGCCGCATGCTGCCAGGGCCCGGCCGGGGCGCGCCCCCGCGTTTCGCGCGCGGCGCAGGGGCAAGCACCCTGCGCATGGCACTGCTGACCCGCCTGCGCACGCAGGACGAGACCGACCCGTCGGGCCTGCCCGGCCTGCTCACCCTCGCCGTGGGCGCCGGCTTCCTCGCCGTGGGGGTGCTGGGGCTCGTCCTCACCGGGTTCGACCCGGACCGCGAGCGCTGGGTGCTGTGGCTGTTCCGGGTGAACCTGCTGCACAACGTGGTGCACCTGCTCTTCGGGGTGCTGGGCCTGCTCATGTGGCGCAGCCTCACCAACGCGCGGCTCTACGGGCTCGTCCTGCTCGTGGGCTACGGCGCCGTGCTGGTGTGGGGGCTCGTCTTCGCGAACTACGAGGACACCGGGCCCAACGCGCTGGCGCTCAACTCCTGGGACAACGTGCTGCACCTGCTGCTGGTCGTGGCCGGGGCGCTCATCTGGCGGTGGCAGGTGCCGGCGTCGAACGAGGCCCGCCGGCCGGCGGAGGACGAGTACCGGCCGCAGCGCTGAGGGTCAGGGGGTCGGGCCGAGCGCCCACACGACGAGCTCGGCGCCGTCCGGCCCGCCCTGCGCGGCGGCGCCCGCGCGGGGCGGGTCGAGCCGCGCGGCGTCGCCCGCGGCCAGGACCACCCCGTCGAGGAGCACCGCCCCGCGGGCGACGTGCAGGTGCACCCGGCGGGCCGACGGCACCGGAGCGCGCTCGCCGGGCCGCAGCCGGCCCAGGTGCAGCGCGGCGTGCGGCCCGACCCGCAGCGCGCAGCGCACCCCCGCGTCCAGCGGGACCGCGCTGCGCGTGACCGCAGGGGCGGCCCCCGCGGCGGCGGGGGCGACCCACGCCTGCAGCAGCCGCGCCGGCGCGTCCCCCGCGACCTCCCGGTGGACCACGCCGGTGCCCGCGGTGAGGTGCTGCACCGTGCCGGGCCCGAGCACCGCCCGCTCCCCCGGCGGCCCCTCGTGGTGCACCTCGCCCTCGAGCACCCAGGTGACGACCTCGACCTCGCGGTGCCGGTGCGGCGCGAAGCCGGCCCGCGGGCCCAGGGCGTGCTCGTCGTGGACGAGGAGCGGCCCCAGGCCGGTGTTGCCCGGGTCGTAGTGCGGGCCGAAGGAGAAGGCGTGCCGGGTCGTCACGCCCCCGTCGCGCGTGAGGTAGCGGTCCCCGCCGCGGCGCACGTCCACCCGCCCATCGTCCCGCCGTGCGGGACGCCGGTGCGCGGGCCCCCGCCGCTGGCCTACGCTCCCGCCCGTGGCACGACGCACCAGCACGCCCCCGCCCCGCCGCTGAGCGCGGGGCCCCTCGACCCGAGCCGCCCCGCCGTCGCCGGACCCCCGTCCCCGACCGGCAGGAGCCGCGCCGTGCCCACGTCCACCCCCACCCTCCCGCTGCGCCTCGTGGCGCTCGCCGCCGTGCTCTGGGGCACCGGCGGGCTGCTCGGGGCCGCCCTGTCCCGCACCGCCGGCACCGGGCCGCTCCTCACGGCGGCGCTGCGCCTCGTCGTCGGCGGCCTGGCCGTCACCTGGTGGCTCGTCGCCACCGGCCGCTTCCCCGGCCCGCTCAGGCGGCGGGGCGGCCCGGCGCCGCGGGTCGCCGCGCTGCGCCGGCTCGGCGTCGTCGCGGTGTGCGCGGCGACGTACCAGGCCGCCTACTTCGCCGCGGTGGCGCTCACCTCGGTCAGCCTCGCGACCCTCGTGACCCTCGGCTCCTGCCCGGTGCTCGTCACGCTGGCGGCCGCGGCCGTCGACCGGCGGGCGCCCGGACGCGCGACCGCGGCGGCGCTCGCCCTCGCCGTCACCGGGCTCGTCCTGCTGGTGGGGGCGCCGGCCGCGCCCGCCGACCCGGCGCGCACGGCCGCCGGCGTCGCCCTGGCCCTGGCGGCGGCCGGCGGCTTCACCGCGATGACCCTCGCGACCCGGCGGTCCCTGCCGGGGCTGGCGCCCGCGGCGTCCGCGGGCCCGGCGTTCCTCGCCGGGGGCCTGCTGCTGCTACCCGTCGGGCTGCTCGCCGGGCCGGTGGGCGACCTCGGGGACCCGCGGGCGCTGCTGCTCGTCGCCGCGCTGGGGCTGCTGCCGACGGCGGCGGCGTACGTCGCCTGGTTCCGCGGGCTCCCCGGGGTGGCCGCCCCGGTGGCCGCGGTGGCCGCGCTGCTCGAGCCGCTGACGGCCACCGTCCTGTCCGTGCTGCTCCTCGGGGAGCGGCTCAGCCCCCTCGGGGCCCTCGGCGCCGCTCTCGTGGCCGCCGCCGTGGCCGGCAGCGCCGCGTCGGCGGCACCGGCGCCCCGCCCGCGGGCCGGCGCCGGGACGGCTCAGCGGGGCGCGGGCTCCAGCGGCTGAGCGCCCGCCGGCAGGGGCGGCGCGGCCGCCGCGCGGGCCTCGAGCCAGGCCGAGAGGTCGGTGGCGGGCACGGGGCGGCACAGGTGGTAGCCCTGGGCGGTGTCCACGCCGAGCTCGGCGAGCAGGCCGAGGGCGGCGGCGGTCTCCACGCCCTCGGCGACCACGCGCAGGCCCAGCGCGTGCGCGAGCTCCGTCGTCGAGGCCACGATCGCCGTGTCGGCGGCGCGGGTGCCGAGGTCCTGCACGAACGAGCGGTCGATCTTGAGCTCGTCGAACGGCAGGTCCCGCAGGTAGCGCAGGGACGCGTACCCGGTGCCGTAGTCGTCGAGGGCGAGGCCCAGGCCGAGGGCGCGCAGCGCGTCGAGCGTCGCGAGCGAGCGGACCGGGTCGGTGACGATCATCTCCTCGGTCACCTCGAGGACCAGGGCGGCGGCGGGCAGGGCGTGCCGGCGCAGCAGGGCGTCGACCTGCCCGGGCAGCTCGGGGTCGAGCAGGCTGCGCGCGGAGAGGTTCACCGAGACCGTGAGCTCGCGCCCCTGCCGGCGCCAGGCGGCGCACTGCTGCACGCCCTGCTCGAGCACGACGAGCGTGAGCGCCGGCATGAGGTGGGCCTGCTCGACGAGCTCGAGGAAGGCGCCCGGCGGCAGGAGCCCGCGCTCGGGGTGCCGCCAGCGCACGAGCGCCTCGACGCCGACCGCGGCGCCGCCGCCCAGCGCGCACTGCGGCTGGTAGTGGACCTCGAACTCGTCCTGCTCGATCGCCCGGCGGAGCATCTGGCGGGTGCGCAGCCGCTCGCGGCTCGCCGTGTCGCGCTGCGGGTCGTAGTGGGCCACGACGGTGCGCTCGGCCTTGGCGGCGTACATGGCGATGTCGGCGCACTGCAGGAGCCCGTGCCCGTCGGCGGCGTCCTGCGGGTGCAGGGCGATGCCGACGCTGCCGGAGACCCGCACGGGCACGCCCGCCACCTCGAGCGGCTCGGCGAGCGCGGCCGCGACCCGGCGGGCGACCTCGGCCGCGCCGTCGGCGTCGGTGCAGCGCAGCAGCAGCGCGAACTCGTCGCCGCCGAGGCGCGCGAGGTCGTCGCCCGCGCGCAGCGCGGGGACGAGCCGGGGGCCGACGAGCCGGAGCAGCTCGTCGCCCACCTGGTGCCCGAGGGTGTCGTTGACCTCCTTGAACCCGTCGAGGTCGAGCAGCGCGATCGCCGTCGGCTCCTCCCCCTCCGCGGCCTCGGCCAGCGCCTCGTCGAGCCGCTCGAGGAACGCGCGGCGGTTGGGCAGGCCGGTCAGGTCGTCGGTGCGGGAGAGCCGGTGGCTCTCGGCCAGGGCGCGCAGGTCGCGGAACGCGAGGGCCGTGCGGGCGAGGACGAGCAGCAGGGTGGCGGCGGCGAGGGCCTCGACGTACGCGGGCAGGGGCGTGCGCCCGCCGGCGACGAGGACGCCGACGGTCACGAGCGCGAAGGCGCCCGGCACGCCGAGCGCGCTGCGCACCGCCTCGTGCGGGCGCGGGACGTCGTCGCGCGCCCAGGCCGCGGCGGCCACGACGGCCAGCGCGACCGCCCAGGTGCCGTCGAGCAGCGTGCCCGAGACGAAGGTGCCCGCGACGGTGCGCAGGGCGTACACCGTGTCGCCGGCGGCGAAGAGCAGCAGGCCCGCGGCCAGCCAGGTCCACGTGCGCCCCGGGCCGCGCCCGCGGATGGTGACGACGCCGAGGACGAGGGCGGCGAGCACGAGGTCCAGCACCGGGTACGCGGCCGTGGACAGCACCTCGCCGAGCCGACCGCCCTCGAGGGCGGGCAGGATCGTGCGCAGGCCCAGGACCGACCCCGCGGCCGCGCCGCCGAGCGCGGCGATGAGGCCGTCGAGCCACAGCGAGCGCTGGGCGCCGCCCACCTCGTGCCGGGCCAGGGCCACGACGCCGGCCAGGAGCAGGGGGTAGACGCCGAGGTACGCCGCGTCGACCGCGGCGAGGCCCGGCAGGGGGTCGGGCAGGTGCACCTCGCTGAGGTCCAGCGCGTTGCCCGCGGCCTGCAGCAGGACCGCCGAGCCCACGAGCGCGAAGCCGGTGCGGTTGCGCTCGACGAGCCGGGCGCGGGCGAGCACGAGCAGGCCCGGCACGACGTACGCGGCGCTGCCGACGCCGAGGTCGAAGAGCGGGTCGTAGCGGTCCCGCACGAGCAGCGAGGCGAGGTAGGTCGCGAGCACCACGGCCGCCACGACCCCGCCCGCGCGCACGGCGCGCGGCAGCGGCGCCCGGCTCTCGGACATCGCGGCCATCGCGGCCCTCCCCTCCCGGGGCGCGGCGCCCCTCCTCCCCGTCGGCAGGGGGACGGCCGTCCTTGAGCCGGGCGGGTCAGCCGGCGCGGCCGGTCCAGGCCAGGAGCTCCTCGAGGGGCCAGGTGTTGACGACCGTGGCCGGGTCGACCCCGCACGCCGCGGCGCGCTCGCAGCCGATGCCCTGCCAGTCCAGCTGCCCCGGCGCGTGCGCGTCCGTGTCGATGCTGAACCGGCAGCCCGTCTCCACCGCCAGGCGCAGGAGCCGCTTCGGCGGGTCGAGCCGCTCGGGCCGGGAGTTGACCTCGACCGCGACGTCGAAGCGCCGGCACGCCTCGAACACCACCTCGGCGTCGAACTCGGACTCGGGGCGGACCCGGCCGCTGCGCCCGCGGGGGGTGACGTTGCGCCCCGTGCAGTGCCCGAGCACGTCGGTGTGCGGGTTCGCGACGGCCGCGACCATGCGCCGGGTCATGTCCTCGGCGGGCATGCGCAGCTTGGAGTGCACCGAGGCGACGACGACGTCGAGCCGGGCCAGCAGCTCGGGCTCCTGGTCCAGCGAGCCGTCCTCGTTGATGTCGCACTCGATGCCGGTGAGGATGCGGAACGGCGCCAGCTCGGCGTTGAGCTCCGCCACGAGGTCGAGCTGGCGGCGCAGCCGCTCCGGGGACAGCCCGTTCGCGACGGTGAGCCGGGGGCTGTGGTCGGTGAGGGCGACGTACGCGTGCCCGAGGTCGCGGGCCGTCTCGGCCATCTCGCGCACCGGGCTGCCGCCGTCGGACCAGTCGCTGTGGGTGTGCAGGTCGCCGCGCAGCAGCGCCCGCAGCTCGGCGCCGCCCTCGGCGACCGGCCGCCCGCCCGTCGCCTCGAGCCGGCGCAGGTAGACCGGCACCTCGCCGCCCACGGCCTCGCTGACGACCAGCGCCGTGGTCTTGCCGACGCCCGGCAGCTGGGTGAGCGTGCCGTCCGCGACGCGCCGCTCCACCTCCCCCGGCCCCAGCGCCTCGACGGCCGCGGCGGCCGTGCGGAAGGCCCTGACCCGGTACGTCGGCTCGTGGGCCCGCTCGAGCAGGAACGCGATGCGCTTCAGGGCCTCGACCGGGCCGACCGGTCCCGGGACGTCGCTCACGGCCCCGTCCTACCGCGCCCGGCCGCGGCGGCGCCAGCCGCCAGGAGCAGCCACGCCGCGCTCACCGCGAGCCACGCGCGCTGGAGGCCGCCGGGGCTCGCGGCCGCGTCCTGCGCGAGCACGAGGGCGAGCGACGCGACGGCGAGCACCGGCGATGCCGCGGCGAGCAGGCGGTGCCCTGCGCGCAGCGCCGGCCGGGCGGCGGCGAGCATGGCGAGCGCGACCAGCACCGCGTACGCCGCCACGGCCGCGCCGTGCACGTCGCCCGCGGTCGTGGGCGCGGCGGCCGGCGCGCCGGTCCCGCAGCCCGCGGACCCGCCGGGGCACGGGATGCGCGCGGCGGCGACGACGAGCCCCGCCGCCGCGCAGCCCAGGAGCAGCGCCGGCGCCGCCCGCGCGCCGGTCGCCCGGCGCAGCACGAGGGCGCCCGCCGCGTGGGCGAGCGCCAGCACCGCGACCGCGGCGACGCCGACCGCGGGCGCCCGCGCGCCGACGGCGGCGAGGCTGCTCACGTAGTCGCGGCCCTGGTCGTACCCGGGCTGCAGGGCGCCGCCGAGCGCGACGAGCCCGGCGAACGCGGCCAGCGGCAGGGCGACGAGGAGCACGGGGTGGCGCGGCACCCGCCCATGCTCCCGGGTGACCGGGACGACGGGGCCGCGTGACCGCGCCCGGCCCCGGGCGCCGCACCTGCTGGCGCGGACGCCGCCCGCGGGGCCAGGGTGGTGCCATGACGCCGCCGGAGCCGTACGCCGCCGCGCTCGAGCGCGCCCGGGACCGCACCCTCGCCTGGCTCGGCACGCTGCCGGAGCGGGCCGTACCCCCGCGCCTGGACGCGGACGCCCTCGCCGACGCCCTCGGCGGGCCGCTCCCCGACGGGCCGGAGGACCCGGCGGCCGTGGTCGACCGGCTCGCCGACGGCGTGGAGCCCGGGCTCATGGCCATGCCGTCGGGCCGCTTCTTCGGCTGGGTCATCGGCGGGACGCTGCCCGCCGCGCTGGCCGCCGACTGGATGGTCAGCGGCTGGGACCAGAACAGCGGGATGCGGTACGCCACCCCCGGCACCGTCGCCGCCGAGGAGGCCGCGGCGGCGTGGGTGCTGGACCTGCTCGGCCTGCCCGCCGGGGCGGACGTCGGCTTCGTCACCGGCGCCACGATGGCCAACTTCACCGGCCTCGCGGCCGGGCGCCAGCAGGTGCTGACGGACGCGGGCTGGGACCTCGACCGCGACGGCCTCACCGGCGCGCCGCGGGTGCGCGTGCTCGTCGGGGAGGACCGGCACTCGACGGTCGACCTCGCGCTGCGCTACCTCGGCCTCGGCACCCCCACCCCGGTCGCCGCCGACGAGCAGGGGCGGCTGCGCCTGGACGCGCTCGCGGAGGCGCTCGAGGGCGGCAGCGGCCCGACCCTCGTCGTCCTGCAGGCCGGCAACCTGCACTCGGGCGCCTTCGACCCGCTGGGCGCCGCCACCGCCCTGGCCCACGAGCACGGTGCCTGGGTGCACGTCGACGGCGCGTTCGGCCTGTGGGCGGCGGCCTCGCCGCGGCTGCGGCACCTCGTCGCCGGGGTCGAGGCGGCCGACTCCTGGGCGACCGACGCGCACAAGACGCTCAACGTGCCGTACGACTGCGGCCTCGCCGTCGTCGCCCGGCCGCGGGCGGTGCGCGACGCGCTGGGGATGCGCGCGAGCTACCTCGTGCACGCGGAGGGGCCCGGCGACCCGCTCGACCGGGTGCCCGAGCTGTCCCGGCGCGCCCGCGGCGTGCCGGTGTGGGCGGCGCTGCGCTCCCTCGGCCGCACGGGCGTCGCGGACCTCGTGGACCGCCTGCACCTGCGCGCCTGCCAGCTCGCCGAGGGCATCGCGGCCGTGCCCGGCGCCGAGGTGCTCAACGACGTCGCCTACACGCAGGTCTGCGCGAGCTTCGGCGACGACGCGCGGACGCGGGCGGTGGCGGCCGCGCTGCTCGCCGACGGCACCACCTGGATGTCCGGGTCGCGGTGGCGCGGGCGCGAGGTGCTGCGGGTGTCGGTGAGCAACTGGACGACCAGCGGCCAGGACGTGCGCGTCGCCGTCGACGCGGTGCGCCGGGCCGCCGCGCGGGCCACCGGCCCGGTGCCCTGAGCAGGACGGTGCGCGACGGGCGGGGGCCGTTCGGGTGGCCCCCGAGGGCGGACCGGCGCCGGTCCGGTCCGCCGCCGCTAGCCTCGCTGCCGTGCGCCGCTCCCTCCTGCTGCTGGGCGCGCTCCTCGCTGCCGGGGCGCCGGTGCTGGCCGGGTGCTCGGACCTCGGCCCCGACGCGTCCGCGCCGGGCGCCGCCGCCGGTGCCGTCCCGGTGCCGCCGGAGGACCCGGCGCTCAGCGGCGATCCAGTCCTCGTCGCGCGGGCGGCGGACGTCCAGACGGACCTGGAGCCGGCCTTCGACGCCTGCTGGGACGAGGGATCGCGGAGGTGGGGACCACCCGAGGGCTCGACGTGGGAGGTCGGATCCGCCGGCGCACAGATCGACGAGGCGGGCCGTGCGCGGCGAGCGACCGTCGGGGGCTGGTCGGGGAAGGGCCCGTGGACGTGCGTGGCCCAGCGGAACGGCGAGCGGTGGGACGTGGCGCGCCTGGTGCTGCAGGAGGCCCCCCCGGCACCGCCGGGCACGCCGCCCTTCCTCCCCCCGTGGGGCGTCACCGTCCCCGGTCCGCCGGTGCCGCTGCTGCCGGGGACGGTCGCGCCGCTCTGAGCGCCGGGGCGGCTAGCGTCGGCGCGTGCCCGCCGCCGACGTCCGCCCGCTCGAGCCCGACGACCTGCACGCCGCCTGGCGGCTGGGCAAGGAGGCGTTCGCCGGCCGGGCGGCGGAGCCGCCCCGCTGGGCGCTGGAGCCGGCGCCGGGCCTGACCCGCTGGGGCGCGTTCGACGCCCGCGGGCGGCTCGTCGGGAAGGCCGTCGACCTGCACCAGGAGCGCTGGTGGGGCGGGCGGGCCGTCCGCGCCGCGGACGTGGGCGGCGTCGCCGTCGCCCCCGAGGCCCGCGGGCAGGGCGTCGGGCGTGCCCTGCTCACCGCGCTGCTGGCGGGGGCCCGCGAGCGCGGCGTCGCGACGAGCGCGCTCTTCCCGACCACGGCGGGGCCGTACCGGGCCCTCGGGTGGGAGGTCGCCGGGGACCTCACGACCCTCGACCTGCCGACCGCGGACCTGCCGGTCCTCGCCCCGCGGACCACCCTGCGCGGCGGGACCGAGGAGGACCTGCCGGCGGCCCAGGACGCGTACGCCGCCGGCGCCCGCGCCACCGACGGGCTCCTCACCGCCTTCGCCCCGCGCGGGGCTGCCCTGGACGACGCCGACGGGCTGACGCTCGTCGAGGACGCGGGCCGCGTCGTCGCGTGGGCGCTGTGGAGCCGCGAGGGCGGATACGGCCCCGGCGGCGTCCTCGCCGTCCAGGACCTCGCCGCCGCGACGCCCGCGGGCGCCGACGGACTGGTCGCCCTGCTGCGCGGCTGGGCGTCGGTGGCCCCGACCGTACGGCTGCGCGCCGTCCCCGGCGGCCCCCTCGCCGCGCGCCTGCCGGTCGAGCGGGCGCGGGTGCACGAGCGCGAGACGTGGATGCTCCGCGCGGTCGACCTCGTCCGCGCCGTCGAGGACCGCGGGTGGCCCACCGCCGTCGCCGGCCGGCTGGTGCTGCGCGTCGAGGACCCCGCGGCCCCGTGGAACACCGGCACGTGGGAGCTCGCGGTCGAGGGGGGCCGCGGCGCGCTGCGCCCCACCGACGCTCCCCCGGCGGCTGCCCTCGGCCCGCGCGCCCTGGCCCTGCTGCTCTCGGGCTCGGCCAGCGGCGCCGCCGTGGCCCTCGCCGGGCTGGCCGACGTCGGCAGCGACCCCTCGGTGCTCGACCTGCTCGCTGCCGGCGGCCCGCTGCGCCTGCTCGACTCGTTCTGACCCGGCGCCCGAGCCATCGTGCGAACACCGGTTCGAGCGTCGTGCTGGGCTCTGGCCATGGCAGCGGCACCGGACCCGGGCGAGGCGTGGTCCGCCGAGCGGTGGGCCGAGGCCGAGCGGCTGGCGGGCGAGGCCGCGGAGCGCCGCTCGTCGGGCGGGTTGTCGCGGTGCGCGCCGTCGGTCGCGGTCCTGGAGCTGCTGCTCGACGCGGAGACGCCGGACGACGCCGCCGCCCACGCCGCCCACGCCGCCCACGCCGCCCACGCCGAAGCGCACCCCCGCGCGACAGCGACCCCCACCGAACCGCCGCGATCATGCGCGAAGGGGGCAACACCCGACCAGCACGCGACGGGACCCGACCACGAGACCGGGGATGCGGCCCCCGTCGTGCATGGTCGCGGCCCTGGGTATGCGCCGGAGGACCTGCTGCTGGGTCAGCACCGCCTGCACGCCCTGCGCACCTGGGCCCTGCACGCCCTGGAGGACCCCGCCCTGCCGAGCGTGCACGGGCAGCGCGTCGTCATGCACGTGCACGTCGACCTGCACACCCTGCTCGGCCTACGCTCCGAACCCGCCGTCCTCACCGGGCCCGGCCTCGGCGAGGGCGCCGGGATCCTGCCCGCCCACCTCGCCCGCGCGATGGCCGCGGACACCGAGTGGCAGCGCTGGGTCCACGACGACGTCACCGGGCACCTGCTCGACCACGGCGCACCCGCTACCAACCCACTCAGCCCCCGGGACCACATCCTCGCCAGCTCCCACGTGTGCGCGTTCCCCGGCTGCGCCCGCCCCGCCTCCCGGACAGAGCTCGACCACGTCCACGAGTGGCACGACGGCGGACCCACCAGCGCGGCGAACCCTGCGGCCGCTGTGCGCCCGCCACCACGGCCAGAAGTCCTTCGGACGATGGCGCAGCGAAGCCGGCCCTGCCGGGACGACGAGCTGGACCAGCCGCACCGGACGCCAGCACACCACCGGCCCCACCCCCAGCCCCTCCACACCCCTGCGCGCCACCACCGCCCGCCGGCAGCATGCCAAGGCCCACCGCGCCTGACCGGGCCCCGACGACGGCCCGCCCTGCTGAGCGACCCGGCCCTCCCTTGTCACCCCGCCACAACCGGGCCCCACCCGGTGCCGGCCGGGGCGGACTAGGGTCCACGGCATGACCCGCGCGCCGTCCGCCACCGTGCGGCGCCTGCAGCGGCGGATGGACGAGCTGTCGGCGGCGGCGATCCTGCGCATGGACGAGACGCTGCCCTGGTACCGGCGGATGGCCGCGGAGAACCGCTCGTGGGTGAACCTCGTCGCGCAGGCCGGCATCGCGCAGTTCGTCGAGTGGATGCGCCAGTCGGGGGCCAAGGGGACCATCAGCGCCGACGTCTTCGGGATCGCCCCCCGCGAGCTGGCCCGCGTCGTCACGCTGCAGCAGACGGTGGAGCTGGTCCGCGTGGTCCTCCAGGTGGTCGAGGAGCGCATCGACGACATCGCCGCGCCCGGCGGGTCGACCGCGCTGCGCGAGGGCGTGCTGCGCTACTCGCGCGAGGTGGCGTTCGCGGCCGCCCGGGTCTACGCGCAGGCGGCGGAGTCGCGCGGCGCCTGGGACGCCCGGCTCGAGGCGCTCGTCGTCGACGCGCTGCTGCGCGGCGAGGTCGACGACTCGGTGCGCAGCAGGGCGGCGGCCCTCGGCTGGCACGGGCACGCCGGGGTCGTCGTCGCGGTCGGCTCCACCCCCGCGACGCCCACCGACGCGGTCGTCGAGGGCCTGCGTCGGCGGGCGCGCTCGGCCAAGCTCGACGTCCTCACCGGCGTGCAGGGCGACCGCCTGGTCGCGGTGCTGGGCGGCGTCGAGGAGCCGGAGAAGGCCGCGCTGCACGTCGTCGACGAGTTCGCCCCCGGCCCCGTGGTCGTCGGCCCCCTGGCCGCCGACCTGCTCGGCGCGGCGCGCTCGGCCGAGGAGGCGCTGCAGGGGCTGTCGGTCGTACGGGCCTGGCCGCTCGCGCCCCGCCCGGTGCCGTCGGACGAGCTGCTGCCGGAGCGGGCCGTCGGCGGCGACCCCGGAGCGCGGCGGCGCCTGGTCGAGGAGGTGTACGTCCCCCTGGAGCAGGCCGGCAACGCGCTGCTCGAGACGCTCGCGACGTACCTCGAGCAGGCCCCCTCCTTCGAGGCCGCCGCGCGGCTGCTCTTCGTGCACCCCAACACCGTCCGCTACCGCCTGCGGCGCGTCGTCGACGTCACCGGCTACTCCCCGCACGACGAGCGCCAGGCCTTCGCGCTGCGCCTCGCGCTCGCCCTGGGCCGGCTCGCCGCAGCCCCGCCACCGGCGCCGGCGCCCGCGGCGCGCCCCTGACCCCGGCGTGTGACCCGGGCCTGACCCGCCCTTGACCCGGCGGCGCCGTCGTTGTGAGCCACTCACAACGACCGGGGCCGAACGTGGTTCCCGTGCCTACCGCGCCCCGGCCCCGCGAGGGGGCACCGTGGGGCCGTGCTCGTGATCCTCGCGCCCGGCCAGGGCGCCCAGACGCCCGGCTTCCTCGCTCCGTGGCTCGAGGTCCCCGGCTTCGAGGACCGCCTCACGTGGCTGTCCGCCGCCGCGGGCCTCGACCTGGTGGCGCACGGCACGACCTCGGACGCCGAGACGATCCGCGACACCGCGGTGGCGCAGCCGCTCATCGTCGCGGCCGGCCTCGTGTCCCTCCTGGCCCTCTTCCCGCACCCCGGCGACGCGTTCGGCCAGGTCGGCGCGGGCGCCGGGCACAGCGTCGGCGAGATCACCGCCGCGGTCGGCACCGGGGTCCTCAGCGCCGAGCAGGGCATGGTCCTCGTCCGCGAGCGCGGGCGCGCCATGGCCGCCGCGAGCGCCACGACCCCGACGACGATGGCTGCGGTCGTCGGCGGCGACCACGACGAGGTCCTCGCCGCGATCGAGCAGCACGGGCTGACCGCCGCGAACCACAACGGGACGGGGCAGGTCGTCGCCGCGGGCACCGTCGCGCAGGTCGACGCGCTCAGGGCCGCGCCGCCCGCGAAGGCCCGGGTGATCCCGCTGTCCGTCGCGGGCGCCTTCCACACGCACCACATGGCGCCGGCGGTGTCGCGGCTCGAGCGCTACGCCCGCGCCATCACCACGCACGACCCGCGCACCCGGCTGCTGAGCAACCGCGACGGCGCCGTCGTGCACGACGGCCGCGACGCCCTCGACCGCATCGTCGGGCAGGTGGCCAGCCCGGTCCGCTGGGACCTCTGCATGCGCACCATGGCCGACCTCGGCGTCACCGCCGTCATCGAGGTCCCGCCGGCCGGCACCCTGACCGGACTGGTGAAGCGCAACCTCCCCGGCGTCGAGACCCTCGCCCTGAAGACCCCCGACGACCTCGACGCGGCCCGGCGCCTCGTGCAGGAGCACGGCACGCCGTCGCCGCTGTCGACCACCCCGACGTGGCGGCTGCTCGTCGCGCCGAGCGCGGGCACGTGGCGCGCCGCCGGCACCACCCCCGGGGCCACCCTGGAGCCGGGCGCCCCCGTCGGCGTCGTCGCGACGCACCGCGACGAGCACACCGTCAGCGCGCCCCACGGCGGCACGGTCGTCGAGCTCCTCGTCGAGGACGGCGACCCCGTGCGGCCGGGGCAGCCCCTCGTGCGGCTGCACCCCGAGGCGGCCCACCCCGAGGCGGTGCTCGCGTGAGCCCGGCGATCACGCCGCGGGCGCAGCGGGCCGGGGCGCGGATCACCGGGATCGGCGGCTACCGCCCGTCCCGGGTCGTCGACAACGACGAGATCTGCCGCTGGATCGACTCGAGCGACGCGTGGATCCAGGAGCGCACCGGCATCCGCCTGCGCCACTTCGCGGCCCCCGACGAGACCGTCGTCGACATGGCGCTCGCCGCGTCGGGCAAGGCGCTCGCGCACGCCGGGATCGGCCCCGAGCAGGTCGACAGCGTCCTGCTCGCGACGATCACGCACCCGTACCAGACGCCCTCGGCGGCGGCCGAGCTCGCCGACCGGCTCGGCACCCGCGGGGCCGGCGCGGTGGACCTGTCGGCGGCCTGCGCCGGGTTCACGTACGGCGTCGGGATGGCGGACGACATGGTGCGCTCCGGCTCCGCCGAGCACGTCCTCGTCGTGGGCGTCGAGAAGATGACCGACTTCATCGACAAGCACGACCGCGGCTCGTCCTTCATCTTCGCCGACGGCGCGGGCGCGGCCCTCGTGTCGCCGTCGGACACCCCCGGGATCGGCCCGACGGTCTACGGCTCGGACGGTTCCCAGAAGCACGTCATCGCCCAGCCCGAGCCGTGGACCGTGCTCGCTCGCCAGGGCGTCGACATCGGCGACGGCGCGGCGGAGGCGGCGTTCCCGCACATCGGCATGCAGGGCCAGCCGGTGTTCCGCTGGGCGGTGACCGAGATGCCCGGCGTGGCGCGCCGGGCCGTCGAGGCCGCCGGCCTGCGGGTGGAGGACGTCGACGTGTTCGTCCCGCACCAGGCGAACAACCGCATCACCGACGCGATCCTCAAGAAGCTCGGCCTGCCCGAGGACACCGTCGTCGCGCGCGACGTGACGACGACCGGCAACACCTCCGGCGCGTCGATCCCCCTCGCGCTGGACCGCCTGCGCGAGCGGGGCGAGGCCCGCAGCGGCGACCTCGCCCTGCTGCTGGGCTTCGGCGCCGGGCTCGTGTACGCCGGGCAGGTCGTCGTCCTGCCCTAGCGCGGCGCCCCCGGGGCCGCCCCCCGCCCGCCCGTAGGCTGCCCACCGCCCGTACGGGCACCACCCCCAGACCCCGACAACGAGGAGCACCCAGCATGGCCAGCGAGCAGGAGATCCTCAGCGGTCTCGCAGAGATCATCAACGAGGAGACCGGTCTCCCGACCGACGACGTCCAGCCGCAGAAGTCGTTCACCGACGACCTCGACATCGACTCGCTGTCGATGATGACCATCGTCGTCAACGCTGAGGAGAAGTTCGGCGTGCGCATCCCGGACGACGACGTCAAGGACCTCAAGACGGTCGGCGACGCGGTCTCGTACATCGCCAAGCAGAGCGCCTGACATGAGCGGGGCCGACCAGCGGACCACCGTCGTCGTCACCGGACTGGGTGCGACCACCCCCCTCGGGGGCGACGTCGCGTCGACCTGGTCGGCCCTGCTCGAGGGCCGCTCGGGCGTCCGGACGCTCCCCTACCCGTGGGTGGAGGAGCACCAGCTCCCCGTCCGCATCGCCGCCACCATCGCCGTGGAGCCGGCCGAGGTGCTGAGCAAGCCCGAGACCAAGCGCTGGGACCGCTCGGCGCAGTTCGCGCTCGTCGCGGCCCGCGAGGCCTGGAAGGACGCCGGCGCCCCCGAGGTGGACGGCGACCGCATCGGCGTCGCCGTGGCGTCGGGCATCGGCGGCGTCACGACGCTGCTCGACGCGTACGACCGCCTCAAGGCGCGCGGCCCGCGCGGCGTCCTGCCGCTGACGGTGCCGATGCTCATGGGCAACAGCCCCGCCGCCGCCATCGGCCTCGAGGTCGAGGCGCGCGCCGGCGTGCACACCCCGGTGAGCGCCTGCGCGTCGGGCGCCGAGGCCATCGCCTACGGCACCGAGATGATCCGCTCCGGCCGCGCCGACGTCGTCATCGCCGGCGGCACCGAGGCGTGCATCCACGTGCTGCCGCTGGCCGCCTTCAACTCGATGCAGGCCCTGTCGACGCGCAACGACGAGCCCGCCCGGGCCTCCCGGCCCTACGACAAGGGCCGCGACGGCTTCGTCATGGGCGAGGGCGCGGGCGTGGTCGTCCTGGAGTCCGAGGCGCACGCCAGGGCGCGCGGGGCGACGGTCTACGCCGAGGTGCTCGGCGCGGGCATGACGTCCGACGCGCACCACATCGCCGCGCCCGAGCCCGACGGCAAGGGCGCCTCGCGCGCCATGCTCGCCGCGCTGCAGGACGCCGGCGTCACCCCGTCGGACATCGCGCACGTCAACGCGCACGCCACGTCCACGCCGGTCGGCGACATCGCCGAGGCGCTCGCCATCCGCGCCGCCTTCGGCGACCGCGGCCGCGAGATCCCGGTGACCTCGACGAAGTCGATGACCGGGCACCTGCTCGGCGCCGCCGGGGCCGTGGAGTCCATCGCCTGCATCCTCGCGATGCGCCACGGCACCATCCCGCCGACCATCAACGTCGACGACCCGGACGACCACATCGGCCTCGACGTCGTCGCCAACGAGCCGCGCCCGATCGGCGAGGGCGTCTCGCTCAACAACTCCTTCGGCTTCGGCGGGCACAACGTGGCCCTCGTGCTGCGCGCGGACCGGGCGTCGTGACGGCCACCGCCAGCGGGTCCGACCTCGCGGTCGAGATCGACCCGCGCAGCCCGGTCCTGCGCCTGCGCCGCTACTTCGACGAGGGCACCTGCGAGCTCATCACCGACGTCGACCGCAGCGGCATGCTCGCCGCGGTCGGGCTGGTCGAGGGCGCGCGGGTCGTCGCGTTCGCGTCCGACCCGACGATCCAGGGCGGCGCGATGGGCGAGGAGGGCTGCCGGGTCATCCTCACCGCGTACGAGCGCGCCCTCGCCGACGGCGTCCCCGTCGTCGGCCTGTGGGCCTCCGGCGGCGCGCGGCTGCGCGAGGGCGTCGTCTCGCTGCACGCCGTCGGGCAGGTCTTCGCGATCATGACGCGGGCCTCGGGCAAGGTCCCGCAGATCAGCGTCGTGCTCGGGCCGGCCGCCGGCGGCGCCGCGTACGGCCCCGCCCTCACCGACGTCGTCATCCTCGGCCCCGACGGGCGCGTCTTCGTCACCGGCCCGGACGTCGTCCGCTCCGTCACCGGCGAGGACGTCGACGCCCTGCGCCTCGGCGGCCCGGAGCCGCACGGGCGCCGCTCCGGCGTCGTCCACGTCGTCGCCGAGACCGAGCAGGACGCGTACGACGAGGCTCGCCGCCTCGCCGCCCTCCTCGGCGACCAGGGCGAGCTGGACCTCGGCGCGGTCGCCGACGTCGACCTGGCCGCCTCGCTGCCGGAGTCGTTCAAGCGGGCGTACGACGTGCACCCCCTCATCGCCGACCTGCTCGACGACCGGTCGGCGCTCGAGCTGCACCCGCGCTGGGCGCCGAACGTCGTGACGACGCTCGGGCGGTTCGGCGGGCGCACCGTCGGCGTCGTCGCCAACAACCCGATGCGCCTCGGCGGCTGCCTCGACTCCGCCTCGGCGGAGAAGGCCGCCCGCTTCGTGCGGATGTGCGACGCGTTCGGCGTGCCCCTCGTCGTCGTGGTCGACGTGCCGGGCTACCTGCCCGGCGTCGGCCAGGAGTGGGACGGCGTGGTGCGCCGCGGCGCGAAGCTGCTGCACGCCTTCGCCGAGGCCACGGTCCCGCGGGTCACGCTGGTGACCCGCAAGGCGTACGGCGGCGCGTACATCGCCATGAACTCCCGCTCGCTCGGCGCGACCCGGGTGTTCGCCTGGCCCGGCGCGCAGGTCGCCGTCATGGGCGCGGTCGCGGCGGTGCGCATCCTGCACCGGCGCAAGCTCGCCGAGGTGCCCGAGGACGCCCGGGCCCAGGTGGAGGTCGAGCTCGCCGAGGAGCACGAGGTGCTCGCCGGCGGCCTCGCCCGCGCCCAGGAGATCGGCGTCGTCGACGAGGTCGTCGAGCCCGCCGTGACCCGCGGCGCGATCGCCCGCGTCATCGCCGAGGCCCCCCGCACCCGCGGGCAGCACGGCAACATCCCGCTCTAGCCCCGGCGGCGCCGGGCAGGCGCATGATCGCGGCCGGGGACCTGCAGGACTGCAGCCCCCGGCCGCGATCATGCAACTCCCCGCCCGCGATCATGCGACCGCCCGGCCGCGATCATGCGACCGCCCGGCCGCGATCATGCAACTCCCCGCCCGCGCCCCCTGCGGCCCCGCGGACCAGGGCGGGGTCCGTCAGACGACCTGGTGCAGCCAGCGGACCGGCGCGCCCTCGCCGGCGTGGCGGAAGGGCTCGAGCTCCTCGTCCCAGGCGGCGCCGAGCAGGGCGCGGACCTCGCCCTCGAGCGTGCCCTCCCCCGCGGCGGCGCGCTCCATGGCCGTGCGCAGCCGGTCCTCACCCACGAGGACGTCGCCGTGCACGCCGGTGGTGCCGCGCCAGAGGCCGAGGTCGGGGGTGTACGCGTAGCGCTCGCCCTCGGTGCCGCGGGACGGCTCCTCGGTGACCTCGAAGCGCAGCGGCGTCCAGCGGCGCAGCGCGGAGGACAGCGAGGCGCCCAGACCGGCGCGGCCCTGCCACGACAGCTCGGCCCGGTAGGTGCCGGGCGCGGCGGGCTGCGGCGTCCAGTCCAGGGACACGCGCATGCCGAGGACCGCGCCGAGCGCCCACTCGACGTGCGGGCACAGCGCGGCGGGAGCGGCGTGCACGAACACCACACCACGAGTCGTCACCGGAACCTCCTGCTGTCCGAGGTGCGCCTTCCCCTGCGACCTCGACCCGCGGACGTCCCTGCGGCTCCTGCTCCTCGCACAGTCTGCACCACGCGTCCCGCCAGCACCAGCAGCACCGCGCGTGTCGCCCTGCGCGACCCTCGTGCGCGTGCGCGCACGCGGTGTACGCTCCGAGCGGTCGACCGAAGCCCGCAGTGGTGCTCAGCACGCCGGTGGGAGCCGGACGCACCCTGCCGCGCACCACGCGCGGCCGACCTGCAGGTTCCACCGAGGAGAAGCAGCATGGCGCAGGGCACCGTGAAGTGGTTCAACGCCGAGAAGGGCTACGGCTTCATCGCCGTCGACGACGGCTCGGCCGACGTCTTCGTCCACTTCTCGGCCATCATGGGCAGCGGCTACCGCTCGCTCGACGAGGGTCAGCGCGTCGAGTTCGAGGTCACGCAGGGCCAGAAGGGCCCGCAGGCCGAGCAGGTCCGCGCCCTCTGACGACGACCCGCTGACAGCGGCGCGCAGCCGCCCGCCGCGCACCGGCCCCGGCCCCCCTCAGGGGGACCGGGGCCGACGTGCGTCCAGGGCCGACGTGCGTCCGGGGCCGTGCTGCCGGCCCCCGCTGCCGGGGTCCCTGCTGGGGGTGGGGGCGCCGGCCGGGACGCCCGGGTCAGGGCAGGCGCGCGAACCACCGCAGCGACCCGGCGGCCGCCGCGAGGGCGAGCAGCAGCGCTCCCCCGACGAACCAGGTCGTCGCGTCGCGCCGCTCCACCCGGTAGCCGATCGACGCGCCGATGTCGTCGTACACCTCGCCGAGCTCGTCGCCCGTCGCGGCCTCGTACGCCTGCCCCCCGGTCGCCTCGGCGAGGGCGGCCAGCGCCTCGGCGTCCACCGGCACCGGGACGAGCTGGCCCTGGGTCTCCACGACGCCGTCCTCGGTGCCGTACGCGATGGTGGAGACGGGGACCCCCGCCTCGGACGCCGCGTCGGCCGCGTCCTCCGGCCCGCGCCCGACGGTGTTGGTCCCGTCGCTGAGCAGCACGATGCGCGCCGGGGCCGGGGTCCCGTCGCCGCCCTGCACCGACGCGGCCTCGGCCTCGATGGCGGCGAGCGAGGCGTACACCGCCTCGCCGATGGCGGTGGAGGGCCCGAGCTGCAGGCGCTGCACCGCGGCCGCCAGCGCCTCGTGGTCCCGGGTCGGGGCCACCTCGAGCGTGGCCCCGCCGTTGAAGGACACCAGCCCGACGGCGAAGTCCTCCGGCAGCTCGTCGACGAAGTCCGCCGCCGCCTCCTTGGCCACGGCGAAGCGCGAGGGCTCCACGTCGGTCGCCTGCATGGAGATCGAGGTGTCGACGGCGACGATCACGCTCGCCCGCTCCCGCGGCACCCGGGTGTCGGCCTCGGGGCGGGCCACGGCGAGCACGAGCAGGGCGACGCAGCCCAGGAACGCCGCGGCGGGCACGTGCCGTCGCCACGCCGGCCGGCGCGGCGCGACCTTGTCGAGCAGCGCCAGGGCGGTGAAGCGGACGGCGTAGTCGCGCCGGCGGCGCTGGGCCAGCAAGTAGAGGACGACGAGCGCGAGGACGCCGAGGAGCAGCCACAGCCGGGCGGGGGCCTCGAAGGAGAGCGTGAGCGGGTTCACCGGCGGGCCCCCAGCGCCCGGGTGCGCCGCTCGGCGAGCACGTGCCGGGCGACGTCGCGCACCCAGTCGCGGTCGGTGCGCAGCGCCAGGTGCCGCGCGCCGCTGCGCCGCAGCACCGCCGCGAGGGCGTCGCGCCGCTCGGCGGCCGCGGCGGCGTAGCGCTCGCGCAGGCGCCGCGAGCCCGTCCAGACGTCGCGGCGGGCGCCGGTCTCCGGGTCGACCACGGCGAGCAGCCCGACGTCCGGCAGCTCGTGCTCGCGCGGGTCGGCGACCTCGACGGCGAGCACGTCGTGGCGCGCGGCGAGCAGGCGCAGCGGGCGCTCCCACGGCACGTCGCCGTCCACCGGGTCCCCGTCGAGGAAGTCGGAGACCACGACGACGAGCCCGCGGCGGCGCGCCTGCGCCAGCGCCGTCCCCAGGGCGGCGGCGAGGTCCGCCCCGCCGGGCGCGGGTCCGCGCCGGTCCGCCTCCGAGCGCGGCGCGGTCACGAGCAGGCGCAGCAGGCGCAGCAGCGGCTCGCGCCCCTGCGCGGCGGGGAGCCGGCGCACGCCGCGCTCGTGGGCGACGACGGCGCCGAGCCGGTTGCCGCCGCGCAGGGTGAGGAAGCCGACGGCCGCCGCGGCGCCCGCGGCCAGGTCGCGCTTCTCCATGAGGGCGGTGCCGAAGTCCATGCTCGCGCTGGCGTCCACCACCAGCGTCGTCTCGAGCTCGCGGTCGGCGACGAGGTCCCGCACGTGCGGGACCGTGGTGCGGGCGGTCACCGCCCAGTCCATCCGGCGCACGTCGTCCTCGCCGGGGACGTACTCGCGCGACTCCGCCGGCTCCGAGCCGTGGCCGGGCACCAGCCCCAGGTGCTGGCCCTGGAGCAGGCCGTCGAGGCGCCGGGTCACGGTGAGCTCGAGGCGCCGCAGCGCCGCCTCCGGCGCGCCGGGCGCCCCCGGACGCGCCCCGGGGACGAGCGGGAGGACCCCGCTCACGCGCCGCGCTCCTCGTGGTCGAGGACCACGGTCGGCTCGTCGGCCGCGTGCGCTCCCCCGCCGGCGCCCGCCGCTGCCGGCGCCCCCGCAGCGGCGTCCTGCCCGGGGCTGACCCGCGGCTGGGGCACGACGGCGCGCACCCGCTCGACGACTTGGCGGGGGTCGATGCCGTCGGCGAGGGCGTCGAAGGACAGCACGAGCCGGTGCGGCAGGACGTCCTCGGCGACGTCGCCGACGTCGCCCGGCAGCACGTAGTCCCGCCCACGCAGCAGCGCGAGGGCCCGCGCCGCCGCGACGAGGCCGAGCGAGGCGCGCGGGCCGGCGCCGTACGCGAGGGCCCGCCCCACCTCGGGCACCCCGTGCGCGGCCGGGTCGCGGGTGGCCAGGACGAGCCGGACGGCGTACTCGACGACGGCGTGGTGCACGAACACCCGGTCGGCCGCCCCCTGCAGCGCGCGCAGCCGGTCCGGGTCGAGCACCTGCGACGCGCTGGGCGGGGCCACGCTCATCCGCCCGACGATGGCGACCTCCTCGGCTGCGGTCGGGTACGGCACGTGGACCTTGAGCAGGAACCGGTCCCGCTGCGCCTCGGGCAGCTGGTAGACACCGTCGCTCTCGATGGGGTTCTGGGTGGCGAGGACGAGGAACGGGTCGGGGACGCGGTACGTCGTGCCGCCGAGGCTCACCTGCCGCTCGGCCATGACCTCCAGCAGCGCGGACTGCACCTTGGCCGGGGCGCGGTTGACCTCGTCGGCGAGGACGAAGTTCGCGAACACCGGGCCGGGCTCGACGTCGAACGACTCCGTCGAGGGCTTGTAGACCCGGGTGCCGACGACGTCGCTCGGCACGAGGTCCGGGGTGAACTGGATGCGGGCGAAGGACCCGCCGACGACCTGCGCCAGCGTCTGCACCGCGAGCGTCTTCGCGACGCCGGGCACGCCCTCCAGGAGCACGTGGCCGCGGGCGAGGACCGCGACGAGCATCCGCTCGACCATCCGGTCCTGGCCGACGATGACGCGCTTGACCTCGAACAGGGCGCGCTCGAGCTCCGCGCCGGCGGTGGTGGGGTGGGCCATGCAGCCATGGTGACCCGCCGCGGCGCCGGTACGCCCGCGGGGAGCGTCCCGGCGGGCGTACTCTCAGCGACTTCTCAGGCTGCTCACGGCTGCGAGGTGTCGCCGCGCCCGCGCAGGAAGACCGCGATGAGGGCGACGAGGTCGGTGACGCCGAGGACGGTCCCGGAGATGCCGTGCCCGCCGTCGATGAGCCAGGCGGAGACGGCGAAGACGAGCACGACGATGCCGAGGCCGAAGACCTGCCCCAGCCGCTCGGTGCGCAGGGCCCCTTCGACGAGGGCGGTCTCCATGTCCATCCGGTGCTCGGACTGGCTCTCCAGCAGCTTCATGATGCGGTCCGCGGCGCCGGGGAGCACCTGCTCGTAGCGCTGCACCGCGTCCGGCGAGGGCAGCGGTCCGGTGGGCGGGGCGGGGGCCGCGGCCGGGGCGGCGGGAGCCCCCGCGGGCCGGTCGGTGCGGCGGCGGTCGCTCACGGGGCCCCGTCCCCCGTGCCGGGGCCGGTGCCCGTGATCGCGTCGAGCCCCTCGAGGCGCTCGAGGTTGGCGTGCACGTCCGCCGTGATCCGGGCGAGGTCGGACCCGTCGACGAGCCGCTCGGGGCCGAAGCGGGCCGCCATCGTCCACAGCCGCCCGGTGCCGGCCACCGCGGCGACCGAGCCGACGCCGTGCCGCGCGCTGGGCAGCGGCAGGCCGTAGAGCGTCGTGGGGCGCCGCGGGCGGCGCGGGGTGGCGGGCACGGCACCACCCTAGGACCGCGGCGGCCCGCGCCCCGGGACGCGCGCCGCCGCCGCCCGCGGTCCGGGCCCGGGCGGCTCCGCGGGGACGGGTCAGGCGCCGCCGCCGAGGACCACGTCGTGCTCGTCCTCGCCGCCGGGGCGCACCTCGACCTCGTGCGCGACCGGCGCGTAGCCGCTCGCGGTGAGGACGTAGGCGCCGGTGGCGAGGTCGGCGAAGGCGTACGTGCCGCCGGCTCCGGTGACCTCGCTGCCGACGACGACGCCGGTGGCGTCGACGAGCGTGACCGTCGCGCCCGCGAGCGGCGCGCCGTCACCGGCCCGGCGGACCGTGCCGGCGAGCGCGCCGGTGGCCGCGAGCAGGAGGTCGCGCTGCAGGGTCGCCGCGCCGTCGACGGGGACCCGCTCGAGGGCGGGGCGGTGCCCGGGCGCCGCGGCCGAGACGACGAAGTCGCCGGGCGGCAGGTCGGCGAAGGCGTACGCCCCGTCCTCGTCCGCCGTGGCCGCGGCGACGACCTCGCCCCGGGCGTCGCTGAGCGTGACCCGCGCTCCCGGCACCGGCCCTGCCGGCTCGTGGCGCAGCACCCGGCCCTCGATGCGCGCCGCGGCCTCGAGGCGGACGTCGCGGCGGACCTGCTCGGCGCCGACGGAGACCATCGTCGCCGAGGGCTGGTGCCCGGGCGCCGTCGCGATGAGCAGGTGAGCGCCGCCGTCCGGCGGCACGAGGCGGTACGCGCCGTCGGCGCCGGTGCGGGCGAGGTCCACCTGGTGCCCCGCGGCGTCGGTGAGCGTGAGCACCGCCCCCGCCAGGGGGGCGCCGTCCTGCCCGCGCACGGTGCCCGCGACCGCGCCCGGCGCGGGGCCCGGCCCAGCGCCCGGCGCGGGGGCCGGCGCGGGGGCCGGCGCGGGGGCCGGCGCGGGGGCCGGCCCAGCCCCCGGGGGGACGCGCTCGGCGGCGGGCGCCGGGGCGGCCGTGGGCGCGGGGGCCGGGTCGACGGCGGGCGGCCCGGCCGGGCCCGCGGCCACCGGCCCCTGCTGGATCCGCACGTCCTTGAGCAGCAGGGCGACGAGCAGGGCGAGGACGAGCAGCGGGACCGCCGTGAGGAAGACGTCGTCCATGGCGCGCGCGAAGGCGCTGAGCACCCGCTCGCGCACGGCCTCGGGCAGGGCGCGGATGGCGGCCACGTCGTTGGGGTCGACGCCGGAGGCCGCCTGCGCGCCGCCCGGCGCGCCCTGCAGCTCCTCGGCGAGGTACGTCGCGAGGCGGCTGGAGAGCACGGCGCCGAAGACGGCGGTGCCGATGGAACCGCCCATCTGGCGGAAGAAGGTCACCGAGCCCGTGGCGGCGCCGATCTCGCTGGGGCGCACCGAGGACTGGATGGCGGTGATGAGGGTCTGCATCTGGCAGCCGAGGCCGATGCCGAGCAGCAGCATGTACGCCGCGATCTCGAGGTAGGGCGTCTCGGGGCTGACCCGGCTGAGCAGCAGGAACGCGGCGACGAGCAGGACGGCGCCCACCACCGGGAAGGGCTTGTAGCGCCCGGTGCGGTCGAGCAGGCGCCCGCAGGTGATCGAGGCGCTGAGGATGCCCAGGACGACCGGCAGCATCGCGAGGCCGGAGCGCGTCGCGGACATCTGCTGGACCGTCTGGAAGTAGACCGGCAGGTAGATGATGCCGCCGAACATCGCGGCGCCGCCGAGGAACGTGAAGAGGTTGCCGCCGGCGAACACCGGGTTCCGGAAGAGCGACATCGGGATGATCGGCTCGGCGGCCCGGGTCTCGACGAGGACGAAGAGGGCGGCGAGCGCGAGCGCCGCGCCGAGCAGCGCGAGCGCGCCGCCCTCGGCCCAGCCGTAGTCGCGCCCTCGCCACTCCAGGTAGAGCAGGAGCGCGGTCACCGAGGCCACGACGAGCAGCGCGCCGAGCCAGTCGATGGCGTGGCGGCGGCGGGTGGTGCGGGCCCCGGCGAGCGCGACCGAGGTGATGACGAGCGCGGCGCCGCCGATCGGGAGGTTGATGTAGAAGATCCAGCGCCAGCCGGGGCCGTCGGTGAAGAAGCCGCCGAGCAGCGGCCCGGCGACGCTCGAGACGCCGAAGACGGCGCCGAAGTAGCCGCCGTACCGGCCGCGCTCGCGCGGGGGGACGACGTCGCCGATGATGCTGAGCGCGATCGCGAAGAGCCCGCCGCCGCCCACGCCCTGCAGCGCCCGGAAGCCGATGAGCTGGTAGATGTCCTGGGCGAAGCCGCACAGCGCCGACCCGACGAGGAAGATCCCGATCGCGGTCTGGAAGACCAGGCGGCGCCCGTAGAGGTCGGACAGCTTGCCCCACAGCGGCGTCATCGCCGTCGCCGTGAGCAGGTACGCCGTGACGACCCACGAGAGCTTGTCGAGCCCGCCGAGCTCGCTGGTGATGGTCGGCAGCGCCGTCCCGACGATGCTCTGGTCGAGGGCGGCCAGCAGCATGCCGCTCATGACGCCGGCCATCACCACGAGGATCTGGCGGTGGCTGAGGTACTGCGGCTCCTCGCCCCCGTCGGGGCCGGGGCCGCCCGCGGCGGCGCGGGCGTCGGGGGTCGTGCTCGCCACGTCAGGCCTCCTGCGCGGGGTGGTGGGCGTCGGCGGCCGGCAGCAGCGCGTCGGCCAGCCGCTCGAGGAGTCGGGCCAGGGCTTCCCGGTCGGCGTCGGCCCACTCCCGGGTCGCCGACCCGAGCAGGTCGGCGCGCCGGGCGACGGCCTCGTCGTACGCCCGCTCCCCCGCCGGGGTCAGGACGATCCGGCTGGAGCGCCGGTCGCCCGGGTCGGGCTCGCGCCGCACGAGCCCGTCGTCCTCGAGGCCGCTGACGTGCCGGCTCACCGTCGACGCGTCGAGCGCGGACAGCGCGGCCAGGTCGGCGGTGCGCAGCGGGCGCGCGGAGAGGAGCTTGAGCAGGTGCCAGGTGCTCGGCGGGCGGGCGTCGCGCGCCGACGGCGCGGACAGGCCCCGCACGACGGCGTACAGCGCCTGCACCGTGCGGGGCGCGGGGGCGGGGGCGGTCACCCGACGAGCGTACCCCGGCAGTTGCATGCTGCAAGCACCTTCCGTGCCGCCCCGCGGGGCTGCCCACGCACGCGTCCGATTCCCGCCGGAAGCGGGACCGGCGCGGTGGCAGGATCGCTGGCGTGGACCTCCTCACCGACGACGCCGAGCGGTGCTACCGCGCCGTGCAGAGCCGCGACCCGCGGTTCGACGGCGTCTTCTGGACCGGCGTCACGAGCACCGGCATCTACTGCCGCCCGAGCTGCCCCGCGGTCACGCCGCGACGGGCCAACGTCCGCTTCTTCCGCTCCACCGCCGCCGCCCAGGGCGCCGGGCTGCGCGCCTGCAAGCGCTGCCGCCCCGACGCCGTCCCGGGCTCGCCCGACTGGGACGTCCGCTCCGACGTGGCGGGGCGCGCGATGCGGCTCATCGCCGACGGCGTCGTCGACCGCGAGGGCGTCCCCGGCCTCGCCCGGCGCCTCGGCCTGAGCGAGCGCCACCTGCACCGCCAGCTCGTCGGCGAGCTCGGGGCGGGGCCGCTCGCGCTGGCCCGGGCCCGGCGGGCCCACGCGGCGCGCCTGCTCGTCGAGACGACCGGGCTGCCCCTGGCCGACGTCGCCTTCGCCGCCGGCTTCTCCAGCGTCCGGCAGTTCAACGACACGGTGCGCGAGGTGTACGCCGCCGCCCCCGGGGAGCTGCGCGCGGCCGCCGGGCGCCGCGGCCGCACCGCCGCGGCGCCCGGTGCGCCGGCGCCGGGCGCGGGCCGCCTGGTGCTGCGCCTCGCGGCCCGCCCGCCCTTCGACGGGGCGGCGGTCGTGGCCTTCCTCGCCGCCCACGCCGTCGTGGGGGTGGAGGAGGTCGTGGACGGCACCTACCGCCGCACCCTGCGCCTGCCGCACGGCCCGGGGGTCGTGGCGCTCACGCCGGACGGGGACGCGGTGCGGGCCGAGCTCGACCTCGCGGACCTGCGCGACGTCGGCGCCGCGGTGGAGCGCGCCCGGCGCACGTTCGACCTCGACGCCGACCCGGAGGCGGTCGACGCGCTCCTCGGCGCCGACCCGCTGCTCGGCCACCTGGTGCGCGGGCGCCCCGGACTGCGGGTGCCCGGCCACGACGACGGGGCCGAGCTGGCCGTACGGGCCGTGCTGGGCCAGCAGGTCTCGCTGGCCGCGGCGCGCACCCACGCCGGGCGCCTGGTCCTCACGCACGGGCAACCGCTTGCTCAGCCGAGCGGCGGGCTGACGCACCTCTTCCCGGACCCCGAGGCGCTCGCCGACCTCGACCCCGCCACGCTGGCCCTGCCGCGGGCGCGCGGTGGGGCGCTGCGGTCCCTGGCGGGAGCGCTGCACACCGGCCGCCTGCGCCTGGAGCGCGGCGTCGACCGGGACGAGGCCGCCGCGCGCCTCGTCGCCCTGCCCGGCATCGGCCCGTGGACGGCGTCGTACGTGCGGCTGCGCGCGCTCGGCGACCCGGACGTGTTCCTGCCCGGCGACCTCGCCGCCCGGAAAGCACTTGCCGGGCTCGGCGTCGCGGACGCCTCGCCCGCCGGGGCCGCCCGCGCCGCAGCCGGCTGGGCGCCCTGGCGCTCGTACGCCCTCCTGCACGCCTGGTCGAGCCTCGGCGTCTTCGACCAGCCCGCCGAGCCCTCCCGGAGGACCGCGTGACCACCACCTGGACGACCGTCCTGCCCAGTCCCGTGGGCGACCTGCTCGTCGCCGCGGGCGACGACGGCCTGCGGGCGGTGCTCTTCACCCCGCACCGCCACCCTCCGGCGGACCGGGGGACGTGGAGGAGCGACGACGCGCACCCGGTGCTGCGCACCGCGTCGGAGCAGCTCGCCGCGTACTTCGCCGGGGACCTGCGCGCCTTCGACCTGCCGCTCGCCCCCCGCGGCTCGGCCTTCCAGCTGCGCGTCTGGGAGGCGCTGCGGTCCATCCCCTACGGCGGCACGGCCTCGTACGGGGACCTGGCCCGCCGGCTGGGGGCGCCCGGCGCGGCGCGCGCCGTGGGGCTGGCCAACGGGCGCAACCCGCTGTCGATCGTCGTCCCCTGCCACCGCGTGGTCGGGGCGCGCGGCACGCTCACGGGCTACGCTGGCGGCCTGGAGCGCAAGCGCGCGCTGCTCGACCTCGAGGCCGGGGCGCTGGTGCTCTGAGGGGTCCCGAGCGGTGACCAGCGAGGAGGCCGTCGTGACCGAGCCCGACTACCGGACGATGCCCGAGCGCGTGCCGCTCGAGGCCACCGAGGCCGTGCACCTCACCACCGACGACGCGCCGGAACGGCGCTGGGGCGCGCTCGGCCTGCTGGCGGCCGGCGGTGCGCTCGGCGGGACGGCCGCGCTCGGCGTGGACTGCGACGCGGACTGAGCGCGCGGCGCGTGGGGCGCTCCCCCGCGGGTACCCGCGCGGTGATCGACCGCGCCGCGCTCCCCTGGAGGACCCCGTGACCGACCGCCCGTACGACAGCGCCCCCGGCGACGACGTCGTCGACGTCCTCACCCGGCAGCACCGCCAGTTCCTCGACCTCGTCGACGAGATCCAGGCGGCCGGACGGCCCGAGGTCCGCCGCGACCTGGCGGACGTCCTCACCGCCGAGCTCATGCGCCACGCGGTCGCCGAGGAGATGCACGTCTACCCGGCGGTCCGGGACCACCTGCCCGACGGCGAGGCGGCGGTCGAGCACGACACCCGCGAGCACCAGGAGCTCGAGGAGCAGCTCAAGGCGCTCGAGGGCCTCGACGCCGCCGACGCGCAGTTCCTCGAGGTGGTGGGCCGGCTCGAGGCCACCCTGCGCGACCACGTGCGCGACGAGGAGGGCGAGCAGTTCCCCCTGCTGCGGGCCCGGGTGCCGCGCGAGCGCATGCTGGAGATGGCCGAGCAGGTGCGCCGCGCCGAGCAGCTCGCGCCGACCCGGCCGCACCCGGCCGCCCCGCACTCCGAGCTGTTCCACAAGCTCGTCGGCCCGGGCGTGGGCTTCGTGGACCGCCTGCGCGACCGGCTCGCGCACCGGGACGTCTAGTCGCGGGACGGGGGCCCGGGCAGGTGCGTCGCGCGGGAGGTGTGGGGCGCGGGGGAGGGGGCAGCCGCGGCACCCGGCTCCAGCGCAGCGGCCGGTCCCGGTGCCCCACGAGGAGTGCCCCCGTGCCCGTCACCTCGTACGTCCACCGCGGCGTGGACGTGCTCGCCCCGTCCGGCCCGCTCGACGAGCCCGTCGTCGCCGCGCTGCGCGCCGGGCTGCAGCGCCCCCTGGCCCGGCGCGCCCCGGTCGTCGTCCACCTCGACGACCTGCTGCCGGGCGACCGCCCGGGCCAGGCCGCGCTCGTCCGGCTGTGCGCCGAGGCGGCGGTCGCGGACGAGCACCTGCGGGTGGTGACGGCGGGGTGCCCGTGCAACGCGCTGCTCGACGCGCTCGAGGCCGCGGGCGTCCCGCTGGCCCCCGACCTCGGCAGCGCCGCGCGCGCCGTCCGGGCGTCCACCCGCGACCACTCCTGCCCCGGGTGAGTGGGGGGCCGCCCGGCAGGGCATCCGTGCGGGGTGCGACGGGCGGCGTGACGTCGCGCGGGCCGCACCGCGCGCCCCTGGTCTCCGCCGCCCGTCGCGCCCGCAGGGGCGCCGCCCTCAGCCGGAGCGCCGGTGCAGGTCGCTGACCCGCGGGAAGGGCTCGGTGGAGAAGACCGCCTCGACGGGCAGGCCGAAGAAGGCGGCGATCCGCAGGGCGAGGTGCAGGCTGGGGCTGTACTCGCCGCGCTCGAGGTAGCCGACCGTCTGGTAGTGCACCCCGAGCGCGTCGGCGAGCTCGCGGCGCGTGACGCCCTGCTCGGCGCGCAGCAGCGCGATGCGGTTGTGCACGGCCTCGGTGCCCGGCACCCGCGTCACCGCACCCACTGCAGCGCCGCGTCGCGGGCCGCCTGCACCTGCGACCCCGACTGCCGGCGGGCCATCCGGCGCAGCACCGGCGGGGCGACGAGCAGGCCCACGACGCACCACGCGCCGAGGACGGCGACCGTCGTGCCGGTGCGCCACGAGCCGCCGACCTCGAGGGCCGCGGCCGCGTCCGGGAGGACGGCCGAGCGCAGCCCGAGCCCCAGCCAGTAGACCGGGAAGACCTGCGCGACCGCCTGGAGCCAGCCCCACATCTGCTGCAGCGGCACGAAGACGCCGGAGATGCCGACGACGACCAGGACGGGCAGCATCCCCCAGGTGCCGGCCTTCTGGGTGCTGGGCACGAGCGCCCCGACGACCATGCCCCAGGGCAGGAGCGCGGCCATCCCCAGCACGACGACGCCGGCGAGCACGAGCCACCCGCCCGCCCCGGTGCGCACCAGCCCGTCGAAGAGCAGCCAGCTGGGCACGAGCACGACGAGCAGCTGCGGCACCGCCGAGAGCGCGTGCAGGACGAGCTGGCCGGTGACGCAGCCCTGCATCCCGTGCGGGACCGCCTTGTGCCGCAGCAGGGTGCCGTCCTCGCGCTCCATGGCGAGCGCGAAGACCGGCCCCATGAAGACGCCGAAGGCGGCGAGCGCGGCGAGGACGCTGGGCAGGGCCACGGTCGGGAAGGACAGCGTCGTCCCCTCGACCTCGCCGTCGCGGTTGAGCCACAGGTAGCCGACGGACACCACGGCGGTGAAGAGGTAGAAGCCCTGGTCCTGCGGGCTGCGCACGCTGAGGAGGAACTCGGTCCAGCCGCGGCGCAGGCCGAGCCGCACCGCGTGGCGGGTCGCGCCGGCCGGGGCGGCGGGGGCGACGGGGGCGCTCACCGGACCACCTCCACGCCGCGCGCGGGCGGCACGGCGCCCGGCTGCTCGTGGCGCCGCACCATCTCGAGGTACGTGTCCTCCAGGCTCGCCCGGCGGACCTCGAGGTCCTCGACGTCGCCGTGCTGGGCCAGCAGCCCGCGCACGAAGCCCGTCGCGTCGTCGGTGGCGTGCACGAAGCGCTCGCCGCCGCGGCTCCAGCGCACCTCGCTGGTGGCCGCCACCTCCCGCGCGAGCGCGTCGGGGCTGCCGTCGGCGACGATGCGGCCCCCGGCGAGCACGAGGATGCGGTCGGACAGCCGCTCCGCCTCGGCCAGGTCGTGCGTCGTGAGCAGGACCGTCGTGCCCTCGAGGTCGCAGAGCCGGTGGACGAGCTCGTGCACGTCGTGCCGGCCGCGCGGGTCGAGCCCGGCCGTCGGCTCGTCGAGGAACAGCACGTCCGGGCGCCCGACGATGCCCACGGCGACGTCGAGGCGCCGCCGCTGGCCGCCGGACAGCGTGCCGAGACGCTGGTCCGCCTGCGCGCGCAGCCCGACGAGCCCCAGCAGCTCGTCCGCCGGCAGGGGGCGGGGCCGGCCCGGCACGGCGTACGGGGCGTAGTAGCCGCCCAGCCCCTCGAGGAGGCGCCGCGGGGTCCAGCGCGAGTGGTCGCGCCAGGACTGCAGGACCACACCGACCCTGGCCCGCCAGGCGTCGTCGGCCCGCGCGGGGTCCTGCCCGAGCACCGCGACCTCGCCCGCCGAGGGGACCCGGAAGCCCTCCAGGACCTCCAGCGTCGTCGTCTTGCCGGCGCCGTTGGGCCCCAGCAGGCAGACGACCTCCCCGGCGGCCACGTCGAGGTCGACCCCGCCGAGCACCTCGTGGGTCCCGTACGCCATCCGCAGGCCGCGCGCCCGCACGACCGCCGCGCCACTCCCCCGCACCGTGCACCTCCCCGCCGGCCGGACCGCTGCCGCCGATAGTAGGACTGCTACATCGACAGCACCAGTGCTGCTACCTCGTGCACCACCGGACACGGCAGCGCCCCCGCGCACGGGTGCGCGGGGGCGCTGCGGGGACGTCGGGTGGTCCAGCGGGTCGTCAGCGGAAGATGTCGGTGGTCCGCGCCTCCCGGATGATCTGGCGCGCGTCGAAGGAGGTCAGGAAGCCCTGGCGCTCCAGGCGCTGCGCGCTGCGCGTCACGGCCCGCACGTACTCCGGGCTCCGCCCGTCCCTCACCTCGTACAGCCGCTCGAGCCGGGCCTGGCGGAACGGCACCTCGTAGCCGGCGATGAAGCAGAACGACGCGCCGGTGGCGGTGCCGTACCAGGTGCTCGTCGGCACCTCGAGGTACGGCGAGCGGATGCCGCCCCGGACGTTGCCGAAGCGGTCGAGCACCGGCTCGCCGTACCGGACGACGATCGGGTCGGCGTGCGGCGGCGGCACGTCGGCGCGCACCCAGCGGTCCAGGTTGCGCAGCGCCGCGTTGAAGAAGATGTCGCTGGGGAAGCGGCTGCGCGGGCCCTGGTCGCAGGACTGCGGCGGCACGGCGCGGTCCGCCTGCACGATGTCCTCGGCGCGGGCGGAGTAGTAGAGCTCGTCGGGGGTGGCGTGCCCCGCGCCGGCCATCTCGTAGTGCCGGAACCGGTCCCCCGGGGTGTCGCTGTCGGGGCGGCGCGAGCCGATGCCGCGCAGGTAGTCCGACTGCGACATCATCTGGATCACCGGCACCCCGACGCCGTAGAGGCTGCGGCGCGGGTCGCCGACCGGCGGTGCCGGCTCGCACTGGTTCATCGGGTACGCCCCGGCGAAGCCGCCGCCCGCGACCCCGACGAGGTACGCGTCGTACGTCGGCCGGCCCTGCGCCTGCACGACGAGCGGGTGGATGGCCTTCATGTAGTTGACGAGGTAGCCGCCGGTCTGGGAGTAGCCCAGGCCGTACGCCTTCGTCACCTTGGTGTGGCGGGTGCCGTAGCGCAGCGGGTTGGACCGGGCGTCGCTGCGCAGCCAGTTGCCGACCTGCGTGTAGATGTCCCAGACGAGGCCGTTCTCCGTGGTGCGCGAGCTGTCCGCGGCCACGGTCTCGCAGTTCGCCGGGTCGTCGAGCGGCAGCGGGTTGGCGAAGGACAGGTCGCCGTACCGCTCGGGGTCGAAGGTCTTCAGCGCGTCGACGGCGATGGGCTTGGCGGTGATGCCCACCCAGGTGTCGCCGTTGGCGATCATCTGCTCGTGGGCCAGGGCCCAGCCGATGTTGAGGTCGAAGAGGTTCGACGGGTTGAGCATCTCGACGACGACGTTGCCGCTGAACGCCGCGCCCTTCGCCGGCCGGCGCACGAGGACGCGCGTGGTGTACGGGGCGTCCTCGGTGCGGACTACCGCGGGCGCGTCGGCGGGCCACGAGTAGACGTCGGACTCACCGCTCGCGAGGTACTCCTCCTCGACGTAGCCGACGTCGGCGAGGTCCTGCGGGACCTCCTGGAAGGCCGCGCCGCCGAAGGGGTGCGAGTCCCGGGTCGTCGCGAGGGGGCCGGTCACCGTCGCGGCCTCGCCGCGCACCGGGGCCGCGGCCCGTGCGGGCGGCGCCGTCGCCGGGGCCAGGGCCGCGGCCAGCGCGGCCGCCAGGCCCGCTGCCAGCACCGCGTCGCGGGCACCGCGGAGTCTGCTGCTGATCACGTTCGCTCCTCGTCGTCGAGGGGGCTGCCGCGGCGTCGTCGCCGTCCGGCAGCCCGGGGGTGTGACAGCGAGGAGTCTCGGGTGCTGCACGGTGGGCGACAAGGGCGAGCGGTCGACGATGCCGAACACCCGGGAGCGCCCCGACGCGCAGGACCGGTCGCGGGGTCGCGCGGCGGCTGCCGCAGCGTCAGGACCGCCGCCGCGACCCGACGGCCGGGGCGACGGTGGCGCGGGTGACGGCGAGGTCCACCACGTCCGCGGCGACGACCGGCAGCGGGCGGGCGAGCGCGCGGCTCAGCCGGGTGAGCACGAGCAGGGCCTCGCCGGGGGTGGCGCCCGTCCGCTGGACGAGCACACCGGCCGCGACCCGGACGACGTCGTGGTCGCCGAGCACCGCGGGGAGGCGGGCCAGGACGGGTGCGGCCGGGCCGGCGTGGGCCGCGTCGGCGCTCGCCTGCGCGACGAGCAGCAGCAGGGCGTCCAGCGTGCTGCCGTCGAGGGCGCCCGGCCACGGGCTGTGGACGTTGAGCGCCCCGAGGTCCTCGTCGCCGGCCCGCACGCGCACGGGCAGGCACCCGCCGAGCCCCAGCTCCGCGGCTCCGGCGCGGAACCCCGGCCACCGCTCCTCGGCGTCGACGTCGTACACCGCCACCACCGGCTCCCCGCGCAGGGCGTCGAGGCACGGCCCCTCGCCGAGGCGCTGCTGCAGCCGGTCGACCTCGGCGGCGAGGACGCCCGTGGCGGCGACGCTGCGCAGCGCCCCCGAGCCGTCGGCGCGGGAGGAGCTGGCCTGCTGGACGCCCGGGACGACCGCCACCGCGGCGGCGACCAGCTGCTCGATCCCACCGGGCTCGCCCAGCGCCGCACCGTCCGGGGCGTCAGGGGCCTCGCGTCCCGCGTCCAGCAGCACCGCCAGGTCGCCCGGGTGCCCGTCGTGGTGCCCGTCCCCGCCGGGGCCCCACCCCCCGAGGCCGGTCCCCGCCGTGCTCGTGCCCAGCGCACCGCGACTGTCCATGGTGTCCCCGCTCCCGCCTGCGCCCCGTGCCGGCCCCGGTGCTCGAGCCGTCGGGTCGTCGGCTGCACTGTCCTGCCGTCGGCGGCGTCGAACACGGCGCCGGGTACGGCGACGGGGCACGGCGACGGGGCACGGTGCGGCGGCACCGCGAGGACCGCGGGCAGCGGTGCGCCGGCGCGCGGAGGAGCGGGGGTGGGGCGGGTGGGGCTCGAACCCACGACCCAGGGATTATGAGTCCCCTGCTCTGACCGGCTGAGCTACCGCCCCCCGAGGGGCGGGCCCACCGCCGGGAGGGGGTGGCTCCCGCGACTGGACTCGAACCAGTAACCGTCCGATTAACAGTCGGATGCTCTGCCGATTGAGCTACGCGGGACCGAACGGCCCGGAGGCCCTCGTTCAGCGCCAGACCCTACCTCATCGGCGTCCGTGCCCCGGCACGGCCCGTGGGGTTCACCCCGGGCGGCCCGGGGGTAGATCGGCTGGCAGCGCGCCGAGACCTGCGCGACCAACCACCTACCAGGGGAGACACCATGCGCACGAAGGCCGCCTTCCTCACCGGTGCCGCGGTGGGCTACGTCCTCGGGGCCCGGGCCGGGCGCGAGCGCTACGACCAGATCGCGCGCACCGCCCGGCGCTACTGGGAGGACCCGCGGGTGCAGGAGAAGGTCGGCGACGTCCAGGAGCAGGTGACGCAGACCGCCGGCGACCTGCAGGGCAAGCTGACCCAGACCGCCCAGGACCTCGCGTCCACCGCCAAGGACAAGGCCTCCTCCGCCGGCAGCGGCGGGGGCACCGGCGGGGGGACCGACGAGGTGACCCTCACGACGTACGACAGCGCCACGGGGACGATGGAGACCACCACCATCGAGGTCCCCGACGCGCAGGCGGGCAGCAACGGCCGGCCCTGACCGGCCCCGCCACCAGCACACCACCCCGCGAAGGAGAACGGTGACCGACCCCAGCTTCGAGGACCGCCCGATCGAGCAGGGCTTCCCCGAGGTCGTCGACGACGACTCGCCCGAGCGCGACCGCTACCCCGAGCCCGAGGAGGGCTCCCTGCCGGGCAGCTACGGCTACCTCGGCTCGGACAGCAAGGGCACGACGGTCCAGGAGGAGCTCGAGGGCGAGACGCTCGACGAGCGCCTGGCCGCGGAGGAGCCCGAGCCGTACGTCGACCCGCTCGGCTCCGGCGAGGACGACCGGGTCGTCGAGGGCGGCACCGGTCCCGGCGGGGGCGACCCGGTGGGCCAGCTCGTCGCTCCCGACGGGGACGCCGAGTTCGACACGGAGAAGGACGAGGTCGCCTACGAGGAGGGCTCGCCGGGCGGCGGCTCCCCCGAGGAGCAGGCCATGCACCTGGAGCCCGAGGAGGGCTGAGCGGTGCCGCGCCTCCGGCGTTCGGACAGCCAGGGCCCCGGCCTGCGCCGCGTGCGGCGCGGCCGGGGCTTCTCCTACGTGACCGCGGACGGCGAGCCGGCGTCCCCGGAGGACGTGCAGCGCGCCCGCGACCTCGTCATCCCGCCGGCCTGGCAGGACGTCTGGATCTGCCCCTGGCCCAACGGCCACATCCAGGCCGTCGGCACCGACGCCGCCGGCCGGCGCCAGTACCGCTACCACGACGCCTGGCGGGTCCAGCGCGACCAGGCCAAGCACGACCGCGTGCTGCAGGTCGCGCGCCGGCTCCCGGCCGCGCGCCAGGTCGTCGCCGGGCACCTCGCGCAGCAGGGGTACGGCCGCGAGCGCGTCCTCGCATGCGCCTTCCGCCTGCTCGACCTCGGCTTCTTCCGGATCGGCAGCGAGGAGTACGCGGAGGACAACGGCACCTTCGGCCTGGCCACCATCCGCCGGGAGCACGTCAGCGTGCACGGCGACACGGTGGTCTTCGAGTACCTCGCCAAGCACGGCAAGGAGCGCCTGCAGTCGGTCGTGGACCCCGAGGTGCGCACCGTCGTCCGCGGGCTGCAGCGCCGCCGGGACGACAAGCCCGAGCTCCTCGCGTACAAGGTCGGCCGGGAGTGGCGCGACGTGCGCAGCACGGAGGTCAACGAGTACGTCCGCTCGGTCGTCGGTGGCGAGGTGAGCGCGAAGGACTTCCGGACCTGGCACGCCACGGTGCTCACCGCCGTCGGCCTGGCCGTGTCGACCCTCGCGCCGCAGTCGCCGACCGCGCGCAAGCGCGCGGTGACCCGGGTCGTCAAGGAGGTCTCGGACTACCTCGGCAACACCCCGACCGTCGCGCGCAGCTCCTACATCGACCCGCGGGTCATCGACCTGTTCAACGACGGCATCACGATCATGCCGGCGCTGGAGTCCCTCGGCGAGGACGTCGTCTACGGCTCGCCGGCCACCCACGGCGCCGTGGAGAGCGCTGTCCTGGACCTGCTGGGCCTGCCGCCGGAGCAGGCGCCCGCCGAGCACGTGAGCCGCGACCCCGACGCGCTCGAGGCGCTCGCGACGGCCTAGAGCATCGCGGCGCGCAGGCGCCGCTGCTCGAGGTCCACCGCCGCGCGGACCCGCGGGTCCGCGGGGTCCACCCCGGGGTCGGCCACCTCCTGCCACAGCAGCCCGTCGCGCCCGGGCACCCGGCGGGCCACCACGCGCACGCCCCGGCGGCCGAGGACCGGCACGTGCCGGGTGAGCACGATGCTGGACTGCACGCGCTCGCGCACCGTCTCCGGCAGCAGCCCGGGCTCGCCGAGCACGACCTCGCGCGCTCCGCGCACCGACTCCACCGCCAGCGCGCCGCGCTCGTCGTCCCAGGTGGCGGCGAGCACCTCGTGCCACGGCAGCCGGTCCCAGCCCGGCCCGGCGGCGAGCAGCAGGGCGCGCTGGGTGGCCCACGCCCCGGGGACCCCGGCCAGCACCCGCTCCCCCGCCTCGAGCGGCAGGTCGCGGGGCGGGCGGGGGCGCCGGCGCGGGGTCAGCGCGACGGGCAGGGAGGGCAGGCGCACCCCGCGAGCGTACGGCGCGCGCCGGCGGCCGGAGCCGCCCGGGCCGTCGCACGCCGAGAGGGGCGCCGCCCGAAGGCGACGCCCCTCCCGTGGTCCTGCTCAGCGCCGGGTCGTGCTCAGCGCTGCCGTGCGGTCGGGCTCAGCGGCGGTCTCAGCCGTTGCTGGGCTCGAGGACGACCTCGGCGGTGCCGGAGCGGGCCGGCAGGCCGTCCTCCGGGGTGTCCGTGTAGGTCGCCTGGAAGACGCCGCGGAGGTTGCTCGCACCGGCGTGGCCGGTCTCCAGCGGGGTCTGGATGGTGCCCGAGCAGCCGCGGGCGGCCGTCAGCGGGTGACCGTGGTCGTCGTGGCCCAGGACGTAGGACACGATGACGTTGTTGCAGTCGACCGGCTGGTCGTCGGTCACCTGGACCTCGAAGCGGACCGCGTCGCCGAAGGCGAAGGTGTCACCGGTCTGCGGGGTGACGAAGGTGACGACCGGGGCCTCGTTGCCGACGATGACCCGGACCGAGGCGGACGCCCGGCGGCCGGTCTCGTCGATGACGGTCAGGGTCGCGTCGTACGCGCCGTTCTCCTCGTAGGTGAACGTCGGGTTCTGGCGGTACGAGTCGACCTTGCCGTCCGCGTCGAAGTCCCAGCGGTAGCGCAGGCTGTCGCCGTCGGCGTCCGTCGTGCCCTCGCTGGAGAACGTGACGGTCAGCGGCGTCTGGCCCTCGACGACGTCGGCCGCGACCTTGGGCTCCGGCGTGCGGTTGCCGCGGGTGTAGTCGATGCGGGCCAGCTGGGCCTCCGGCAGCTCGGCGAAGTAGCCGGTGCCGTACTCCAGGACGTAGAGCGCGCCGTCGGGGCCGAACTCCATGTCCATCGGGCCGTCGACGACGACGTCCGGCGCGACGCGCTCGAGGCTCGCCACCTCGCCACCGGGACCCGTGGTGACCGCCTGGACGAAGTCACGGGTCCACTCGTAGAAGAGCGGCTTGCCGTCGTAGTACGCCGGCCACTTGATCGCGGACTTCGAGGCGTGCTTGAAGTCGTACGCCGGGCCGGCCATCGGGCCGATGCCGCCGGTGCCGAGCTCCGGGAACTGCCGCGACGCGCCGTAGGAGTAGATGATCTCCGAGTGCGCCACCGGCGGCAGGACCTCGAGGCCGGTGTTGTACGGCGAGTCGTTGACGACGGCCTTGCAGTTGAAGTAGTCGCCCGGGGTCTCCGTCGCGAAGTCGTAGTCCCGGTAGGGGATGTCCGGCTGCACGCAGAACGGCCAGCCGTAGTTGGCGGGCTCGTCGATGACCATCCAGCGGCCGTGGCCCGCGGGGCCGCGGTCGTCGCTCGGCTGGTTGGCGTCCGGCGAGTAGTCCGCCATGTAGACCGTGTCGGTCTGCGGGTCCACGTCGAAGCGGAACGGGTTGCGCAGGCCCATCGCGTAGATCTCGGGACGGGTCTTCTCCGTCCCCGGGGCGAAGAGGTTGCCCTTGGGGATGGTGTAGCCGCCGCCGGCCTTCGGCTTGATGCGCAGGAGCTTGCCGCGCAGGTCGTTCGTGTTGCCCGAGGTGCGGCGGGCGTCGAACGCCGGGTGGCGGCCCTCGCGGTCGTCGACCGGCACGTAGCCGTCGGACTCGAACGGGTTCGAGTCGTCACCGGTCGACAGGTAGAGGTTGCCCTTGCTGTCGAAGTCGATCTGGCCGCCGACGTGGCAGCAGATGCCGCGGTCGACGGGGACCTCGAGGATCTCCTGCTCGGTGTCGAGCTTGAGCTCGTTGCCGATCAGCTTGAAGCGCGACAGGCGCAGGGCGCCCTTGAACGACTCGTACTGCTCGTCGGTGATCTCGAAGGGCGCGTCGCCCTCGTTGACGTCCGGCGTCAGCGGGTCGTCCTCGGGGGTGTCGCCCTCGAGGGGGGAGTAGTAGAGGTAGACCCACTTGTTCTTCGCGAAGTTGGGGTCGACCGCGACGCCCTGCAGGCCCTCCTCGTCGTGCAGGTAGACCGGCACCTTGGCCGCGAGGGGGTTGAGCCCCGTCTTCGGGTCGTGGATGAAGACCCGGCCGTCGCGGGCGGTGTGCAGCACGCGCCCGTCCGGCGTGACGGCGAGGCTGATCGGCTCGCCGGGACGGTCGTTGAGGGTGACCTTCTGGAAGGCGCTCTGGTCGGGCGCCTGCGCGGCCGCGGGGGCCTTCGAGGGGGCGGCGGTCGCCGTGGTCAGCGGGACGGTGGCCGTGAGGCCGCCGAGCGCCGTGGCGAGCACCGCGAGCGGGAGTGCCCTACGCACGTGGTTCGTCTCCTTCGACGGGGGTGGGGGGTCCTGCAGGGGATCAGAAGCGGACGTTGCGCAGGAAGTCGAAGCCGACCTCAGCGGTGTCCAGGGCGTCCGCGGGCTGGCGCGGCGCGGTGCCGGCGTTGTCGCGCTCCACGATGAACTCCACCGTGCCGCCCTTGCGGGCCTGGGCGAAGATGCGCGGGAAGTCGATGAGGCCCTTGCCCGGGTCCTCGAACAGCCCGTCCACGCCCATGTCCTTGACGTGGAACTGGCGGATGCGCCCGCGGTGGGCGTTGATGATGTCGACCGGGTCGGCCGCGCCCCGCCACGCCCAGTAGAGGTCCAGCTGGAAGTGGACGAGCGTCGGGTCGGTCTCCTGGAACAGGATGTCCATGCCCGTGCGGCCGTCGGACTGGCGCAGGAACTCGTTGTGGTGGTTGTGGTAGCCGAACTGCAGCCGGAAGTTGCGCGCGATCCGGCCGGCCTTGTTGAGGTCCGCCGCGAGGGCCACGTACTTGGCCGCGTCGCGGATCGGGCCGTTCTCGTCGGTGCCGAAGTAGGGGTGGTTCACGTAGGTGGCGCCGAGGACGTTCGCCACGCGCAGCTGCTCGCGCCACGTCGCCGCGTCGAAGGGCTGCGGGATGCCGATGTGGGCCGAGGTGGCCTTGATGCCGTGGTCGTCCAGGGCCTCGCGGAACTCCTCGGGGGTCAGGCCCCCGGGGACGCCGGCCGCCTCGACCTGCTTGTAGCCGTAGCTCGCGAGCGCCGCGAGGGTGCCGTCGACGTCCTGGGACAGGATGTCGCGCAGCGTGTAGAGCTGGATGCTGATGCGCCGCACGGGGATGCGCTGCTCGCCGGCCGCAGCGGCCGCGGGGGCCGCGGTGGCACCGGCGAGCGCGCCCCCGGCACCCACGAGGGCGGCGGTGCCGGCAGCCGCCTTGAGGAAGCCGCGGCGCGAGGCGAGCGCCGCCATCTCCTCGGGGCACGCCTTGTGGACCAGACCGTTGCACATGCTGACTTCTCCTTCGTCCGGGGCCGCGCTGCGCCGGGCGGCGGGCGTCGTGCCGCTGCCGTGAGCGAGGACGGCGCGCACAGTGGTGCTCCGTCCTGCTGAGCCGGGACGTTAACGACTCTTCTCCGCCGTGTGAAGACCCTTTCCCCGACTTTCTCATGACTTGGTACGCGGCACCGCGCGACTTCGTCCCTTCAGTGGCAGAAGACGCCGCAGCCGCCCGGCGCCCCTGCGCGGGGTGCCGGGCGGCTGCTGGTCGGGCTGCGGGCCGGTTGCGGGCCGGCCGCCGGTCTGCGGCGGGGGCGTCAGCTGCTGGTGCTGAAGGCCGCGTCGAAGGCCGCCGACGGCGGGTCGAAGGCGAGCCGGCGCACGAACGCCAGCGCCTCGGGGGCGCCGACGAGGCGGTCCATGCCGGCGTCCTCCCACTCCACCGAGATCGGGCCGTCGTACCCGATCGTGTTGAGCATGCGGAAGCTGTCCTCCCAGGGCACGTCGCCGTGGCCGGTGGACACGAAGTCCCAGCCGCGGCGCGGGTCCGCCCAGGGCAGGTGCGAGCCCATGCGCCCGTTGCGGCCGTTGCCCACGCGGCGCTTGGCGTCCTTGCAGTCCACGTGGTAGATCCGGTCGCGGAAGTCCCACATGAACGAGACCGGGTCGAGGTCCTGCCACACGAAGTGCGACGGGTCCCAGTTGAGGCCGAACGCGGGCCGGTGCCCGATGGCCTCCATGGTGCGCACCGTCGTCCAGTAGTCGTACGCGATCTCGGACGGGTGGACCTCGTGGGCGAAGCGCACCCCCTCGTCGTCGAAGACGTCGAGGATCGGGTTCCAGCGGTCGGCGAAGTCCTGGTAGCCGGCCTCGATCATCGACTCCGGCACCGGCGGGAACATCGCGACGGTCTTCCAGATGCTCGAGCCGGTGAAGCCGACGACGACGTCCACGCCGAGCTTGCGCGCGGCGCGGGCCGTCATCTTCATCTCCTCGGCGGCCCGCTGGCGCACGCCCTCGGCGTCGCCGTCGCCCCAGATGCGCGCCGGGAGGATCTCCTGGTGCCGCTGGTCGATCGGGTCGTCGCAGACCGCCTGGCCCTTGAGGTGGTTCGAGATCGCGAAGACCTTGAGGCCGTTCTTCTCGAGGATGTCGCGGCGGCTCTGGACGTACGCGTCGTCCTCCACCGCCCGCCACACGTCGAGGTGGTCGCCCCAGCAGGCGATCTCGAGGCCGTCGTAGCCCCACTCCCCCGCCAGGCGCGCGACCTCCTCGAAGGGCAGGTCGGCCCACTGGCCGGTGAACAGGGTGATCGGTCGTGCCATGCGCGGGTGCTCCGTCTCTGTGAGGGGTCGGGACGAGAGTGGCAGTGCGGCGCGGGGCCGTCCCCGGGGGGTCAGCCCCCGGCGGGCGCCCCGGCGGGGACGTCGAGCCCGGCGAGGCGCAGCAGCAGGTCGCGCACCTCGGTCGCCTCGTAGCGCCCGCGCGCGGGCCCGGGGTCGCTGCAGAGCAGCACCGGCCCGTCGGCGGGGTCGTCCGGCAGGCGCCCGTGCGAGCCGCGCACCGGTGAGGGGTCGAGCGGCACGACGTTCATCGCGTAGCGCAGCCCGACCTTCTTGCGCACGAGGTTCGCCCCGGCCTTGGCCTTGACGAGCGGGTCCTTCGGGTCCATGAAGAGCTCGGCGGGGTCGTAGCCCGGCTTCTTGTGGATCTCCACCCCGCGCGCGAAGTCGGGCGCGTCGGCGTCGTCCAGCCAGTAGTAGTAGGTGAACCAGGCGTCCGGCTCGGCGACGAGGACGAGCTCGCCCGCGCGCTCGTGGTCCAGGCCGTGCGCCGCCTGCCCCTCGCGGTCGAGCACCTCCGCGACGCCGTCGAGCGGCTCGAGCAGCGCGCGCACCCGCGGCACGTCCTGCGGGTCGGCGACGTAGACGTGCGCCACCTGGTGGTCCGCCACCGCGAAGGCGCGGGAGGTCCACGGGTCGAGCAGCTCGCCGCTGGCGTTGCGGTAGACCTCGAGCAGCCCCTCGCGGCGCAGCACCCGGTTGACGTCGACGGCGCGGCGGGCGGCGGTGATGCCGTACTCGGACAGGACGACGACGGTCGCCCCCAGCCGCCTGGCGTCGGCCAGCAGCGGCGCCAGCACCGCGTCGACCTCGCGCGCCGCGGCGACGGCCTCGGGCCCGTCGGGCCCGCAGCGCTGCAGGTCGTAGTCCAGGTGGGGCACGTAGACGAGCGTGAGGTCCTGCTCGGGCATGACCTTGCGGGCGGCCTCGACGATCCAGCGCGAGGACGCGATGGACGCGGTCGGGCCCCAGTACTGGAACAGCGGGAACTCGCCCAGCTCGCGCACGAGCTCGTCGTGCAGCGCCGCCGGGCGCACGTAGCAGTCCGGCGACTTGCGCCCGTCGGCGTGGTAGACGGGGCGCGGGGTGACCGTGACGTCCGTGGTGGCGCCCATGGCGTACCACCAGCAGACGTTGGCGGCCCGGTAGCCGGGGTGGGCCCGCCGGGCGGTCTCCCAGACCTTCTCGCCCTGCACGAGGCGGTTGTGCTGGCGCCAGAGGAAGACCTCGCCGAGGTCCCGGAAGTACCAGCCGTTGCCCACGACCCCGTGCTGCGCCGGCGTGAGGCCGGTGAGGAAGGTCGACTGCACCGAGCAGGTGACGGCCGGCAGGACGGTGCCGAGCTCGGCCCGGAAACCGCTGTCCGCGACCGCACGCACCGCGGGCATGTGCTCGAGCAGGCGCGGGGTCAGCCCCACGACGTCGAGCACCAGCAGGGGGGTCGGGCGCCCCTCGGTCATGCGTCCTCCTTGTCGACACCGGCGGCGACGAGCTCGTCGCGCACCCAGGCCACCTCGGCGGCGATGCCGCGCACCACGCCGGCGTCGTCGCCCGGGTGCGCGCCCTCCGGCAGCACGCCCCAGGTGTACGTCTCGACCTCCACGTGGTCGGTGAGGGGGTCCTCGCCGGCCACGACCGCGCGCAGCGTGGCCGAGAGCTCGGGGGCCGTGGAGCGCAGCGGCCCGGCCGGCTCGGCGTGCACCGGCACGTGGAAGTGCACGCGCCAGGCCCGGTCCCCCGGCAGCGCGCCGTCCAGCGCCTCCGGAAGGTCGTCCGTGCCGGGCAGCGGCCCCGTCGCGCCGGGGCGCTCCTCGCGCACCTGGTGCACGAAGCGCTCCTCGGAGAACGCCCCCAGGGCCGCCCGCACCGTCGGGTCGGACGGGTCGTCCGCGTGCAGGGCGGCCGAGGCCTGCAGCTTGACGACGGGCACGCCGGCCGCGCGCACCTGCGCGACGACGTCGTCGGGGCGCTCGAAGCCGACCGCGAGGTGGCAGGCGTCCAGGCTCAGCCCGAGCACGTCGGGAGCCAGGTCGCGCACCAGCCGCACGCCCTGCTCGACCGTCTCCACGGTGCACCCCGGCTCGGGCTCCAGGCCGACCCGGACCTCCCGGCCCGTCGCGCGGCGCACCGCGCGCAGCCCCTCCGCCAGCTCGCGCAGGTGGGCGTCGGCGGCGCGCTGGCGCTCCGGTCCCCACCAGGCCCGCCAGCCGAAGGGCAGCGAGGAGATGCTCCCGCGGGCCGCGTCGTCCGGCAGCAGGGCCGCGAGGACGCGGGCCAGCCGCAGCGTGTGCTCCAGGCGCTCGCGCTGCGCCCAGTCCGGCCGGTAGACCTCGAGCTTGACCCGCTCGGCCTGGAAGCCCCGGTACGGGAAGCCGTTGAGCGTGACCACCTCGAGCCCGCGCCGGCCCAGCTCCCCGCGCAGCCGGGCGACGGCCGCCGGGTCGTCGTCGAGGGCGCGCGCCACGTCGTGGGCGAGCCACAGCCCGAGCCCGAGCACGGGCGAGCCGACGTCGGCGCGCACCGGCTCGCCGAAGCGCGCGAGCTGGCCCAGCACGCCGTCGAGGTCCTCGGCCGGGTGGACGTTGGTGCAGTAGGCCAGGTGCACCGTCGCGCCGGACCGGTGGCGCAGGCGCACGGCTCAGCCCTCCCTGGAGCCGCGCAGCACCGAGCTGCCGAGGAACGTCGCCGACGCGTCGGCCGGACCGGTCTCGTCGAGGACGAGGCGCCCGCTCTGGCCGTAGAACGCGACGGGGTTGCGCCACAGGACCTGGTCGACCGCGTCCTCGTCGTAGCCGGCCGCCAGCATGGCCTCGCCCGTGCGCCGGGTCTTCAGCACGTCGCTGCGGCCCCAGTCCGCCGCCGAGTTGACGAGGACCCGCTCGGTCCCGTGCTCCTGCAGGATCCGCACCATGCGGTGCTCGTCCATCTTGGTGTCGGGGTAGATCGAGAAGCCCATCCACGCCCCCGCGTCGTGCACGAGGCCGACCGTCATCTCGTTGAGGTGGTCGACGACGACGCGCTCCGGCGCGATGCCCGACTCGCGGACGACGTCGAGGGTGCGGCGCGTGCCGGCCGCCTTGTCGCGGTGCGGGGTGTGCACCATGACCGGCAGGTCGTGCTCCAGGGCGAGCTGCAGCTGCGCCTGGAAGGCCTTCTCCTCCGCGTCGGTCATCGAGTCGTAGCCGACCTCACCGACGGCGACGACGCCGTCCTTGGCGAGGTAGCGCGGCAGGACGTCGAGCACCTCCGCGCAGCGCGGGTCGTTGGCCTCCTTGGGGTTCAGCGCGATGGTGCAGTGGTGGCGGATGCCGAACTGCGCCGCGCGGAACGGCTCCCAGCCCACGAGCGAGTCGAAGTAGTCGACGAACGACCCGACGCTGGTCCGGGGCTGGCCGAGCCAGAACGCCGGCTCCACGACCGCGCGCACGCCCGCGGCGTGCATCGCCTCGTAGTCGTCGGTCGTGCGCGACGTCATGTGGATGTGCGGGTCGAAGATGCGCACGTCAGGAGCCCCCCTGGGCCTCGTCGTCCGTGACGGTGGTGGTGGTCGGGGCAGCCGGCCGGCCCTGCAGCGCACGGCGGGCCGCCGCCGCGCGCTCGGGCACCGGCGAGGCCAGCTCGCCGTGGATCGGGGACGCGGCGAGCACGTGCGGGAAGCGGTCCACGACGTCCCACACGTCGGCCGGGACGTCGCGCCCGGCGGCCACCCGCTCGTGCGCGTAGGCCACGAGCATGGTCGCGAGCTGCTCGTCGGAGCGCTCGGCGAGGTCGTGCACCGCGGCGAGCGGCACGCCGACGAAGACGCACTTGAGCACGGCCTGGCGCCAGGCGGAGGCGTCGAGGTGGCGGGCGTACGGCCCGAGGGCGCCGGCCACGAGGCGCACGTCGTTGGTGCGCAGGGCGTCGTGCAGCACCGGGACCAGCCGGTCCCCCACCCCGTCCACGCGGTGCGGCGCGTCGAGGTGCTGCAGGGCGCGCAGCACCCCGCGGCGCTCGGCGGCGTCGCCGTAGCGGTAGAGCGCGCCGACCTCGGTCGCGAGCGCCTCGCCGGAGAGCGGCAGGGCCACGAGCAGGACCAGGCGCGCGGCGTCGTCGACGGTGCCGTGCAGCAGCCCCTGCGGGTCGGACGGGTCGAGCGGGGCCCGCCCGCAGCGGCGCCCGACCGCGGGGAAGAGCGAGCGCACCCGCTCGGGGTGCAGCGCCACGTCGGCGACGGCCTGGCGCAGCCAGGCGGTGGCCTCCGGACCCAGCAGGGCCCACACGTCGGCGACGGTGGCGACCGCGGGGGCTCCGGCAGCGGCGGCGGGGACGACCTCGGGCACGTCGTTCATGTCGCCGCCACCCTACGGACCAGCGCGCGGCCCACGGGCGCGGAGGCGAGCAGGGCCACCGCCGCGGCGTACCGGCCGCTACGGGCCGTGAGCGCCGCTTGCAGCGGGACGAGCGCCTGCAGTCCCGCGCCGACCGCGCGGCGGACGACGGGGCCCGTCGGCTCGCGCAGGGCGGCGCGCTGCGCGGGCAGCGCCGTCGCGGCGTAGGCCGTCGCCAGCGCCGCGGCGGCCGCCCGCGAGCGGGGGCCGCCCCGGGCGGGCCCGGCGGCCGCGGCGAGCGCGACCGCGCCCGTGGTGGCCAGCGCGGCCGCGGGCACGAGCGGGCCGGACGAGCCGTGCACCTCGTCGCGGCTGAGCACGGTCACCCCCACGGTGTGGGCGCCGACCGCCAGGGCGGCCGGCAGGGCGGCGCGGGCGCCGGCGGCGCCGGCACCGAGCAGCACGTCGAGCGTGCGCGCGGCGCCCATCGCCACCGGCCCCGCGGCGGTCGGCTTGAGCAGCAGGTCGTACGCCCACACGGTGCCGGCCAGCGGCACCGCGACGGCGAGCGCGTCGCGCCCGCCGGCCCAGGCGGCGAGCCCGAGCCCGGCGGCGGTGAGCCCGCCGGCGAGGGCGAGCGCCGTGCCGGGGGCCACCCGGCCGGAGGGCAGCGGCCGCTCGGGCCGCTCGGTGGCGTCGAGCTCGCGGTCCGCCCAGTCGTTGAGCGCCATGCCCGCCCAGTAGAGGCAGGCCGACGCCGCCGGCAGGGCGGCCGCGCGCCGCCCGCCCGCCCGGCCCGCCGCGGCCGCCCCGGCGAGCGGGTCGCCGGGGACGGTGAGCGCGGCGGGCAGGCGGACGAGCTCGACCAGGGCGCGCAGGTCGGTCACGGGGAGGGGGTCACCCCTCCACCGGGACCCAGCCGCTGCCCCGGCCCGCGGACTCCTCGACCGCGGCCAGGACGCGCTGCACCTGCAGGCCGTCGGCGAACGACGGCGTGGGGTCCTGCCCCTCGCCGATGGCGCGGACCAGGTCCACGACCTCGTGGCTGAACGAGTGCTCGTAGCCCAGGCCGTGCCCCGCCGGCCACCACGCGCCGACGTACGGGTGCTGGGGCTCGGTGACCAGCACCCGCCGGAACCCGCCGGTGGCGGGGTCCTCGGTGCCGTCGTGGAACTCCAGCTCGTTCATGCGCTCGAAGTCGAAGGCCAGGCTGCCGAGGCTGCCGTTGACCTCGATGCGCAGGGCGTTCTTGCGCCCGGTGGCGAAGCGGGTGGCCTCGTACGTGGCCAGCGCCCCGCCGCCGAAGCGGCCGATGAACACGGCCGCGTCGTCCACGGTGACCTCGCCGCGCTCGGCGCCGCCGCGCCCGGAGAGCCCGTGCGAGCTCTCCGGGAGCGGCCGCTCCTTGACGAAGGTCTCCATGAGCCCGGAGACGCCGGACAGCCGGTCGCCGAGGATGAACTGGGTGGCGTCGACGATGTGCGCGCCGATGTCGCCCAGGGCCCCCGACCCCGCCTTGTCCTTCTGCAGGCGCCACGCCAGCGGCGCCTCCGGGTCGACGAGCCAGTCCTGCAGGTAGACGGCGCGCACGTGGCGCACCTCCCCCAGGCGGCCGTCGGCCACCAGCTGGCGCGCCAGCGCGACCGCCGGGACCCGGCGGTAGTTGAACGCCACCATGCTGCGCACGCCGCGCTCGGCGGCGCGCTCCGCGGCGGCCACCATCTGCTCGGCCTCCGCCACCGTGTTGGCGAGGGGCTTCTCGCACAGGACGTGCTTGCCCGCCTCCAGCGCGGCCACGGCGATCTCGACGTGCGTGTCGCCGGGGGTGCAGATGTCGACGAGGTCGACGTCGTCGCGGTCGACGAGCGCCTTCCAGTCGGTCTCCACCGAGGCCCAGCCCATGCGCTGGGCCGCCTCGGTCGTCCGCTCGCGGCTGCGGCCCGCGAGGGCGACCATCGCCGGCTCCATCGGCAGGTCGAAGAAGCGGCCCGCCGAGCGCCACGCCTGCGAGTGCGCGGCGCCCATGAAGGCGTAGCCGACCATGCCGATGCCCAGCGTCGGCCTCGTGCTCGTCATGCGGTCTCCAGGGATGAGTGCTCCGTCGGACAGGACCCAGCCGTCAGGACCGGAAGCCGAGCGGCAGGTACTCCTCGACGTTGTCGGCCGTGACGGTGCCCGAGGCGACGACGATGGACGACGGGATGGACGGCTCGACCAGGTCGCTCATGCCGCGGCCCTGCGCGACCAGGCGGGCCAGCGAGACCGCGTCGCCCGCCATGGTCGGCGGGTAGGTGACGGTGGCCTTGAGGACGCTGTCCCCGGACTGGATGAGCTCCATGGCGTTGGCCGAGCCGGCGCCGCCGACCATGATGAACTCGTCGCGCCCGGCGTTGTCGATGGCCGCGAGGACGCCGATGCCCTGGTCGTCGTCGTGGTTCCACAGCGCGTCGAGGCGCGGCGCGGCCTGCAGCAGGTTGGCCGTGACCGACTCGCCGGACTCCACCGTGAACTCGGCCGCCTGGCGCGGGCCGACCTGGAAGCCGAACGTCGCGAGGGCCTCGCGGAAGCCGCGGCTGCGGTCCTGGGTCAGCGGCAGCGCGTCGATGCCGGCGATCTCGCCGATGATCGGGTTGCTGACGCCGGCGTCGCGCAGCTGCTGGCCGATGAAGTTGCCGGCCGCGACGCCCATGCCGTAGTTGTCGCCGCCGATGTAGGTGCGGTAGGCCAGCGGCGTCGAGAACACGCGGTCGAGGTTGATGACCGGGATGCCCTGGTCGGTCGCGCGGCGGCCGATCTCGGTGAGGGCGTTGCCGTCGAACGGCAGGATCACGAGCGCGTCGATGCCGCCGTTGAGGAGCGTCTCGACCGCGGCGATCTGCGCGCTGGGGTCGTTCGTGCCCTCGGTCGCCTCGAGGGTGACGTCCTCGAACTGCTCGGCGCGGCTCTCGGCGTTGTCGGTGATCGCGGCCATCCAGCCGTGGTCGGCCGCCGGCGCGGAGAAGCCGATGGTGACGGCGCGGCCGGTCTCGGCGTTGTCGCCGGCCGGGGCGGCGGCCTGGCCCTCGGAGGTGCTCTCGGGCTCGTTGCCGGTGCAGCCCGCCAGGACCGCGCCCGCGCCGATGGCGGCGCCGCCCAGCAGGAAGCGGCGGCGGCCCAGGGCGGCGAGCGCGGGCAGGTCGGTGCGTGCCATGTGGTTCTCCTCGTCGAGTCTCATGTGCTGCGGTGGTGCTGCCGGGCGTGCGCCCGGCGCGTGCGGGGTGGGGTGGTGCGGGTCGTGCCGGGGTGGAGCGGGGGTGGTGCGGGTGGAGCGGGTGGCGCCGCCCTAGGTCGCGCGGCTGCTGCGGGCCAGGCGCGCCTGGAGCAGGACCGCCACGACGATGACCGCGCCGCGGGCGATGGCCTGCGACGAGGACGTCAGGTTGTTGATGACGAAGACGTTGGCCAGCACCGTGAAGATCAGGACGCCGAAGACGGTGCCGACGATCGTGCCGCGCCCGCCGGAGAGCAGGGTGCCGCCGATGACGACCGCCGCGATGGCGTCGAGCTCGTACAGCGTGCCGTGGGTGCTCACGCCGGTCGTCGTGCGCGCGGTGATCATCACCGCGGCGAGGCCGCAGAGCGCGCCGAGCAGGACGTACAGCCACATGGTGTGGCGCTTGACGTCGATGCCGGCGAGGCGCGCCGCCTCCGGGTTGCCGCCGACGGCGATGGTGCGCCGGCCGAAGGTCGTGCGGTTGAGCAGGAACCAGCCCGCGACGGCCACGGCGGCGAACATGATGACGAGGACGGGCACCCCGAGCAGGTCGCCGCGGAAGACGTCGCGGAAGGACTGCACCGTGACGACCTGGCTGCGGTTGTCCGAGATGAGCTCGGCGAGGCCGCGCGCCGAGGCGAGCATCGCCAGGGTCATGATGAACGGCACGATCCCGCCGTACGCGATGAGCACGCCGTTGACGAGACCGACGCCGGCGCCGACGAGCACGGCGCACAGCACCATGACCATGAAGCCGTAGTCCTCGGCGTACTGCTGCGTGGCCAGGGTCGTGCACCACACCGACGCCAGCGCCACGATCGCACCGACCGAGAGGTCGATGCCGCCGCCGGTGATGACGAACGTCATCCCGATGCTGATGACGCCGATGGTGGCGGCGAGCTCGAGGTTGATCCGCAGGTTGCTCGTGCTGAGGAACTGCTCGCCGCCGGTGATCGCACCGATGACGCACAGCAGCAGCAGCGCGACGACGAGGCCGACGTTGCGCCCCGCCCCGCTCGCGGCCCAGCGCGCGGCGACCGAGCCGCTCGCGACGCTGGAGCCCGCGGCGCCCGGCACGTTCTGCGGCACGGGCTGCGCCCCGGGGCTGTCGATCTGCGGCGGGGAGGCCGTCCCCCGCGTCTGCTCGCTCATGCTGCGCTTCCTTCCATGACCAGGTCGAGGACCGTGTGTTCGTCGAGCTCGTCCGCCGGCGCCTCGCGGACCACGCGGCCCTCGCGGACGACGAGGACCCGGTCGGCCAGACCGAGCACCTCGGGCACCTCGCTCGACACGAGGACGACGGCGACGCCGTCGTCGGCGAGCTTGCGGACGAGGTTGTAGATCTCGCTGCGCGCACCCACGTCGACGCCGCGGGTCGGCTCGTCGAGCAGGAGCACGTCGCAGCCCTTGAGCAGCCAGCGGCCCAGGACCACCTTCTGCTGGTTGCCGCCGGAGAGGGTGCGCACCTCGCGGCGCGGGTCCGACGGGCGCACGTCGAGCGAGCGGGTGATCTCCGCGGCCGCCTCGAACTCCTGCTTGCGCTTGAGCCACGAGCCCGTGGCGAAGCGGCGCATCGAGGAGATCGAGACGTTGCGGTAGACCGGCTCGCCCATGAGCAGGCCCTGGCTCTTGCGCTCCTCGGGGGCCAGGCCCATGCCCGCGCCGATGGTCGCGCCGAGCGAGCCGGCGCGCATCGTCTTGCCGCGCACGCTGACCGAGCCGGCGGTGGACTTGCGCGCGCCGTACACCGTCTCGAGGATCTCCGAGCGCCCCGCGCCCACGAGCCCGGCCAGGCCGACGATCTCGCCCGCGCGGACGGAGAACGAGACGTCCTCGAACTCGCCGTCGCGCGCGAGCCCCTCGACCCGCAGCACCTCCGGCGCGTCGGCCGCGAGCGGCTTGCGCGGCGGGAAGACGTACTCGATCGAGCGGCCGGTCATGAGCTTGATGACGTCGGCCGTGGGGGTCGTGCGGGCCGGGAGGTCCTGCGCGACGGTGCGGCCGTCCTTGAGGACGGTGACGCGGTCGCCGATCTCGCGGATCTCCTCGAGCCGGTGCGAGATGTAGACGATCGCGACGCCCTGGGACGTCAGCTCGCGCACCACCCGGAAGAGGTTGGCGACCTCGTCGGCGTCGAGCACGGCGGACGGCTCGTCCATGACGATGAGCCGGGCGTCGTGGCTCAGGGCCCTGGCCATGGAGACGATCTGCTTCTCCGCGGCCGAGAGGTCGCCGACCTCGCGGTGCGGGGACAGGCCGCTGTGGCCCAGGCGCTTCATGAGCGCCCGCGTCTCCTCGGCCGCCTCGGCGCGGCGCATGAAGCCGGCCCGCGACTTCTCGTGGCCCAGGAACACGTTCTCCGCGACGGTGAGGCCGTCGACGAGGTCGAGCTCCTGGTACATCGTCGCGAGGCCGCGGTGGATCGCGTCGAGCGGGCGGGCGAAGGTCACCTCCTCGCCCTGCCAGTGGACGGTGCCGCCGTCGGGCTGGTGCACGCCGGCGAGCACCTTGATGAGCGTGGACTTGCCCGCGCCGTTCTGGCCGAGCAGGCAGTGCACCTCGCCCGGCAGGACGTCGAGGTCGACCCCGTCGAGCGCGCGCACGCCGGGGAAGACCTTGACGATCCCGGTCATGCGCAGGAGGGGGGCGTCGGTCATGCAGTGACCTCCAGGGGGCTGGGCGCTCATGCGCTGAGCACGTGGTCGGAGATGAGCCGGGCGCCGCCGACGATGCCGGCGTCGGCGCCCAGCTCGGACAGCACGATGGGCAGGTTGCCGGTGGCCAGCGGCAGCGAGCGGCGGTAGACGACGCCGCGCACCTCGGCGAGCAGGGCGTGCCCGAGGCCCGCCACGCCGCCGCCGATGACCACCATGCCGGGGTTGAAGAAGCTCACGAGCGAGGCGAGCACGCGCCCGAGGCGCTGGCCCCCCTCGCGGACCAGGTCGACCGCCACGGGGTCGCCGGAGGCGGCGGCCACGGCGACGTCGGCGGCGCTGAGCGCGCCCGCCTCCGCCAGCCGGTCGGCGAGGAGCGAGGACCGGCCGCTGCGGGCGGCCGTCTCGGCGTCGCGGGCGAGCGCGGCGCCGCCGAAGCGGGCCTCGAGGCAGCCGGTGCGCCCGCAGGTGCAGACCGGGCCGTCGTCCTCGACGCTCATGTGCCCGATGTCGCCGGCGCTGCCGCTCATCCCGCGGTAGACCGAGCCCTCGACGACGATGCCGCAGCCGATGCCGGTGCCGACCTTGACGAAGAGGAAGTCGTGGACCGAGCGGGCGGTGCCGGCGTGCAGCTCGCCCAGCGCCATGATGTTGGCGTCGTTGTCGACGAGCACGGGGCACCCGAGCGCCTGGCCGATCGTCTCGCGCACCGGGAAGTGGTCCCAGCCCGGCATGATCGGCGGCACGACCGGGACGCCCTCGCGGAAGCTCACCGGCCCCGGCACGCCGACGCCGACGCCGTGCACGTCGTCGGCCGCCCCCGAGGCGCGCAGCTTGCCGACGAGGTCGAGCACGAGGTCGAGCACGGGCATCGGTCCGCGGCGCACGTCCATCGGCTCGCGCAGGTGCTCGAGCACCTGCAGCCGCCCGTCGGTGACCGCCACGTCCACCGAAGTGGCGCCGATGTCGACGGCGAGGAAGCGCAGGGTCGGCGCGAGCTGGACGATGCTCGAGCGGCGCCCGCCGCGCGACTCGGCCAGGCCGGCGCCGACGACGAGCCCGAGCTCGACGAGGCGGTCGAGCTCGAGCGCGACCTTGGTCTTGGAGAGCGCCACGGCGTCGCCGAGCTCGGCGCGCGAGCGCGGGCCGTCGTCGCGGAGCAGCTTGAGGAGGCGCGCCTGGTGCACGTTCTCCGGTCGCATGGGACGCCGCACCTGTGCCCTCCTCGGCATGGGCGGGGCCTCGCTGCCCGCCCGGGTCACCGGGACACTAGACCGGTACGGCGTCCTTGGGAAGCGTTTCGGCCGAACTTCTCACACTGAGTGGACGAAGTGGCGCGCCTCGGCGTACCGGGAGCGGACCCCGGCGCCCGTCGCCGGGTCCTCCAGGGGGCGCACGACCGCGCCCCGGGGCTCCCAGACGGGCGGCTCGGGGGCGCCGCCCTCCTGCGCGGCGAGCGCCCAGGCGGCCTGGCGGGCGGCGCCCAGGGCGACGTACTCCCCGGGCGGCGGCACGGTCACCGGCGCGCCGAGCACCTGCGGCGCGACCGCCTGGACCGCCGCGGAGCGCGCGGCACCACCGACGAGCAGCACGCGGCGCGGCTGGACGCCCAGCGCCCGCAGCGCCTCGAGGCCGTCGGCGAGGCCGCACAGCATCCCCTCGACGGCGGCGCGCGCGACGTTCGCCGGCTGCATGTTCGCGCGGGTCATGCCGGTGAGGGTGCCCGTGGCGTCGGGCAGCACCGGCGTGCGCTCGCCGTCGAGGTAGGGCAGCAGGACCAGCCCGCCGGCGCCGGGCGGCGCGGCGAGGGCCAGCTCGGAGAGCCCGTCGAGGTCGGTGCCCAGCATCGCCGCGGTCGCGGTGAGGACCCGCGCGGCGTTGAGCGTGCAGACGAGCGGCAGGAAGCGGCCCGTGGCGTCCGCGAAGCCGGCGACGAGCCCGGCGGCGTCGGCGGTGGGGGCGTCGTGCACGGCGCTCACCACCCCGCTCGTGCCGAGGCTCACGACCACGTCGCCGGGCTCCGCGCCCAGGCCGAGGGCGGCGGCCATGTTGTCGCCGGTGCCCGCGCCCACGAGCACCCCGTCGGGCGTGCGGCCCGCGGCCTCGGCCGGGCCCAGGACGCGGGGCAGGGCCGTGCGGCGCCCGAGGGCGCGCTCGAGGAGGTCCTCGCGGTACTCCCCGGTCGCCGGGGACCAGTAGCCGGTGCCCGAGGCGTCGCCGCGGTCGGTCGCCAGCCGCCCGAGGTCGACGCGACCGCCGCCGAGCAGCCGCGCCGTGAGGTGGTCGTGGGGCAGCACGACGGCCTCGACCCGCCGCGCCCGCTCGGGCTCGTGCTCGGCGAGCCAGCGCAGCTTGGTGACGGTGAAGCTCGCGACGGGCACCGACCCGACCGCCGAGGCCCAGGCGCCGGGCCCGCCGAGCTCGTCGACGAGCTCCTCGGCCGCGCCCGCGGAGCGCCCGTCGTTCCACAGCAGCGCGTCGCGCACCACGGCGCCGTCGCCGTCGAGGGCGACCATGCCGTGCTGCTGCCCGCCGACCGCGAGGGCGGAGACCCCCTCGAGGAGGCCACCGCCGGAGGCCTCCTGCAGCGCGGTCCACCAGGCGTCCGGGTGGACCTCGGAGCCGTCGGGGTGCGCCGCCCTCCCCTCGCGGACGACGCGGCCCGTACGGGCCTCGCAGACGACGACCTTGCAGGACTGGGTCGAGCTGTCGACCCCGGCGACGAGCGCATCGGTGGGCACGCGGCGATGATGCCGCAGCCGCTCCGGGCGCGGGAGGGCGGGCGGGGAGCGGTGCGACGGCGCCGCGTCAGGCGAGGTAGTCGCGCAGCTGCCCCGCGTACTGCGGGTGGCGCAGCTTGGCGAGCGTCTTGGCCTCGATCTGGCGCACCCGCTCGCGGGTCACCCCGAACACCCGCCCCACCTCCTCGAGGGTGTGCGGCTCGCCGTCGGTGAGCCCGTAGCGCAGGCGCACGACGTCGCGCTCGCGCTCGCCGAGGTGGTGCAGCACCCGCTCGAGGTGGTGCTGCAGCAGCAGGTACGACGCCGACTCCAGCGGCGCCTGCGCCTCGCCGTCCTCGATGAGGTCGCCGAGCTCGGAGCCGTCGTCCTCGCCGACCGGCAGGTGCAGCGACACCGGCTCGACGGCGATGCGCCGGATCTCCGCGACGCGCTCCGGCGGCAGGTCCACCCGCGCGCCGAGCTCCTCGGCCGTGGGCTCGCGCCCGAGCTCCTGGACCATCTGGCGCTGCGTGCGCAGCAGCCGGTTGATCGTCTCGACCATGTGCACCGGGACCCGGATCGTGCGGGCCTGGTCGGCGATGGCGCGGGAGATGGCCTGGCGGATCCACCAGCTCGCGTAGGTCGAGAACTTGAAGCCGCGGGTGTAGTCGAACTTCTCCACCGCGCGGATCAGCCCGAGGTTGCCCTCCTGGACCAGGTCGAGGAACGGCAGCCCGCGCCCGGCGTACCGCTTGGCGATGGACACGACCAGGCGCAGGTTGGCCTCGACGAGCTGGGCCTTGGCCAGGGCGCCGTCGTCGGCCACCCGGCGCAGGTCGCGGCGCAGGGCCGGGTCGGCCACCGCGGTGGACTCGAGCTTCTCCGCCGCGAAGAGCCCGGCCTCGATCCGCCGGGCCAGGTCGACCTCCTGCGCCGCGGTCAGCAGGGCGACCCGGCCGATCTCGCGCAGGTAGACCCGGACGAGGTCGGTGGTGCTGCGCCCTCCGTCGTCGAGGGAGGGCGCGAGGTCGGGCTCCTCCGGCTCGACGGCCACCTCCGCGGCGGCGGCGGCGAGCGCGGCCTCGTCGGGCTCCTCCTCCCCGCCCGGGGCGGGCACGGCCCGCAGGCCGGGTGGTGCGGCGGGGGCGGCCGGGGCGGAGGGGGCGGGCACGGCCGTCGCGGTCACGACCGGGTGGCCCTGGGCGAGGGCCGGCACGGCGTCGCGGACCGCCCGCGGGGCGGGCAGGGCGACGGGCAGGGCTTGCATCGGCGCTGCTGCGCCCGCGTCATCGCGCGCTACGGCCTTCGGCACGGGACCAGTGTGCCCCGCGTCACCCCCCGTGCCGCCAGGTTTTCGCCCGGCGGGGGGCAACGCCTTGGTCTCCCACGACCGGCCCGACGTGCCGTGCACGTGCGGGCACGCAGCGTGCCTAGCGGTCGGCGTGCTCCCCCGCGCCGATGCCGCGCTCGCGCAGCCGCCGCCGGTGCCCCTCGAGCGCGAACAGCTCGCCCGCCAGGCGGTTGTACGCCTCCGGCTCCTCCACCGGGTTGACCCGCTGCAGCCGCGCCTTGACCTCCACGAGCCGCCGCGTCGCGGCCATCTCCTCGAGCCGGGCGACCAGCTCGGCGGCGTAGCGCGCGCTCCACGCCCGGTCCCGCGGCGCCTCGACGGCGAGCTCGGTCGCGAGCGCGCGCACCCCGTCGTCCGCGGCCGCGTCGGACACCCGCGCGGGCCAGGCCGGCCCCTCCTGCGCCCCCGCGCAGCCGCCGGCCCCGACCACCGCGGCGTGCACGGCGGCGTAGGCCGGGGCGGTGAAGCAGGACGCCTCGAGCAGGTCGTACCCCTCCCCCGCCAGCCGGGGCGCCTGCAGGGCGAGCTTGAGCGCCTCGCGCTCGACGAAGAGCACGGGGTCGCCCGGGTCGGGCCGGGCCGGGCCGCCGGCCCGGGCCGGCACCTCGGGGCGCGCCGGGGCGCGGCGCGCGCCCGCCACCTCCTCGCGACCGCCCTCGCCGGCGGCGCGGCGCACCGCGCCCGCCACCGCCTCGACCTCCAGCCCGAGCCAGCCGGCGACGGTGCGCACGTACTCCGGGCGCAGGGAGCGGTCGCGGATGCGCCCCAGCACCGGCGCGGCGGCGCGCAGCGCGGACACCCGCCCCTCGGCGGTGCCCAGGTCGTAGCGCCCGACCGTGCTCCGCAGCGCGAACTCGAAGAGCGGGACCCGGCGGGCGACGAGCTCGCGCACCGCCTCGTCGCCCGCGTGCTGGCGCAGCTCGCACGGGTCCATCCCCGACGGCTCCACCGCGACGAAGGTCTGCGTGACGAAGCGCTGGTCGGTGTCGAACGCCTTGAGCGCGGCCTTCTGCCCGGCCGCGTCGCCGTCGAAGGTGAAGACGACCTCGCCGCGCAGCTCGTCCTGGTCCATGAGCAGCTGGCGCAGGATCTTGACGTGCTCGTCGCCGAAGGCGGTGCCGCAGGTGGCGACCGCGGTCGTCACGCCCGCGAGGTGGCAGGCCATGACGTCGGTGTAGCCCTCCACGACGACCGCCTGCATGCGCTGCGGGATCGAGCGCTTGGCCAGGTCGACGCCGTAGAGCACCTGCGACTTCTTGAAGACCGGCGTCTCGGAGGTGTTGAGGTACTTCGCCTCGATCCGGTCGTCGTCGTGCAGGCGGCGCGCGCCGAACCCGACCACGTCGCCGGAGCGGTCGCGGATGGGCCACATGAGCCGGCCGACGAAGCGGTCGATGACCCCCGAGCCGTCGTTGCGGCGGCGGCCCAGCCCGCCCTCGACGATCTCCTCGTCGCGGAAGCCCTTGCTGCGCAGGTGCTGCACCAGCGCGTCCCAGGTGCGCGGCGAGTAGCCCACCCCGAAGTGCCGGGCGTCGTCCTGGGTGAACCCGCGCTCGGCGAGGAACCGCCGCCCGGCGACCGCGTCGGGCAGGGTCGCGAGCTGGGCCTGGTAGAACTCCGCGGCCGCGGCGTGCGCCTGGGTCAGCCGGGTCCTCACGCCGGTGCGGCGGACCGGGGCCCCGCTCGCCGGGCCGTCGTCGTCGTAGCGCAGGCGCACCCCGAAGCGGTCGGCGAGCCGCTCGACCGCCTCGGTGAAGTCGAGGTGGTCGACCTTGCGCACGAACGAGATGACGTCGCCGCCCTCGCCGCAGCCGAAGCAGTGCCAGACCCCGCGGTCGGGGCGCACGTTGAACGACGGGGTCTTCTCGTCGTGGAAGGGGCACAGGCCCTTGAGGCTGCCGCCGCCGGCGCTGCGCAGGGTCAGGCGGTCGCCGACGACCTGCGCGAGGTCGGCCCGCTCCTTGACCAGCGCCACGTCCTCGTCCCTGATGCGCCCGGCCACGCGCCGGATCCTACGTCGGGCCGGGGACCCCGGGCCCCGCGGTGAGGGCCCTGTGGAGGGCGACCGCGCTGGGGTCGGTGAGGCTCGCCACCTGGTCCACCACGACCCGCCGCCGGGCCGCGTCGTCGCCGGCCGCGGCCCAGTCGGCGCGGAACACCGGGGCCAGCGCCGCGGGGGCGCCGGCCTCGAGCCGCTCGACGAGCTCGGCCAGCAGCGCGCGCTGCCCGGCCAGGACCGCGAGGTGGCGCTCGGCGCGCATCACCCAGTGCGCGGCCACCCCCTTGAGCACCGCCACCTCGAGCCGCGCGGCGGGCGGCACGACGAGGTCGGCCGCGTAGCGGGTGAGCGGCCCGCCGCCGTGCGTCGCGCGGGTGGCGGCCTCCGCCGCGCCGGTGAAGCGCCCGACGAGCCGGCTCGTGAGCTCCTTGAGGCCGGCCAGCGCGCGGCGGCTGCCGTCGTACGGCCCCGGCCACCAAGGCAGGGCGAGCAGCCGGTCGAGCGCGGCGAGCAGGTCCTCCGGCGCGGCGTCGGGCGCGTAGGCGTCGCGCGCGACGCGGGCGAGGACCGCCCGCTCGGCGGGGTCGCGCAGCGCGCGCAGGTCCACCGCGCCGGACTGCACGGCGTCCTCGACGTCGTGCACCGAGTAGGCGACGTCGTCGGCCCAGTCCATGACCTGCGCCTCGACGCACCGCCGCCCGTCGGGCGCCCCCGCGCGCAGCCAGGCGAAGACCTCGCGGTCCTCGGCGAAGACGCCGTACTTGCGCCGGTCGCGCTCGCGGCCCCACGGGTACTTCGTGGCCGCGTCGAGGCTGGCGCGGGTGAGGTTGAGCCCGGTGCTGCGCCCGCCGGGCCCGGTGGTCTTGGCCTCGAGCCGGGTGAGCAGGCGCAGCGTGTGCGCGTTGCCCTCGAAGCCGCCGCACGGGGCCGCCGCCTCGTCGAGGGCCACCTCGCCGTTGTGCCCGAACGGCGGGTGGCCCAGGTCGTGGGCCAGGCAGGCGGTCTCGACGACGTCGGGGTCGCAGCCGAGGGCCGCCCCGAGGTCGCGCCCGACCTGCGCCACCTCGAGGGTGTGCGTGAGGCGGTTGCGCACGAAGTCGTCGGAGGTCGGGCCGACGACCTGGGTCTTGCCGGCCAGGCGGCGCAGCGCGCTGGAGTGCACCACGCGCGCCCGGTCCCGGGCGAAGTCGCCGCGCGCGGACTGCTTCGGCGGCTCCGGCGCCCAGCGGGCGCGGGCGTGCCCGTCGTAGGGCGCGGCGGGGCTGTGCGGCACGGGCGCGACCCTACGGCCCGGCACCGTCAGCGGCTGTCGCTGCCGCCCCCCTCCGCCAGGGCGGCGCGGCCCGCCTCGAGGCGTGCGACCGGCACCCGGAACGGCGAGCAGGAGACGTAGTCCAGGCCGACCCGGTGGAAGAAGTGCACCGAGGCCGGGTCGCCGCCGTGCTCGCCGCAGACCCCCAGCTTGAGGTCGGGGCGGGCCGCCCGCCCCTCGCGGACCGCGATCTCGACGAGCCGGCCGACGCCGTCGACGTCGAGCGACTCGAACGGCGAGACCCCGAAGACCCCCCGCTCCAGGTACGCGGGGAAGAACGCTGCCTCGACGTCGTCGCGGCTGAAGCCCCACGTCATCTGCGTCAGGTCGTTCGTGCCGAAGGAGAAGAACTGCGCGGCCCCGGCGATCTGGCCGGCGGTGAGCGCGGCCCGCGGCAGCTCGACCATCGTGCCGATGAGCGCGGCCAGCTCCACCCCCGTGGCGCGCTCGACCTCGCGCAGCACCTCCTCGGACCGCTCGCGCACCAGCTCGAGCTCCTGCACGCTGCCGACGAGCGGGATCATCACCTCCACCCGCGGGCGGCCCCCCTCCTGCGTGCGCGCCGCCGCGGCCTCGGCGAGGGCCCGCACCTGCATGGTGAACAGGCCCGGGACGACGAGCCCGAGGCGCACCCCGCGCAGGCCGAGCATCGGGTTCTGCTCGTGGAGGCGGTGCACGGCCTGCAGCATCCGCTCGTCGGCCTCGTCGGCCCCGCCGCGCGCCTGCGCCACGGCGACCCGCACCGACAGCTCGGTGAGGTCCGGCAGGAACTCGTGCAGCGGCGGGTCGAGCAGGCGCACCGTGACCGGCAGCCCGTCCATCGCGGCGAGGAGCCGCTCGAAGTCGCCGCGCTGCAGGGGCAGCAGCGCGGCGAGCGCCTCCTCCTGCTCGTCCTCGTCGTCGGCGAGGATCAGGCGCTCCACGGAGCGCCGGCGCTCGCCGAGGAACATGTGCTCGGTGCGGCACAGGCCGACGCCCTCCGCCCCGAAGCGCCGCGCCCGCGCCGCGTCCTCGCCGTTGTCCGCGTTCGCGCGGACCCGCAGCCGGCGCGCCGCGTCGGCCCGGGACATGAGCCGGTGCACCGCCCGGACGAGGTCGTCGGCCTCCTCGCCCCCCGGGTCGAGCCGGCCCTCGAAGTACTCGACGACCGGGCTGTCGACGACGGGCACCTCGCCCAGGAACACGTCCCCAGAGGAGCCGTCGATGCTGATGACCTCGCCCTCGTCCACGACGAGCGGGGCGGCGCCGGGGCGTCGCACGACCATCCGCCGCGCCGCGGCGTCGACGTCCAGCGCGTCGGCGCCGCAGACGCACGTCCTGCCCATGCCGCGGGCGACGACCGCGGCGTGCGAGGTCTTGCCGCCGCGCGAGGTAAGGACGCCGCGCGCCGCGATCATGCCGTCGAGGTCGTCGGGGTTGGTCTCGCGCCGCACCAGGACCACGTCCTCCCCGGCGCGGGACCGTGCGACGGCCGCGGCGGAGTCGAAGACGGCCCTGCCGACCGCGGCGCCCGGCGAGGCGCCCATCCCGCGGGCGACCCGCTCGGCCGAGGTGCCCGTCGCGAACCGCGGGAACATCAGCTGGGCGAGCTGCTCGCCCGAGACGCGCCGCACCGCCTCGTCCTCGTCGATGAGGCCCTGGTCGACGAGCTGGCACGCGATCCGGAACGCGGCGGCGGCCGTGCGCTTGCCGACGCGGGTCTGCAGCAGCCACAGCGTGCCGCGCTCGACGGTGAACTCGATGTCGCACAGGTCGCGGTAGTGGCCCTCGAGGACCTCCATGGTGCGCAGCAGCTCCGCGTACGACCGGGCGTCGATCCGCTCCATCTCCGCGAGGGGCAGCGTGTTGCGGGTGCCCGCGACGACGTCCTCGCCCTGGGCGTTCTGCAGGTAGTCGCCGTAGACGCCCTGCTGGCCGGTCGCGGGGTCGCGGGTGAAGGCCACACCGGTGCCGGAGCCCGTTCCGAGGTTGCCGAACACCATGGCCACGACGTTCACCGCCGTGCCGAGGTCGCCGGGGATCCGCTCCTGGCGGCGGTAGAGCACGGCGCGCTCGGCGTTCCACGAGTCGAAGACCGCGCGCACCGCGAGGTCGAGCTGCTCGCGGGGGTCCTGCGGGAACTCCCGCCCGGCGTGCTCGCGGACCAGCCCCTTGTACGCGTCGACGACCTCCCGCCACTCCGGCGCGCCGAGGTCGAGGTCGCAGGGCGCCTGGTGCAGCGACGCCACCTCGCCCAGCGCGTCGTGGAAGTGCTCCGCCGCGATCCCCAGGACGGTCGTGCCGAACATCTGCAGGAGCCGGCGGTACGAGTCCCAGGCGAACCGCTCGTCGCCGGACCGCTCGGCCAGGCCCCGCACGCTCTCGTCGTTGAGCCCGACGTCGAGGACCGTCTCCATCATCCCGGGCATGGAGAACTTCGCCCCGGAGCGCACGCTGACCAGCAGCGGGTCGTCCGGCTGCCCGAGGCGCCGGCCCATGCGCGCCTCGAGCCCCGCCAGGTGCTCGTCGACCTGCGCGCGCAGGCCCTCCGGCTCCTGCCCGGTGGCCAGCCAGGCGCGGCACGCCTCGGTGGTGATGGTGAACCCGGGCGGGACCGGGAGCCCGAGGCGGGTCATCTCGGCGAGGTTGGCCCCCTTGCCGCCGAGCAGGTCCCGCTGGTCCATGCCGCCCTGGGTGAAGTCGTAGACGTAGGTGGGCACAGGTCCTCCTGACGACGCAGCCGACCCCCGCGGGTGCGACGGACGGTACCCGCGGGGACGGCCGCTCGACAGGGGTTTCCTCACATCCGACCAGCGAAGGTGACGTTCGTGCAGACGTTCCTGACCCATCCGGACTTCCGGCGCAGCGCCGCGTCGCTCGACGACCGGCGGCTCGGCAAGCAGCGGGTCGAGACCCTGCAGATCCTGCGCGCGCTGACCTGGACCACCTACGGCTGGCGCAACCACCCGGCCGTGCGCATGTGGCGCGGCTTCGTGCCCGCCCTCGTCGCGTACGGCGTCGCGACCGTCGACGAGTGGGAGTCGCGGGGGCGGGCCGACGCCACCCGCACCGCGCTGGCGGACTTCGCCGAGCTGCCGCCGCCGTCGCTGCAGGAGCTGCACGACCGGGGCCAGCTGCCGCCGTGGCTCGGGCTCGACGCCCTGCACGTCAGCCACCGCTCCGCGCTGGTGCGCAAGGACCCGGACTTCTACCGCCCGCTCTTCCCCGACGTGCCCGACGACCTGCCGTACCTCTGGCCGAAGGCCGCGTTCCCCCGCTGGCCGCTGCGCCGCGGGCACGAGCGGGCGCTGGACCTCTACTCCGCGCTGGCGCTGCTCGGGCACGACGAGCCGACCCCCGAGCAGCGGGCCGCCCTCGACGCGGTGCGCGACGGGGACTCGTACCGCCTGGAGCTGGCCCCCGGCGCGGGCGCGACGACCGCGGGGCTGCTCGCCGGGCTCTGCACGCCCGGCACGACGCTCTGGGTGGCCCCGGGCCCGGCGCTCGGGGACTGGGCGCCGCACCCGGGGCCGGCACCGGCCGACGCGCCGCCCGGCAAGCTGTCCACGTCGATCGCCCGACCGCCGACCCCGGAGGACAGCGCGGCGATGGCGGCGGAGGTGACGTCCGCGCCGGAGTTCCGCTTCCTGCGCCCGGGCCAGCCGGCCGGGCCGCTGCGGGAGGGGGCGGGCCTCGTCGTGCTCGACGACGGGGTCGAGGAGCCCCCGCCGGACGCGGCCGACCTGCCCGTGCTGCGGCTCTCCACGACGGTCGCGCTCGAACAGGTGGTCGACCTGCGCGTGGAGGCGGGGGTCGAGGGGTAGGTCCGGCACATGGCAGACAAGGACTCCCTGAGCAGCGGCGCCGAGAAGGACCCGAAGGACTGGACGACCGGCGACGAGCCCATGACCGGACCGCAGAAGAGCTACCTGGAGACGCTGGCCCGCGAGGCCGGCGAGGAGGCGCCCGACGACCTCACCAAGGCCGAGGCGTCGGAGCAGATCGACCGGCTGCAGCAGGAGTCCGGCCGGGGGCAGTAGCCCCGCCGGACCCGGCCCTGCGTCAGCCGGTGAGGCGCCCGGCGAGCCGCTCGAGGCTCTCGCGGTGCCACGCCACGGACTGGCGCAGGGCCCGCAGGTCGGCCAGGCCGGCCGCCTCGGCGGCGCGCCCGGCCCGCGCGGCGTCGAGCGCCCGCTGCAGGTCGGCCTCGCGGGCCGCGAGCGCCGCGCGCTGCGTGGTGAGCTCGGCGGCGAGGACGGCCCGGCGGGCCTGCACCGCCCGCTCGGCGTTGCGGGGCTGGGGCAGCTGCGCGGCGGCGGTGCGACGCATCATGGCGGGCTCCCGAGGAGGGTCGGTGCGGTGACGTCCACCACACCTCTCGGCAGGAGAGCGCCGGAGGTGGAGCGGTGATGCACCGACGTCGTCGGCGGCGCCTCAACCCCCGCTGGTGACGAGCTCGGCGCCCGCGGGGACGGCGGCATCGTACGGGTCGTCGAGCCACCCCTCGGGCAGGGCCACCCGCTTCTGCGCGGTCGTCCGCCCGCGGGGCGCGTCGAGCACCGCGACCGGGTAGGGCTGGTCCAGGTCGAGCCGGTCGAGCAGCGCCCGCAGCTCGTCGAGGTCGCGCACCATGGCGAGCGCCCGGCGCAGGTCCGAGCCGACCGCGAAGCCCTTGAGGTACCACGCCACGTGCTTGCGCAGGTCGCGCACGCCCTTGTCCTCGCCGAGCTCCTCGGTGAGCAGCTCGGCGTGGCGCACCATGACCGCGGCGACGCCGCGCAGGTCCGGGTCGGCCGGCAGCGGCTCGCCCCGGAACGCGGTGGCGAGCTGGGCGAACAGCCACGGCCGGCCCAGGCACCCGCGGCCCACGACCACGCCGTCGCACCCGGTGCGCGCGGTCATCCGCAGGGCGTCCGCGGCGCTCCAGACGTCGCCGTTGCCGAGCACCGGGACGTCGAGCTCGCGCTTGAGCACGGCGATCGCGTCCCAGTCGGCCTGCCCGCTGTAGTGCTGCACGGCGGTGCGCCCGTGCAGCGCCACCCAGGCCACGCCCTCCTCCTGCGCGATCGCGCCGGCGTCGAGGTACGTCAGGTGCTCGTCGTCGATGCCCTTGCGCATCTTCACCGTCACCGGCACGCCGTCCGCCGCCGCGACCGCCTCGCGCAGGATCGCGCGCAGCAGCGGCCGCTTGTACGGCAGCGCCGACCCCCCGCCCTTGCGGGTCACCTTGGGCACCGGGCAGCCGAAGTTCAGGTCGACGTGGTCCGCGCGCCCCTCCCCCACGACGATCCGCACGGCCTCGCCGACGGTCCGCGGGTCCACGCCGTAGAGCTGCACCGAGCGCACCATCCCCGGGCGCGACTCCTCCGGGTGGAACGTCACCATCCGCAGCGTCTCCGCATCGCGCTCGACGAGCGCGCGGGACGTGACCATCTCGCTGACGTACAGCCCGCCGCTGGTGCCGCTCAGCTCGCGGCACAGCCGCCGGAACGCCGACCCCGTGATGCCCGCCATCGGCGCCAGCACGACGGGCGGGTCGACGCGGTGGGGTCCGAGGTGGAGCGGGCTCGCGGGCAGCACCGGACCACGGTACGCGCCCGTGCCCGCACCCCTCGGCGCACGCCCTCGCTGCACGGACGCCGACGGTTCCCCGGGAACCGCAGAAGGCGCCCTTCTAGCGATCTAGCCACCACAAGGGCACCTTCTGCGGTTCCCGACCGCGGCTACGAGGCCCGCGTCCCGGACGACACGCGTACCGCCGGCGCAGGGCGTCCGGCACCCACGGCGAGCGCGGACCGCAGCTGCTCCACGACGCTCGCGGCGTCGTCACGGAGCTGCTGCGGCGTGACCGGGAGGACGAGCACCCCGAGGCTCGCCAGCGCCCGTCGTCGGCGCTGGTCGGCCTGCCACCGCGCCGGTGACAGGTGCCACTCCCGCGAGTCCACCTCGAGCGCGACGCCGCACTGGGGCCAGTACGCGTCCGGTCGCGCGACGAAGCGCCCGGCCTCGTCGACGAGGTCGACGTTCCAGGACGCGGCCGGCAGCTGCGCGGCGAGGAGCAGACGGCGCGCCCTGGCCTCCGCCACGCTGCGCACCCCGGCCGCCACCTCGGCGAGCGCCGCTCGTGGCCGCAGCGTGCCGCGCCGTTGCGCTTGGCGGAGCTCGCGGGCCAGCTGCGCCTCGTCGCACCGGGACCGCTGGACCGCTTCGGAGACGATCTGGCGCACCAGGTCGAGGTCGTCCAGCCGCCTGCACCGGTCGATGACGGCGCGAGCGACCGGGGCGACCGGCACGCCGTCGACCTCACGGGCGCGCGGCAGGCGCACGGTCCTCTCCACGACCACGAAGCCGACGCTCTTGCGCCTCCTCGCGTGCGGCACCAGCAGCTCGACCTCCGGCGCACCCGCGGCGGCGCGCAGCCCCGACCGGCGCAGCGCCTCCGCGCCCGTGAGGACGGACCCCGCTCCCCCGTAGAGCACGGCGGCCCTCGCGCGCTGCGTCGACGTCGGCGTCCCCCCGTGCGCGAGCACGACACCGGGGAGCAGTCGCTGCCACGGACCGCCCGGCCGCGTGCGGTGACCCCAGGTGCCCGACGCCATGCCCACCTCCCGCAGCTGGCGGTGCGTCACGACGGCGTCCTGGGCCCGCAGCAGGGCCTCGAGCGCGGGCACGTCGTACTCGGCACGGCGGGGCACCGGTCGACGATGACGGCGCGCCGGCTCCGCGCGCTGCGTCCGCTGCGCGCACCTGGGGACGATCCGCGGTCCGTGCGCCTGTGGACAGCGCCACCCTGGAACCGCAGAAGGCGCCCTCGTGGCGATCTAGCCGCCAGAGGGGCGCCTTCTGCGGATCCGGGGGATCCGGAGCAGCGGTGCGCGCGGCGGAGCGGGCCTCAGCAGCCCAGCAGCCGGGCGGCGAGCCAGGCCTCGACCTGGTCGAGCCCGACGCGCTCCTGCTGCATCGAGTCGCGCTCGCGGACGGTCACGGCCTGGTCGTCGAGGGTCTCGAAGTCGACGGTGACGCAGAACGGCGTGCCGATCTCGTCCTGCCGGCGGTACCGGCGGCCGATGGCGCCGGCGTCGTCGAACTCGACGTTCCAGCTCTTGCGCAGCTGCGCGGCGAGGTCGCGGGCCTTGGGCGAGAGGTCGGCGTTGCGCGACAGCGGCAGCACGGCGGCCTTGACGGGGGCGAGGCGCCGGTCGAAGCCGAGCACCGTGCGCTTCTCGAGCTTGCCCTTCGCGTTGGGCGCCTCGTCCACGCGGTAGGCGTCGAGCAGGAACGCCAGGGTCGCGCGGGTGAGGCCGGCTGCCGGCTCGATGACGTACGGGACCCAGCGCTCGCCCTTCTCCTGGTCGAAGTAGGACAGGTCCACGCCGGAGTGCTTCGCGTGCGTCGACAGGTCGAAGTCGGTGCGGTTGGCGATGCCCTCGAGCTCGGCGAACTCGGTGCCGCCGAAGCGGAAGCGGTACTCGATGTCGACGGTCCGCTTCGAGTAGTGCGACAGCTTCTCCTGCGGGTGCTCGAAGAACCGCATGTTCGCGGGGTCGAGGCCGAGGTCGACGTACCAGTCCCACCGCTCCTTGAGCCAGTACTCGTGCCACTGCTCGTCGGTGCCCGGCTCGACGAAGAACTCCATCTCCATCTGCTCGAACTCGCGGGTGCGGAAGATGAAGTTGCCCGGCGTGATCTCGTTGCGGAACGACTTGCCGGTCTGGCCGATGCCGAACGGCGGCTTTCGCCGCGCCGCCTGCATGACGTTGGAGAAGTTGACGAAGATGCCCTGCGCGGTCTCCGGCCGCAGGAAGTGCAGGCCCTCCTCGTTCTCCGTCGGGCCGAGGTACGTCTTGAGCAGGCCGTTGAACATCCGCGGCTCGGTGAACGCGCCCTTGGTGCCGCAGTTCGGGCAGTTGACGTCCTTGAGCCCGTCCGCGGGGGCGCGGCCGTGCTTGGCCTCGTACGCCTCCTCGAGGTGGTCCGCCCGGAACCGCTTGTGGCAGGACTGGCACTCGGTGAGCGGGTCGACGAAGGCGTCGAGGTGGCCGGAGGCGCGCCAGACGTCGGTGGCGAGGATGACGGCGGAGTCGATGCCGACGACGTCCTCGCGGCCCTGGACCATCGCCTTCCACCACTGGCGGCGGACGTTCTCCTTGAGCTCGACGCCCAGCGGCCCGTAGTCCCACGCGGAGCGGGTGCCGCCGTAGATCTCGCTGCTGGGGAAGACGAACCCCCTGCGCTTCGAGAGGCTGACGATGGTGTCGATGCCTGCGTCGGTGCTGGCCACGAGGGGTGTGCTCCATCCGGCTGGGTGTCGGCGAGCGGCCAGGCTACCGCCCCGCGGACGGCGTCCCGCCCGCCCCGTCGAGGTCGGTCGGGACGTGCGGCGCGCTGGCCCGGCCGACGCCGACCGTGCCGGCGTCCGCGGCCCGCGCCGTCGTGCCGGCGGCCGGCTCGGGGCGGCGGTCCAGGACCTCGTACGCCGTCGGCTCGTCGAGCGCGCGGGACAGCAGCGGCACGGCGCGCACCCGCACGTCGTACGCCGACAGCGCCCGCCGGTACGCCCCCACCCCCGCCCAGCGGGTGGCCAGCGTCCACAGGCCCGGGTCGTCGGTGGCGCGCCCGACCTCGCCGCCCTCGCACCCCGCCTGCGCGGCGAGGACGTCGAGGACCTCGCGCGCCTCGGCGAGGAAGGCGGCGGCACCCTCGGGCGCGACGGCGTAGCGGGTCACCACGAGCACGGCGCGAGCCTAGGCGCCCCGGCCGACCGCTTTGACAGGCCCGCCGTGCGCCACCGACAATCGTTGCCATGTTCAAGCTCCGCCCCGCCGCCGGCGCCACCGCCCTCGCCCTGCTCGCCACCAGCGCCCTCGCGGCCTGCGGCGACGACGCCGGCGGGTCGGCGAGCGCGGGGTCCGGGGACGGCGGGCTCGCGGTGGTCGCGAGCTTCTACCCGCTGGAGTACGTCGCGGGGCGCGTCGGCGGCGACGCCGTCGAGGTGCGCGGGCTCACGGCCCCGGGCGCCGAGCCGCACGACCTCGAGCTCACCGCCCGCGAGGTCGGGGCGCTGTCCGAGGCCGACCTCGTCGTCTACCTGCACGGCTTCCAGCCCTCGGTCGACGAGGCGGTCCAGGAGCAGGCCGCGGACTCCTCGCTCGACGTGGAGGGGGCCGCGCGCCTGGACCTCGCCGCGTCGGAGGAGGAGCACGACCACGCCCACGAGGGCGAGGAGCACGCCGACGAGCACGCCCACGACGCCGAGGAGCACGCGGCCGAGGAGCACGCGGCCGAGGAGCACGCGGCCGAGGAGCACGCGGCCGAGGAGCACGCGACCGGGGGCGAGGAGCCCGCCGAGGAGCACGCCGGGCACGAGCACGAGGGCGCCGACCCGCACTTCTGGCTCGACCCGACGCGCCTCGCCGACGTCGGCGACGCGCTCGCCGAGCGCCTGGCGCAGGAGGACCCCGACGGCGCCGCGGGCTACGAGGAGCGGGCGGCGGCGCTGCGCGCGGACCTCGAGGAGCTCGACGCGCAGATGCGCGAGGGCCTCGCCGACTGCCGCGTGGACACCCTGGTCACGAGCCACACCGCCTTCGGCTACCTCGCGGACCGCTACGGCTTCGAGCAGGTCGGCCTCACCGGCGTCAGCCCGGAGGCCGAGCCGACCGCGGCCGGGATCGCCGAGCTCGTCGACCTCGTGCGGGAGCGCGGCGTGACGACGGTCTACTCCGAGGTCCTCGTGAGCCCGCAGACCGCCGAGACGGTCGCGCGCGAGGCGGGCGTCGAGACCGCGGTGCTCGACCCGCTCGAGGGCATCACCGACGACAGCGCCGGCGAGGACTACCTTGCCGTCATGCGCGCCAACCTCGAGGCCCTGCGCTCCGGGCAGTCCTGCGCATGAGCGCCGCGCGCCCGGCGGAGCCGGTGGTCCGGCTGGCGGGCGCGGTGGCGGGGTACGAGGGCCGCCCGGTGCTGCGGGGCGTCGACTTCGCGCTGCGCCGCGGGGAGGTCGTGGCGCTGCTCGGGCCCAACGGCTCGGGCAAGTCCACCCTCGTGCGGGTGGTGCTCGGCCTCGTGCCGCTGTCCGGCGGCGCCCTCGAGCTCTTCGGCGTCCCGGCGCAGCGCTTCCGCGAGCGCGCCCGGATCGGGTACGTCCCCCAGCGCCACACCGTGACCAGCGGCGTCCCGTCGACCGTCCGCGAGGTCGTCGCGTCGGGCCGCCTGGCCCGCAAGCGCCCGTTCTCGCTGACCACCGCGCGCGACCGCGAGGTCGTCGAGGCGGCGCTGCGCACGGTCCACCTGCTCGAGAAGCAGCACGAGGACGTCGCGCACCTGTCGGGGGGCCAGCAGCGGCGCACGCTCATCGCCCGGGCGCTGGCCTCGGAGCCGGAGGTGCTCGTCATGGACGAGCCCACGGCGGGCGTCGACGCGGCCAACCAGGAGATCCTCGCCGACACCATGGCCCGCCTCGTCGCCGGCGGCACGACGATCCTGCTCGTGGCCCACGAGCTCGGCCCGCTGGAGCCGGTCGTCACCCGGGTCGTGGCGCTGCGGGACGGGCGCGCGACGTACGACGGGCCGGTCGCCGCCTGGTTCGGCGGGGACCCGCACCACGCCCACGGCGCGGCACCGGCCGAGCGCGGCACCGGCCTGGGCGCCGTCAGACTGGACCGCCCCGCGGGCTGACCCCCGACCCCTGACGACCCGCCGGAGCCCTGCGTGGACCTGTCCTTCCTCGACTACGACTTCATGCGCCGCGCGCTCGTGGCCGCCCTGCTCGTGGGGCTCGCGGCGCCGACCGTCGGGGTCTACCTGGTGCAGCGCCGGCTCTCCCTCATCGGCGACGGGCTCGGGCACGTGGCGCTGACCGGCGTCGCGCTCGGGCTGCTCACGAGCACCGAGCCCGTGCTCACGGCGCTCGTCGTGGCCGCGCTCGGCGCGACGGCCATCGAGCTCGTGCGGGCCCGCGGGCGCACGAGCGGCGACGTCGCCCTCGCGGTGATGTTCTACGGCGGCCTGGCGGGCGGCGTGGTCATCGTCAGCCGCGCGCCCGGGGGCACCCCGACCAACTTCGACGCGTACCTCTTCGGCGCGATCACCACGACGAGCGGGCGCGACCTCGTCGTCTTCGCCGCGCTCGCCGTCGCCGTGCTCGTGGTGACCCTCGGCCTGGCGCCGCGGCTCTTCGCCGTGAGCAACGACGAGGAGTACGCCCGCGCCGCCGGCCTGCCGGTCCTCGCGCTCAACGTGCTCCTCGCGGTGACGACCGCCCTCACGGTGGTGGTGTCGATGCGGGTGGTGGGCCTGCTCCTCATCAGCGCCCTCATGGTGCTGCCGGTCGCCACGGCGCAGCTGCTGCAGGGCAGCTTCCGGGGCACCCTCGCGCTCGCGGTGCTCGTGGGGGTGGTGGTGAGCACCGGCGGCGTCGTGGTCTCCTACCAGGCGGACACGCCGTCGGGTGGCACCATCGTCCTGCTGGCCATCGCCCTCTTCGCGCTCGCCGCGGCGTGGGCGGGGCTGCGCGACCGGCGCCGCGCGGGCGGGCACGAGGAGGCGGAGGACCACCTCCACCGCCACGGGCCCGGCTGCGGTCACGAGGAGGTCGTCCACGACGACCACCTCGACTACGTCCACGACGGGCACCGGCACGCCGCCCACGGCGGGCACTACGACGAGCACTGAGCAGCACGACGAGCAGCGGGGAGCGGACGTGACGGACCAGCGGGTGCCCGCGGCGGGGACGCGCTCGACGCGCCAGCGGACGGCGGTGCGCGCGGCCCTGGCGGACGTCGACGAGTTCCGCAGCGCCCAGGAGCTGCACGACCTGCTCAAGCAGCGCGGCGAGGCGGTGGGCCTCACGACCGTCTACCGCACCCTGCAGGCGCTGGCGGACGCGCAGGAGGTCGACGTCCTGCGCAACCCCGACGGCGAGTCGGTCTACCGCCGCTGCAGCCGCGGGCACCACCACCACCTCGTCTGCCGCTCGTGCGGTCGCACCGTCGAGGTCGAGGGGCCGGCGGTCGAGCGCTGGGCCAGCGCCGTGGCCGCCGAGCACGGCTTCACCGAGGTGAGCCACACGGTCGAGGTCTTCGGCCTGTGCGCGGAGTGCACCGCGCGCCGCGCCGCGGGCGACGACGCCTGAGGGACCGCTCCGCGGACGGTCGTTGACCTGGGACGGGTGCTTCTGCGAAGTTCAGGCCCTCGTCCGGGTCCACGGGGGCCCGGCCCCTCACGTACGGAGATCGATCGATGAGGATCCGTCCCCTGCTCGCGCTCGCCGCTGCGGCGGCCTGCGTGGGCGTCGGCGTCGCCGCACCCGCCACCGGCGAGGCGAAGCCCCAGCAGGAGAAGGCGCGCGTGCTCGTCTTCTCGAAGACCGCGGCCTTCCGGCACGACTCGATCCCCGCCGGCGTCCGCGCGATCGAGCGCCTCGGCCGGCCCGCCGGCATCGCGGTCGACACGACCGAGGACGCCGGCGCCTTCACCGACCGGAACCTGCGCAAGTACGACGCCGTGGTCTTCATGTCGACCACCGGCGACGTGCTCGACGAGCCGCAGGAGCGCGCCTTCGAGCGCTACATCCAGCGCGGCGGCGGCTACCTCGGCGTGCACGCCGCCTCCGACACCGAGTACGACTGGCCCTGGTACGGCGGCCTCGTCGGCGCCTACTTCCTCGACCACCCGGGCGCGGTCAACGAGCAGTTCCAGGAGGCGACGGTCGTCGTCGAGGGGCCGCGCACCAAGGCCACCTCGGCGCTGCCGCGCTTCTGGGAGCGCACCGAGGAGTGGTACAACTTCCGCACCAACCCGCGCCCGTACGTGCGCGTCCTCGCCACCGTCGACGAGGACACGTACGACCCGCGCGGCTACACCGGGTCCGAGGGCATGGGCGACGACCACCCGATCACCTGGTGCCAGCGCTACGACGGCGGCCGCTCGGTCTACACCGGCATGGGCCACCAGGTGGAGGCGTACAGCGAGCCGATGTTCCTGCGGCACCTGTCCGGCGCGCTGAAGATGGCGTCCGGCCTCGCCTCGACCAAGCACTGCAAGGTCAGCGAGCCGCGCGGCTGACCTGCCGGCGTCGCCGGGCCGGCGGGCCCTACCCCTCGTACGGGTCCGCCGGCTCCGGCACGGGCTCCACCGCCCGCGCCGCGACGTGCGGCACCGCGGTGTCGGACATCGTCCCGCCGCCGGGGACCCACTCCCCCGTCACGCGCACCCACGCGCCCCGCTCGGGGGCGGGCGCGTCGCGCACCAGCACCTTGACCGGGCGCCCGTCGGCCGCGCAGCAGGACAGCGCGATGCGGGTGACGAACCACCCGCCGTCCTGCGCCGGCGTCGCGAACCCGGTGAGGGCGACCTCCCGCCCGCGCAGCGAGCGCCCCTCGTCCCAGACCGCCCGGGTCGCGTAGTCGCCCAGCGCCAGCTCCACCGTGCGGCCCTCGGGCAGCGGGTCGAAGCCGGGCTCGGGCGGCGCGGCCACCCGCGCGGTCCCCCGCTCCGCCGCCCAGGCGCCCAAGGCCGGCGGCGCCACGAGCAGCAGGGCCAGCACCGGCGCGAGCAGCGCCCAGGCGACGCGCGGGCCGCCGTCGCCGTGCCCGTGCCCGTCGTCGACGAGCGCGCCCTCCGCGGGGTGCGGGCCGCGGCCCTGCGCCTGGTCGGCCTCATGCCCCTCGTGCCCCTCGTGCCCCTCGTGCCCGCCGTGCCCCCCGTCGCCGCCCCGCCCGCCCCGCACCGCGAGCAGCCCGTCGCGCCACGCGCCCACGAGGCCGAGCGCCAGCAGCACCGCGCCCGAGGCGGCCAGCGGCCACTGCATCTGCTCCTTGACGTACCGCAGGTACGTGCCGTCGAGGCTCAGGCGCAGCACGACCCCGCCGAGGAGCACGAGCAGGACGGCCTGGACGTCGCGCCTCACAGCAGCCACCACCCGACGAGCGCGCTGGACAGGACCGCGACCCCGAAGGTCGCCGGGGCGAAGCGCGCCGCGAACGCGCCGCCGAAGGTGCCGGACTGCATGGCGATCAGCTTCACGTCCACGGCGGGGCCCACCACCATGAAGGCGAGCTGCGCCGTCGGCGAGACCGAGCTGAACGACGCCGCCACGAAGGCGTCGGCCTCCGAGCAGATCGCCACGGCCACCGCGAGCAGGGCGAGCGCGAGCACGGCGAGCACCGGCTGCTCGGCCAGCGCGTCGACCACCGAGGTGGGGAGCGCCACGCCGAAGGTCGCGGCGACCGCGCCGCCGACGACGAGGAACCCGCCGGCGTGCAGGACGTCGTGCTGCATCGCCGCGCGGAAGACCGCGCCGCGGGGGGAACCCTCGGGCAGGTGCGGGCTGCGCAGGCGCAGCAGGTCGGTGCGCCCGAGGCGCAGCCAGGCCCAGCCCAGGGCGACCGCCGTGGCGAAGGAGGCGAGGAAGCGCGCCAGGACGACCTCGGGCTGACCGGGGAAGGCCACCGCCGTCGACACCAGCACGATCGGGTTCACCGCCGGCGCGGCGAGCAGGAAGGTCAGCGCCGCGGCGGGGGCGACGCCGCGGCGCACGAGGCTGCCCGCCACCGGCACCGACGCGCACTCGCAGCCGGGCAGCAGCATCCCCGCGCCGCCGGCGACGGGGACCGCCAGCGCCGGGCGGCGCGGGAGGGCCCGGGCGAGCGCCTGCGGGGGGACGTACGCCGTGAGCACGGCCGAGAGCAGCACCCCGCTCACGAGGAACGGCAGCGCCTGCACGGTGACGGAGACGAACACCGTCGACCAGGTCTGCACGGCCGGGTGGTCGACGAGCCCCGCGACCTGCCCCCGCAGCAGCACGAGCAGCACGAGGACCGCGGTGAGCACCTCGAGGCTGCCCGGGCGCGGCAGCCGGCGCCGGTCCGGCGGGGCGGGGGCGCGCTGCTCGGTGCTGGCCGTCACCCGCCGCATCGTGCCAGGCCGGCGGCGCCGGGGGAACCGCGGCGCGCACGGGCTGTGGACGACGGGCTCAGCCGGGCGGCGGGGGCGGCGACCCCACCGGCGACGACGGCGGGGCGCCGCCGTAGCGGCGGTCGCGCGCGGCGTACACCTCGAGGGCGTGCCAGAGGGTCCGCCGGTCGACGTCGGGCCACAGGGTGTCGAGGAAGACGAGCTCGGCGTAGGCCGACTGCCAGAGCAGGAAGTTCGAGATGCGCTGCTCGCCGGAGGAGCGCAGGAACAGGTCCACGTCGGGCACGTCCGGCTCGTCGAGGTGCCGCGCGAGCACCTTCTCGTCGACCTTCGCCGGGTCGAGCCGCCCGGCGGCCACCTCGCGGGCGACGGCCGCCGCGGCGTCGGCGATCTCGGCCCGCCCGCCGTAGTTGACGCAGAACTGCAGCGTCAGCACGTCGTTGCCGCGGGTGAGCTCCTCGGCCTCCTCGAGCTCGGCGATGACGCTCTTCCACAGCCGCCCGCGCCGCCCGGCCCAGCGCACCCGCACGCCCATCGCGTGCATCTCGTCGCGCCGGCGGCGGATGACGTCGCGGTTGAAGCCCATGAGGAAGCGGACCTCCTCGGGCGAGCGGCGCCAGTTCTCGGTCGAGAAGGCGTACGCCGACAGGTGCCGCACCCCCGCCTCGATCGCCCCGCAGACGACGTCGAAGAGCGCGCCCTCACCGGCCTCGTGGCCCTTGGTGCGCGCCAGGCCGCGCTGCTGGGCCCAGCGGCCGTTGCCGTCCATGACGACGGCCACGTGCGCGGGCACGAGCGCCGGGGGCAGCTGCGGCGGCCGGGCGCCGCTCGGGTGCGGCGGCGGGGGGACCACGTCGCGGCGCCGCGCGCCCCTCCTCAGCCGGTCGACCACCCGGCGGACGCTACCAGCGGGCCCGCGGGCGGGATCACACCCGCTCGACGTGCGGGAGCGAGCGCAGCCCGCGCTCGAGGTGCCACTGCAGGTACGCCGCGACGAGCCCGCTCGCCTCCCGGCGGTGCCGGTCGTCGCTGGCGTCGGCGGTGGCCCAGTCGCCGGAGAGCAGGGCCGAGAGCAGCTCCATGGTGGGCCCGGCCGGCGACGCGCTGCCGGGCGGGCGGCAGTCGGCGCACGCGGCGCCGCCGTTCGCCACGGCGAACCAGCCGTGCGGGCGGCCGGGGTCGGGCTCGAGGCCGCACCCGGCGCAGGCCGAGAACGAGGGGGCGTACCCGGCGACGGCGAGCGAGCGCACGAGGAAGGCGTCGAGCACGAGCCCGGGGGCGTGGGCGCCGGTGGAGAGGGCGCGCAGCCCGCCGACGAGCAGGAGGAAGTGCTGCACCGCGGGCTCGCGCTCCTCGCCGGTGAGCCGCTCGGCGGTCTCGAGCATGGCGGTGCCGGCGGTCCAGCGCGCGTAGTCGGCCGTGAGGGGGCCCCCGAAGGGCGTCAGCGTCTCGGCCTGGGTGACGGTGTCGAGCGAGCGGCCCTCGTACAGCTGCAGGTCGACGTGCATGAACGGCTCGAGCCGGGCGCCGAAGCGCGAGCGGGTGCGGCGCACGCCCTTGGCGACCGCGCGCACCCGCCCGTGCTCGCGGGTGAGCAGGGAGACGATGCGGTCGGCCTCGCCGAGCTTCTGGGTGCGCAGGACGACGCCCTCGTCGCGGTACAGGGCCACGCCACCATGATGACCCCGCTCGCGGCGCCGGGCCGCCGGGAGTCCGCGCCGCGCCGTCGCGGACTGTCGGAGGCTCCTGGCAGGGTCCCGCCCATGCGCAGCAGCGACGCCCCCGCCACGCCCCGCACCGCCCGCCGGTGCCCGGGCGTCGTCCCGCCGTTCCTCCTGGACCGCCTCGCGCGGGCCGGCGACGCCGCGCTCGCCGAGCCGGCGCAGCGCACCCTGACCGTGGACCGGGCGGTCCGGGCCGTCCGGCTGACCCGGCGGCCGACGCGCCCGGGCGAGCCCGGGCCGAGCCGGCGCGTCTTCGACGCCCAGGGCCGCACGGCGCTGCCCGGGGTGGTCGTGCGCGAGGAGGGCGCGCCGTCCCGCGGCGACGACGACGTCGACGAGGCGTACGACGGGCTGGGCGCCACCTGGACGCTGCTCATGGACGTCTACGGCCGCGACTCGCTCGACGGCGCCGGCAGCGGGCTCGACGCGACGGTGCACTACGGGCAGCGCTACGACAACGCGTTCTGGGACGGCGAGCGCATGGTGTTCGGCGACGGCGACGGCATCGTCTTCCGGGGGTTCACCGACGTGCCGAGCGTCATCGGCCACGAGCTCGCCCACGGCCTGGTCCAGGAGACCGCCGACCTCGTCTACCGCGGCCAGCCCGGGGCGCTCAACGAGTCGGTGTCCGACGTGGTGGGCGCGCTGGTCGAGCAGCGCCTGCGCGGGCAGGACGCGGCGTCGGCGAGCTGGCTCATCGGCGAGGGGCTCTTCCTGCCCGGCGTGCAGGGCCGGGCCCTGCGCGACATGGCGGCCCCCGGCACGGCGTACGACGACCCGCGCCTCGGGCGCGACCCGCAGCCGGGGCACATGGACGACTACGTCGAGACCGACGAGGACGACGGCGGCGTCCACATCAACTCCGGCATCCCGAACCGGGCGTTCCACCTCACCGCGACCGCGCTCGGCGGCTCCGCCTGGGAGCGGGCGGGCCAGGTGTGGTACGACACCCTCACGGGCGGGTCCCTCGCCCGCGACGCGGACTTCGCGGCCTTCGCGGCGGCGACCGCGGCCGCGGCCGGGGCGCGGTACGGCGCCGGCTCGCCCGAGCAGGAGGCCGTCCGCGCCGGCTGGGCGGGGGTGGGCCTCGAGGTGCGGTGAGCGGTGGGCCCGCGCGGCGCGCCGCGGTCGGGAGGTGTGCGGTGCGGATCGCGGTGAGCCGCAGCGGCGGGTTCGCGGGGCTGGTCCGGCGCGGGGTGCTCGACGTGGACCCTGGTAGCGACGGCGGCGCCTGGCAGCCGCTGGCCGAGCTCGCCGCCGCCGGGCCGGCGGAGCCTGCCGACCCGGCGCTGCGCGACGCCTACGTCTGGACCATCGAGGTCGGCGACGCCCGCACCGTGGTGCCCGACGCCGCCCTCGACGAGCGCACCCGCCAGCTCGCCCAGCGCACCCTCGACGAGGGCGCGCCCGACCCGCGCTGACGGGCTCCCGGCCCCAGGTCCCGGCGGCGGCGCACCTGGCCGCGGACGGGACCGGAGGGGGTCAGCGGCGCAGCCCCAGGCCGTCGCTCCCGTCACCGTCCCAGTCGCCGACGAGCGGCAGGTCGCTGCTGACCCCGGCGGTCACGGTCGTCGTCGCAGGGCCGCCCGGGGCCGCCTGCAGGAAGGTGCGCGGGCCCCTGCGGACCCCCAGGGTGTCCTGCCCGTCGCCGTCCCAGTCGCCGACGAGCAGGTCGTCACCGGCCCGACCGAAGCTCCGGCTGCTCGTCACCGGCCCGCCCAGCCGGTCGGTCACCGACACGACGTCCCCGCGGCGCAGGGCGAGGGAGTCCCGTCCGCCCGGCGCCCAGCGCCCCGCGACGACCTCGTCGGCGGCCCGGCCGAAGCGGAACGGCGCCCGGAACGGTCCCTCGAGACCGTCCCGCACGAAGACCAGGTCGCCCCGGCGCAGCGCGATGCTGTCGGCGCCGTCGCCGTCCCAGTCGCCGACGAGCGCCTGGTCGCCGGGGCGCCCGATGCGCAGGTCGCGCGTGGCCGGCCCGGTCGGCCCGTCCGTCAGCAGGTACCGGTCGCCCGTGCGCACCCCCAGCGTGTCGACCCCGTCGCCGTCCCAGTCCCCGACCAGGGTCTCGTCGACCGCCCGCCCGTAGCGCACCTCGCGCACCGGCGACGGGCCGAGCTCGTCGTCGAGGAGGTAGGTGGGCCCGACGGCGGGGGGCAGCAGCCCCAGCCGCTGCTTGAGCCGCAGCACCCGCAGCGCCGAGGCGGACACCGAGCGGCTGAACGCCGCGTCGGCGGCGGCCCTGGAGAGCACGGCGTCGTACATGGCCGGGAGCACGCCGGGGTCGACGGTGAGGACGAGGTCCCCGCCGGCGAGCAGCGCCGACCTGGCCCTGGTCGCGGGGTCCCACCGTTGGACCTGGGCGGCGCGACCCAGGTCGTCGGAGACCACGACGCCGTCGAACCCGAGGTCGCCGCGGACCATGCCGCGCACGACGGCCGGGGACAGGACGGCCGGGCGGTACCGGTCGATGCGCGCGTAGGTCGCGGACGAGAGCATGAGCATCGGCAGGCCGGCGCGGACCGCGCCGCGGAACGGCTCCAGGGAGGGGTCGGCCCGCCCCGTGACCGTGTCGACGACGCCGGCGGTCGTGTCGGTGTTGGCCGTGACCCGGCCCAGGCCGGGGAAGTGCTTGCCGGTCGCGGCGACGCCGGCGTCCGCCAGGCCCTGCGCGAAGGCCCCTCCGCCGCGGGCGGCGGAGGCGGCGCCGTAGCCGTAGTTGCGCGCGTAGCGCCCGATCGGCGGGTTCGCCGCGGCAGCCGCCGGGCTCCCCACCGTGTCGAGGACCGGGGCCAGGTCCACGTGCACCCCGGCGCGCCGCAGCTGGCGCCCCCAGTACCCCGCGCGCCGCCGCACCTCGGCGGGCCCGAGCCGGCTCTGCGCCAGCGCGCTGGGGATGGCGGAGAAGCCGGGCCCGGACAGGACCTGCACCGCGCCGCCCTCCTGGTCCGTGGCCACGAGCGTGGCGGCACCGGCGGTGGCCGGACGCGTGCCGAGCGCGCGCAGCCCGCGGGTGAGCCGAGCGGTCGCGTCGACGCCCGCGGCGCTGCGGCCGGTCAGGATGGCGCTGCCCACGTGCCGCTCCCGCACCGCGGCGGCGGTGCGCGCGTCCAGCCCCGTCGCCGGGGTCCCCACCATGAAGAGCTGGCCGACGCGCTGCGCCTCCGTCATCCGCTGGAGCAGGCCCACCGGGTCGCCGGCCGCGGCCGCGGTGGCGGGCGCCGGCGCTCCCGCGCCCGCCACCGCGGCCACGACGGCCAGCACCAGCCCGGCCCGCCGCCCGCGGCGGGGACGGGGAGGGCGCTCGCTCACCGCAGGCCGCGGTTGACGGCCGAGACGACCGCCTTGAGCGAGGCGACGACGATGTTCGCGTCGATGCCGACGCCCCACAGCACCCGCCCGCCGACGGCGCACTCGACGTACGCCGCGGCCCGGGCGTCGCCGCCGGCCGAGAGCGCGTGCTCGGCGTAGTCGAGGACCCGCACGTCCACGCCGACGCCCTCCAGGGCGGAGCAGAACGCGGCGATCGGGCCGTTGCCGCTGCCCTCGAGCGTCGTGTGCTCCCCGGCGTCGACGAGGTCGACGGTGAGCGCGTCGCGGCCCTCGACCTCCGACGCCTGGCGCAGGCCGCGCAGCACGAACCGGCCCCACGGGGCGTCGGGGTTGGGCAGGTACTCGTCGACGAAGGCGTCGTACATCTGCGCCGGGGTGACCTCGCCGCCCTGCGCGTCGGTGCGCGCCTGCACGACCTGGCTGAACTCGATCTGCAGCCGGCGCGGCAGGTCGAGGTGGTGCTCGGTGCGCATGACGTAGGCGACGCCGCCCTTGCCGGACTGGCTGTTGACCCGGATGACGGCCTCGTACGAGCGCCCCACGTCCTTGGGGTCGATGGGCAGGTAGGGCACCGCCCAGGCGTGCTGCTCGACGGGGACGCCCGCCGCGGCCGCGTCGCGCTCGAGGTGCTCGAAGCCCTTCTTGATCGCGTCCTGGTGCGAGCCGGAGAAGGCGGTGTAGACGAGGTCGCCGCCGTACGGGTGCCGCTCGTGCACCGGCAGCTGGTTGCAGTACTCGACGGTGCGCCGCACGTGGTCGATGTCGGAGAAGTCGATCATCGGGTCGACGCCCTGGGAGAACAGGTTCATCCCGAGGGTCACCAGGCAGACGTTGCCGGTGCGCTCACCGTTGCCGAAGAGGCAGCCCTCGATGCGGTCCGCGCCCGCGAGGTAGCCGAGCTCGGCGGCCGCGACGGCCGTGCCGCGGTCGTTGTGCGGGTGCAGCGACAGCACGACGCTCTCGCGGTGCGCGAGGTTGCGGTGCATCCACTCGATGGAGTCCGCGTAGACGTTCGGCGTGGCCATCTCGACGGTCGCCGGCAGGTTGATGATGACCTTGTGGTCCGGCGAGGGCTGCCAGACCTCCATGACCTCGTTGCACACCCGCGCCGCGAACGGCAGCTCGGTGCCGGTGAACGACTCCGGCGAGTACTCGAAGGACACGTCGGTGCCCGGGACGCTGTCGACGAGCTTCTGGCACAGCCGGGCGCCCTGCAGCGCGATGTCGACGATGCCGTCCTCGTCGAGGCCGAAGACCACGCGCCGCTGCAGGGTGGAGGTCGAGTTGTAGAGGTGCACGACCGCCTGCTGCGCCCCCTTGATCGCCTCGAACGTCCGCTCGATGAGCGCCTCGCGGGACTGGGTCAGCACCTGGATGACGACGTCGTCGGGGATGAGGTCCTGCTCGACGAGCTGGCGGACGAAGTCGAAGTCGGTCTGGCTCGCCGACGGGAAGCCGACCTCGATCTCCTTGTAGCCCATCTGCACGAGGAGCTCGAACATGCGCAGCTTGCGCGCGGGGCTCATGGGGTCGATGAGGGCCTGGTTGCCGTCGCGCAGGTCGACGGCGCACCACTGCGGCGCCTGCGTGGCGGTGCGGCCCGGCCAGGTGCGGTCGGGCAGGTCGATCGGGGTGAACGGGGCGTAGCGGTGGATCGGCATGCCGGACGGGCGCTGCTCGTTGCGCATGGGGACCTCGGGTGGATCTCGGGGTGGGCGGCCGGCAGGCAGGTGCGTCCCCCGCGGCGGGAGACCGGCCTAGGGGGTCCCGCCGCGGCGACCGAGGAGGAGTCGCACGCCCGTCATCGCGGGCCAGCGTACGACGCCCCCGCGCCACCCCGCGACGACGGCCCCCTCAGAAGCCGAGCCGGCGCAGCTGCTTGGGGTCGCGCTGCCAGTCCTTGGCGACGCGCACGTGCAGGTCGAGGTGGACCTGGGTGCCGAGGAGCGCCTCGATCTGGCGCCGGGCCCGGGTGCCGACGTCGCGCAGCCGGGTGCCGCCCTTGCCGATGACGATGGCCTTCTGGCTGGGCCGCTCGACGTACACGTCCGCGCGCACGTCGAGCAGCGGGCGGTCCTCGGGCCGGTCCTCGCGCGGGAGCATCTCCTCGACCAGCACGGCCAGCGAGTGCGGCAGCTCGTCGCGCACGCCCTCCAGGGCCGCCTCGCGGATGAGCTCGGCGACCATGACGGCCTCGGGCTCGTCGGTGAGCTCGCCCTCCGGGTAGAGCGCCGGCCCCTCCGGCATGCGGGCGAGCAGCAGGTCGGCGAGCAGGTCCACCTGCTCCCCGCGCGCCGCCGAGACCGGCACGACCTCGTCCCACGGGGTGCCGGACTCCTCGCCGAGCCGGGCGACGGCCACGAGCTGCTCGGCGAGCCGGTCGCGGGGCACCAGGTCGGTCTTGGTGACGACCGCCAGGCGCGGGGTGCGCCCCAGGGACGCGAGCTCGCCGGCGATGAACCGGTCGCCCGGGCCCACCGGCTGGTCGGCCGGGATGCACAGCGCGACGGCGTCGACCTCGGCCCAGGTGGTGCGCACAACGTCGTTGAGCCGCTCGCCGAGCAGGGTGCGCGGGCGGTGCAGCCCGGGGGTGTCGACGAGCACGAGCTGGCCGTCGGCGCGGTGCAGGATGCCCCGCACGCTGTGCCGGGTCGTCTGCGGCCGCGAGGAGGTGATCGCGACCTTCTCCCCGACGAGCGCGTTGGTCAGCGTCGACTTGCCGGCGTTGGGCCGCCCGACGAAGCAGGCGAAGCCGCTGCGGAACCCGCCGCCCGCGCTCACGCCCGGCCCGCCGGGCCGGCGGGGAGGACCCGCAGGACGGCGCCGTCCGGTCCCGCGAGCACGACGGCCGCGCCGTCGACCGCGAGCTCGGACACGGCGGCGACCCCCGCGGGCGCCTGCTCCGCGCCCGCGGCGCCGACCACCGCGGCCCCCTCGAGGGCGTCGGCGCCGCTGGACACCGCGGCCGCGACGGCGGCCTCGAGCGCGGACAGCCGCAGCGCGGCCAGCGCGACGGTGCCGGCGACGTACGTGCGGCCGGTGCCGTCGCGCACGGCCGCGCCGTCCGGCACCCCGAGCCGCGCGCGGGCCGCGCGCGCGAGGGTGACGAGCTTCTGGTCCTCGGCCGCCAGGCCCTCGGCCCCGCTCGCCGGCTGCTGCTCAGGCATCCACGCGCTCCCCGCTGTCCGCGCGCTCGCCGAGCGCCTCCTCGGCGCGGCGCACGACGAGCGTGCCCACGCGGTTGCGCCGGCCCGTCGCGGCCTCGGCGGTGAGCTCCAGGCCCTCGACGACCGTGCGCGAGCCCGGGATCGGCACCATGCCGAGGTGCTTGGCGAGCAGGCCGCCGACCGTGTCGACGTCGTCGTCCTCGAGGTCGACCCCGAAGAGCTCGCCGAGCTCGTCCACGTGCAGGCGGGTCGAGACCCGCACGCCGCCGTCGGCGAGCTGCTCGACCTGGGGGGCCTCGCGGTCGTACTCGTCGGCGATGTCGCCCACGATCTCCTCGAGGACGTCCTCGATGGTGACGATGCCGGCGGTGCCGCCGTACTCGTCGACGACGACCGCGATGTGCGTCTGGTCCTGCTGCATCTCGCGCAGCAGCGCGTCGACCGGCTTGCTCTCCGGCACGAAGCTCGCCTCGCGCATGACGCTGTCGACGCGCTCGGTCGTCTCGCCCTCGCGGTACTCGTGGGTGCGCCGCACGAGGTCCTTGACGTAGACCATGCCGACGACGTCGTCCAGGCCGCCGTCGCCGACCACGGGGATGCGCGAGAACCCGCTGCGCAGCGCGAGGCTCAGCGCCTGGCGCAGGGTCTTGTGCCGCTCGAGGTAGACGATGTCGGTGCGCGGGACCATGACCTCGCGCACGATCGTGTCGCCGAGCTCGAAGACGGAGTGGATCATGGCCCGCTCCTCGTCCTCGATGAGCCGGCTCTCCTGCGCCTGGTCGACGAGGTCGCGCAGCTCGGCCTCGGAGGCGAAGGGGCCGTCGCGGAAGCCGCGACCGGGGGTGAGCGCGTTGCCGAGCAGGATGAGCAGCTGCGGCACCGGGCCGAGCACGCGGGCGGTGCCCCGCACGAGCCCGGCGGTGGCCAGCGCCAGCCCGTCGGCGTGCTGGAGCCCGACGGTGCGCGGCGAGACGCCGACGGCGATGTAGGACACGACCACCATGACGGCGGCGGCCACGAGGACCGCCTGCCAGCGCTCGGGCAGCACGGCGAGGCACACGGCGGCCACGAGCACGGTCGCGACGAGCTCGCAGGCGACCCGCAGCAGGGTGAGGACGTTGAGGTAGCGCGCGGGGTCGGAGATGACGTCCTTGAGGACGTCCGCCCGCCTGCGCCCCTCGCGCAGCAGCTCGTCGACCCGGACGCGGGAGACCCGCGACAGCGCGGACTCGACGGAGGCGAAGCCCGCCGCGAGGACGACGAGCACGCCGGCCAGGACGGCGAGCCAGGTGTCGGTGGTGCTCACCGGCGCGTCCCGCCCCCCGCGTACGAGGTCAGCAGCTCGCGCTGGAGGCCGAACATCTCGCGCTCCTCGTCGGGCTCGGCGTGGTCGTAGCCGAGCAGGTGCAGGATCCCGTGCGTCAGCAGGAGGTTGAGCTCGTCCTGCGTCGAGTGCCCCGCCGTGCGCGCCTGCGCCGCGGCGACCGCCGGGCAGAGCACGACGTCGCCGAGCAGGCCGGGCACGGGCTCCTTGTCCTCGCTGCCGGGGCGCAGCTCGTCCATGGGGAAGGACAGGACGTCGGTCGGGCCCGGCTCGTCCATGTACTGCACGTGCAGGCGCTCCATCGTGCCCTCGTCGACGACGAGGACCGAGAGCTCGGCCAGCGGGTGGATGCGCAGGCGCTCGAGCACGTGCCGGGCGAGGTCGACGAGGACGTCCTCGTCGACCGGCGTCCCCGACTCGTTGTTGACGTCGACGCTCACCGGGCGCGGTCCCGCCGGTCGCGGCGGCCCTCCCCCGCGGCGCGGTCGCCGCGCCCGGGGCGCTGCGCCTCGTCGGCGTCGTGCCGGGCGTACGCCTCCACGATGTCGCTGACGAGCCGGTGCCGGACGACGTCCGCGCTGCTCAGGCGGTTGAACGACACGTCGTCGATGCCCTCGAGGATCTGCTGGACCACGGCGAGCCCGCTCTTGGTGCCGCTCGGCAGGTCGACCTGCGTGGTGTCGCCGGTGACGACCATCCTCGAGCCGAAGCCGAGGCGCGTCAGGAACATCTTCATCTGCTCCGGCGAGGTGTTCTGGGCCTCGTCGAGGATGATGAAGGCGTCGTTGAGCGTGCGCCCGCGCATGTACGCCAGCGGGGCGACCTCGATCGTCCCCTCGGTCATGAGCCGCGGGATCGTCGCCGGGTCGAGCATGTCGTGCAGCGCGTCGTAGAGCGGGCGCAGGTAGGGGTCGATCTTCTCCGACAGGCTGCCCGGCAGGAAGCCGAGCCGCTCGCCGGCCTCGACGGCCGGGCGGGTCAGGATGATGCGGCTCACCTGCTTGGCCTGCAGCGCCTGCACGGCCTTGGCGACCGCGAGGTACGTCTTGCCGGTGCCGGCCGGGCCGAGGCCGAAGACCACGGTGTGCCGGTCGATGGCCTCGACGTAGTGCTTCTGGTTGAGCGTCTTGGGCCGGATCGTGCGCCCGCGGCTCGACAGGATGCTCAGCGTGAGCACCTCGGCCGGGCGCTCGCGGGTCTCCGAGCGGAGCATGCCGATGCTGCGCTGGACGGCGTCGGGGGTGAGCCCCTGGCCGGTGCGCAGGACGGCGACGAGCTCGCCGACGAGCCGCTCGACCAGGGCCACCTCGCCCGGGTCGCCGGACAGCTTGATCTCGTTGCCGCGGACGTGGACCTCGGTCAGCGGGAAGGCGCTCTCGACCACCCGGAGCAGCTCGTCACCCGGTCCGAGGAGCGCGACCATCGACTGGCTCGCGGGGACGACGATGGTGGTCTGGGCCTGTGGGGTCTGTGCCATGGCTCGGCCTCGCGGCCTGATCGCCCTCCGGGGTCGGGTGTCGTGACGCTCCATGCTAACGGCGCCGTCCCCCGCGACCTTCCCCGCAGCGCGCGGGTCACCCCCGCCCGGGCGCGCTCAGGGGAGCCCCCGCGGGTCCTCCGGGTCCCGCACGAGCAGCCAGGTCGCCAGGTCGAGCACCGCCGGGCGGCCGTCGTCCCCGCGCCGGACCCGCAGCGGCTCGCCGCCCTGCCAGGCGTCCAGGCCGCGGAACAGGTCGGGGCCCGCGGGCTCGAAGCGCTCCCGGCGCCGCCCGCTGTCGAGCACGAGCAGCCCCTCGCGGCACACGAGCCGCACCGGCGCGCCCCGGTAGTACCACTCCCCCAGCAGCTCGCGCACGGCGTCGGGGACCGGCGACGGCGCCCAGGCCCGGGGCCGGCGCGGCGCGCGCCCCGCCTCGTCGAGGACGGCGTCGACGCACAGCCCGACCGGGTCGGCGACCTGCCAGGCGTTCGCGCACGCCGCGGCCACGAGGCCCTCGCCGGGCAGCACGACCAGCCCGGCGAGGAAGCCGGGCATCGACCCGCCGTGCCCGGCGAGCACCCGCTCGCCGCGCCGCACGAGCTGGAGCCCCAGGCCGTGCGCCTGGGTCCAGGCGTCGTCGACGACCACGACCGGGCGGCGCATCTGCGCGGCGGTGGCCGGGGCCAGCAGCGCCGGGTCGGGGTCGAGCAGGAAGGCGCCCCAGCGGCACAGGTCGCGCGGGGTGCTCCAGAGCTGGCCGGCCGCGCCCATGGCGGCGGTGTCGGCGTGCGGCTCCGGCTCCACGAGGTCGGCGAAGGGGTGCAGGCGCCAGCCCTGGGCGTGCGGCGGCTCCGGGAGCCACGAGGTGCGCTCCAGGCCCAGCGGCCCGAGCAGCCGCTCCCGGAGCACCGTCGGCAGGTCGGCGCCGCGCAGCTCCTCGACGAGGCGGCCGAGGAGGGCGTACGCGAGGTTGGAGTAGTGCCAGCGCGAGCCCGCCGGCAGGACCCGGGCCGGGTCGGGCAGCAGGCCGAGCAGGCCCTGCGCGTCGGGGCCGGGCACGGCCTCCCAGAAGTCGCCCCCCGGCTCGCGGGCCAGCCCGGACACGTGGGCGAGCAGGTCGCCGGCGCGGGCGTCGGCGACCGCAGCCGGCAGGCCCGGCAGGTGCCGGCCGAGGGGGTCCTCCAGCGCCAGCCGGCCCTCGTCGCGCAGCTGGAGCACCAGCACCGCCGTGAAGGTCTTGGTGATGGAGCCGATGCGGAACTGCACGTCCGGCGCCGGCTCGGGCACGCCGGCGGCGGCCTCGGCGACGACCTCGCCGTCGCGGGCCAGGGCGGCGGTGAGCTGGGGCAGGCGGGCGCTGCGCTGCAGCGCGGCGACCCGGGCGCCGAGCGGGTGCCCGCTCACCCGGGCGGCCAGGCCAGGCGCCGCCCGCCGAGGACGTGCGCGTGGACGTGGAACACCGACTGCCCGGCGCCGGGCCCGGTGTTGAAGACCAGCCGGTGGTCGGTGAGCCCGTCGACCGCCGCCGCCTCGCCCGCGGTCCGCACGACCTCCGCGAGCAGGTCGGCGTCGACCGCCGCGAGCGCGCCCACGTCGGCGTGGTGCTCGCGCGGGACCACGAGCACGTGGGTCGGCGCCTGCGGGTCGATGTCGCGGAAGGCCAGGGTGCGCCCGCCCTCGACGACGACGTCGGCGGGCACCTCCCCGGCGACGAGCCGGCAGAAGAGGCAGTCCGGCGGCGTGGCGGTGGTGTCCTCGGGCGCGCGGGCGTCGGCCATGGCGGGCACCGTACCCCCGGTCCCCGCCCGTCCACCTGACGGACGGAGCGTCCCGAGGGGCGGATGCGGTGCGAGCATGGGACCCGTGCGGGAGGCAGCGCGAGGAGGGCCGGTGGGCGGCAGCGGCGGGACCCTGGCCGGGGCACGCGCCGGGGCGCGCGCCGGGCAGCGGGTCGACGCGCGGGCGGTCGACGCGGGGGCGGTCGACGAGGCCGCGGCGCGCCTCGCCGGCGTCGTGCGCCGCACCCCCCTGGAGCCGAGCGAGCGGCTCGGCGACCTCGTGGGCGGCGAGGTGCACCTCAAGCGCGAGGACCTGCAGGCCGTCCGCTCCTACAAGCTGCGCGGTGCGTACAACCTCGTGGTGCAGGAGCGCTCGCGCGCGGCGCAGGCGGGCGTGGTCGCGGCGAGCGCCGGCAACCACGCCCAGGGCGTCGCCTTCGCCTGCCGGGCCCTCGGCCTGCGCGGGCGCATCTACGTCCCCGGCACGACCCCCCGCCAGAAGCGCGAGCGGATCGCCGCCGTCGGCGGCCCGCTCGTCGAGACCGTGGTGGTCGGCGAGACGTACGACGAGGCGCAGGAGCGCGCGCTGCTCGACGCCGCGACGAGCGGCGCGCTCATGGTGCCGGCCTTCGACGACCCGCGGACCGTCGCGGGCCAGGGCACGGTCGCGGTCGAGCTGGTCGACCAGCTGGGCCGGGCCCCCGACCTCGTCGTCGTCCCCGTCGGCGGCGGCGGCCTCGCGGCCGGCGTGGCCACCTGGCTCGCCGAGCGGCACCCGTCGACCCGCGTGGTGGGCGTCGAGCCGGCCGGCGCCGCGTCGATGGCGGCGGCGCTGGAGGCGGGCGCCCCGGTGCCGCTGGCCGCCCTCGACGGGTTCGTCGACGGCGCCGCGGTGCGCACCGCGGGCAGCGTGACCTACCCCCTCGTGCGCGACCACGTCGACGCCGTCGTGAGCGTCGACGAGGGCCGGGTGTGCAGCGAGATGCTCCGGCTCTACCAGTCCGACGGGATCATCGCCGAGCCGGCCGGCGCCCTCGCCGCCGCGGCCCTCGGCGACGCCGTGCGGCCCGAGCCCGGCACGACCACCGTCGTCGTGCTCTCCGGCGGCAACAACGACGTGAGCCGCTACGCGGAGATCGTCGAGCGCTCGCTCGTGCACGAGGGGCTCAAGCACTACTTCCTCGTCGAGTTCCCCCAGGAGCCCGGCGCGCTGCGCCGCTTCCTCGACGAGGTGCTCGGCCCCGACGACGACATCACCCTGTTCGAGTACACCAAGCGCAACAACCGCGAGTTCGGCCCGGCGCTGGTCGGCGTCGAGCTCGCGACGGCGGCCGACCTCGACCCGCTGCTGCGGCGCATGGGGTCCTCCCCGCTCACCGCGCGGCGCATCGAGCCGGACGACCCGCTCTTCCGCTTCGTGCTCTGAGCGGGCCGCCCGCCCACGGTCACACCAGCCGGCGGTCCCCCGGGCGGACCACGCGCAGCCAGCGGTAGCCGTAGCCCTCCAGCCGCAGCTCGACCGCCCCGCCCGCGCCCACCGGGGTCTCGCCGGGCTGCAGCAGGTCGACGAGCACCGCGTCCTCGCCGCAGCCGGCCAGCTGCAGCGGGACCGTCCGCGGCTCCGGCGCGAGGTTGTGCAGCGCGACGAGCGACGCCTCGGCCCAGGTGGCCCGGTGGGCCAGGACGCTCGCGTGCGGCTGCTCCAGGGGCTCGTACGACGCCCACCCCAGCTCGGGGCACTCCCGGTAGCGCTGCGCGAGCAGGGTGACGAACGCGAGCAGCGAGCCCGGGTCGCGGCGCTGGTCCTGCACGTTGACGTGCTCCGGGGCGAAGCCGCCGGTGACGACCGGGCCGGGCAGCGCCGACGGGTCGGCCGTGGAGAAGCCGCCGTTGCGCCCGCCCGTCCACTGCATCGGGGTGCGTACCGCCAGCCGGCCGGGCGCGTCGAGGTCCTCGCCCATCCCGATCTCCTCGCCGTAGAACAGCACCGGCGTGCCGGGCAGCGAGAACAGCAGGCTGTAGACCATGCGGACCCGCCGCGGGTCCCCGTCGAGCATCGGCGGGAGCCGGCGGCGCAGGCCGCGGCCGTACACCTGCATCTCCTCCTCGGGCCCGAAGGCGGCGAAGACCTCGGCGCGCTCGTCCTCGGTGAGCTTGTCGAGGGTGAGCTCGTCGTGGTTGCGCACGAAGGTGGCCCACTGCGAGTCCGGCGACACGGCGGGGCGGGCGGCGAGCGCCGCGGACAGCGGGCGCGCGTCCTGCCGGGCCAGGGACAGGTAGAGCTGCTGCATCCCGACGAAGTCGAAGAGCATCGTCAGCTCGTCGCCGTCCTCCCCGCCGAAGAAGCGCACCTGCTCCTCGTACGGCAGGTTCACCTCGCCGAGGAGCACGCCGTCGCCGGTGCGCCGGCCGAGGAGCTGGCGCAGCGCGCGCAGGTACCGGTGCGGGTCGGGGAAGTCCTCGCTCCCGGCCTGCACCTCGAGGAAGAACGGCACCGCGTCGACCCGGAACCCGCTGATCCCGAGCTGCAGCCAGAAGCACATGACCTTCGCGACCTCGTCGCGGACCCGCGGGTTCTCGACGTCGAGGTCGGGCTGGTGCTTGTAGAACCGGTGCAGGTACCACTCCCCCGTCGGCTCGCTGTACTCCCACAGCGAGTCCTCCTGGTCGGGGAAGACCACCTGGTCGCTGGTGTCCGGCGGCGGGTCCGAGCGCCACACGTAGAAGTCCCGGTACGGCGAGTCCTTGCTCGCGACCGCGCTGCGGAACCAGGGGTGCTGGTCGGAGGTGTGGTTGACGACGAGGTCGACGATGACCCGGATGCCGCGGTCGCGGGCGGTGCGGACGAGCTCGACGAGGTCGCCGTGCGTGCCCAGGCGCGGGTCGACGCCGTAGAAGTCCGTGATGTCGTAGCCGTCGTCGCGGTCCGGGGTCGGGTAGAACGGCATGAGCCACAGGCAGGTCACGCCCAGCTCGGCCAGGTGGTCGACGCGCTCGCTGACCCCGACGAGGTCGCCGGTGCCGTCCCCGTCGGTGTCGAGGTACGTCTCGACGTCGAGGCAGTAGACGACGGCGGTCTTCCACCACAGGTCGCTGGTGTCGGTGATCCTCACAGGGCGGGGGCCTACCCCCGGCCCCCGCTGATCACCCCGGGAACGTGCCCGCGCGCGGCAGCAGCGCCGGTACGGGGTGCCCCAGCCGGTCGGCGAGGAAGGCCGCGGTGGGGAGCAGGGCCGGCAGGTCGAGGCCGGTGCGGTGGCCCATCCGCTCCAGCAGGTACGCGAGGTCCTCGGTCGCGACGTTCCCCGTGGCCGCCGGCGCGAAGGGGCAGCCGCCGATGCCGCCGGCGCTCGCGTCGAGCACCGTCGAGCCGGTGCCCAGGGCCGCCACCGCGTTGGCGTAGCCGGTGTTGCGGGTGTTGTGGAAGTGCCAGCGCAGCGGCAGCGCGTCGCCGACCCGCCCGCGCACGGCGTCGGCCAGGTCGCGCACCTGCGTCGGCACCCCGACCCCGATGGTGTCGCCGAGGCACAGCTCGTCGGCGCCCTCCGCGGCGCGGGCGGCGACGTCGGCCACCCGGTCCGGGTGCACCTCGCCCTCGAAGGGGCAGCCGAAGGCGGTCGCCAGGGTGACGGTCGTGCGCAGCCCCGCCGACCGCGCCGCCGCGACGACCTCGGCGGCGACCCGTACGGCCTCCTCGGTGCCCGTGCCCTGGTTGCGGCGGCTGAACGCGTCGCTCACCGCGACCACCGCGTTGACCTCGTCGACCCCCGCGTCGAGGGCCCGGTCCAGGCCGCGCCGGTTGAGCACCAGCCCGATGTACGAGACCCCGTCCCGCCGCGGCGCGGCGGCCATGACCGCCTCGGCGTCCGCCATCGCCGGCACCACCCGCGGGTGCGCGAACGACACCGCCTCCACCCGCCGGGCGCCGGCCTCGACGAGCCGGGTGACGAGCTCGACCTTGTCGGCGGTGCTCAGGTGCACGGCCTCGTTCTGGAGCCCGTCGCGCGGGCTGACCTCGACGATCGTGACGTCGCTGGGCACCGGTCCTCCTCGACCTCGCTGCTGCCCCGCCATCCTGCCGCAGCCGCGCCGGGCGGGTGCTCAGCCCCAGCGGCCGGTGCGCACCTGCAGGACCGCGAGGGCGGCGGTACCGGCGGTGGAGGTGCGCAGCACCTCGGCGCCGAGCCGCACCGGGCGGGCCCCGGCGGCCGCGAGGGCGTCGAGCTCGTCGGGCGCGACCCCGCCCTCGGGGCCGACGACGAGCACGAGGTCGCCGCCGTCGGGGAGCGGCGCCGTGGCGAGGGGCTCCTCGGCCTCCTCGTGGAGCACGTACGCCGTCCCGGCCCCCGCCAGCGCCGCCACCTCGGCGGTGGTCGCGAGCGGGAGGACCTCGGGGACGCGTGCGCGGCGGGACTGCTTGGCGGCCTCGCGGGCGGTCGCCCGCCACTTGCCGAGCGCCCGGGCACCGCGGTCGCCGCGCCACTGCACGACGGAGCGGGCGGCGGCCCACGGCACGACGGCGTCGACGCCGACCTCGGTCATCGTCTCGACGGCGGTCTCGCCCCGGTCGCCCTTGGCCAGCGCCTGCACGACGACGAGCCGGGGGCTCGGCGCCGGCAGCGCCCGCCGCGCGACGACCTCGAGCTCCAGGGAGTCGCGGTGCGCGACCGCGACGACGCAGTCCGCCACCTCGCCCGCGCCGTCGGCGAGCACGAGCGCCTCGCCGGGCTGCAGGCGCCGCACCGCGGCGGCGTGCCGGCCCTCGGCGCCGTCGAGCACGAGCCGCCCCCTCGGGGGCAGCGTCCCGGGCTCGACGAGGAAGACGGGCGGGGTCACGCGCGAGGGCCGGCGCTCAGCGGAACGCGTCGCGCAGGCGCGAGAAGAACCCGTGCTCGCCCTCGCGGCCGAACTGCCCGGAGGGGGTCTCCTCGCCGCGCAGCTGGGCGAGCCGGCGCAGCAGCTGCTCCTGCTCGTCGTCGAGGCGGGTCGGGGTCTGCACGTCGACGTGCACGTGCAGGTCGCCGCGCCCGGGCGCGCGCAGGTGCTGCACGCCGCGCTCGTGGAGGGTGACGACCTGCCCGGACTGGGTGCCCGAGCGCACCTCGACGTCCTCGGTGCCGTCGAGGGTGTCGAGCGTCAGCGTCGTGCCGAGCGCCGCCGCCGTCATGGGGAGCTTGACGGTGCAGTGCAGGTCGTCGCCGCGGCGGGTGAAGACCGGGTGCGGGCGCTCGGACACCTCGATGTAGAGGTCGCCGGGCGGGCCGCCGCCGGGGCCGACCTCGCCCTCGCCGGCGAGCTGGATGCGGGTGCCGGTGTCGACGCCGGCCGGGATCTTGACGGTGAGGTCGCGCCGGGTGCGCACGCGCCCGTCGCCGCCGCACTCCCCGCAGGGGTTGGGGACGACCGTGCCGTACCCCTGGCAGTTCGGGCACGGCCTGGAGGTCATGACCTGCCCCAGGAACGAGCGCGCGACCTGCTGCACCTCGCCGCGGCCCTTGCAGATGTCGCAGGTGCGCGGCGACGTCCCGGGCGCGGCACCTCCGCCGTGGCAGGTGGGGCAGGTGACCGCGGTGTCGACCTTGAGGTCGCGGGTCGCGCCGAACGCGGCCTCGGCGAGGTCGACCTCGAGGCGGATGAGCGCGTCCTGGCCGCGGCGCGAGCGGGGGCGCGGGCCGCGCCCGCCGCCGGCCGCGCCGCCGAAGAACGCGTCCATGATGTCGTTGAACCCGAAGCCGGCGCCGCCGGGGAAGCCGCCGGCGGAGGGGTCGCCGCCGAGGTCGTACATCTCGCGCTTCTGCGGGTCGGCGAGCACCTCGTAGGCGGCCGTGACCTGCTTGAACCGCTCCTGCGTCTCCGGGTCGGGGTTGACGTCCGGGTGCAGCTCGCGGGCGAGGCGGCGGTACGCCTTCTTGATCTGGTCCGGCGACGCGTCGCGCGCCACGCCCAGGGTGGCGTAGTGGTCCGTGTTCTGCGTGGGCACTAGCTCTCCGCGAGGATCTGTCCGACGTAACGGGCCACCGCGCGCACCGCACCCATCGTCGACGGGTAGTCCATGCGCGTCGGTCCGAGCACTCCGAGCTTCGCGACCGCCTCGGCGCCCGAACCGTAGCCGGTGGACACCAGCGAGGTGCTCGAGAGCCCCTCGTGCTGGATCTCCGAGCCGATGCGCACGGTGAGGGTCGAGGGGTCGCTGGCCTCGCCGAGCAGGCGCAGGAGCACGACGTGCTCCTCCAGCGCCTCGAGGACGGGCCGGATGGTGAGGGGGAAGTCCTGCCCGAAGCGGGCCAGGTTGGCGGTGCCCGCGAGCACCACCCGCTCCTCGCTCTGCTCGAGCAGGGCCTCGAGCAGCACCGCGAGGAGGGTGTCGACGACGGGCCGCTCGGCGGGCTCGAAGCGGTCGGCGAGGTCGGCGACGAGGTCGGGGACGTCGGTGAGGCGCCGGCCGTCGACGGCCGCGTTGAGCCGGGACCGCAGGTCGGCGAGCAGCTGCTCCCCGGGGACCTGCCGGCACTCGACGACCCGCTGCTCGACCCGGCCGGTGTCGGTGATGAGCACGAGCATGACGCGGGTCCCGCCCAGCGGGACCACCTCGACGTGGCGCACCGTCGAGCGGGTCAGCGAGGGGTACTGCACGACGGCGACCTGGCGCGTCAGCTGCGCGAGCAGGCGCACCGTGCGCAGGACGACGTCGTCGAGGTCGACGGCGCAGTCCAGGAAGCTCTGGATGGCGCGGCGCTCGGCCGCCGTGAGCGGCTTGACGGTGGAGAGCCGGTCGACGAAGAGCCGGTAGCCCTTGTCGGTCGGCACCCGGCCGGCGCTGGTGTGGGGCTGGGCGATGTAGCCCTCCTCCTCCAGCGCGGCCATGTCGTTGCGGATGGTCGCCGGGGAGACCCCGAGGTTGTGCCGCTCCACGAGCGACTTCGAGCCGACGGGCTCCTCGGTCGACACGTAGTCCTCGACGATGGCGCGCAGGACGGCCAGCCGACGGTCCTCGACCACTGCACCCCTCCCTCGTCGCCGGCCCGCCCGCGCGGGCCCCCTCCCGGCGCGCCTGGCACTCCGCGCGTCGGAGTGCCAAGTGTACGGCGGCGACCCCCCTCCTGCCCCTCCCCGCGGCTAGGCTCGCCGGGTGGAGGAGGCCGTCGTCGTGGACGCGGTCCGCACCCCCTCGGGGCGCGGGCGGCCCGGCGGCGCGCTGTCCGGGGTCCACCCCGTCGACCTGCTCGCCGGCACCCTGCGCGCGCTCCTCGAGCGCACCGGCCTCGACCCCGCCCTCGTCGACGACGTGGTCGGCGGCTGCGTCTCCCAGGTCGGCGAGCAGGCGTCCAACGTGGTGCGCTCGGCCGTGCTCGCCGCCGGCCTGCCCGCGTCCGTGCCGGCCGTCACCGTCGACCGGCAGTGCGGCTCGGGCCAGCAGGCGGTGCACTTCGCGGCCCAGGGCATCGCCGCGGGCGCGTACGACGTCGCCGTCGCCTGCGGCGTCGAGTCGATGTCGCGGGTGCCGCTGGGCTCCTCGGTCGCCGGCGCCGACCCGTACGGCCCCCTCCTGCGCGCCCGCTACCCGGGGCTGGTCCACCAGGGCGTCGCCGCCGAGCTCGTCGCGGCGCGCTGGGGGCTCGGGCGCGAGGAGCTCGACGCGTACGCCGCCCGCTCCCACCGCCTCGCGGCCGCCACGGCCGCCGCGGGGGGCTTCGACGCCGAGCTGGTGCCCGCCGGCGGGCTCGTCGCCGACGAGACCGTGCGCCCGGGCACCACCGTCGGGGCGCTGGCCGCCCTGCCGCCGGCGTTCCGCACGGACGAGCTGGCCGCGGCGCACCCGGAGGCGGGCTGGCACGTGACGGCCGGCAGCTCCTCGCCCCTCACGGACGGCGCCGCGGCGGCGCTGCTCGTCGGCGCCCGTACGGCCGAGCGGCTCGGCCTGCGCCCCCGGGCGCGCGTCGCCGCGTGCGCCGTCGCCGCGGACGACCCGGTGCTCATGCTGACCGGCGTGCTGCCGGCGACGCGCAGGCTCCTCGCCCGCGCGGGGCGCACCCTCGACGAGGTCGACCGCTACGAGGTCAACGAGGCGTTCGCACCGGTCCCCCTCGCCTGGGCGCGCGACCTCGGCGCCGACCCGCAGCGGCTCAACCCCTGCGGCGGCGCGATCGCCCTGGGCCACCCGCTCGGGGCGACCGGCGTGCGCCTGCTCGCGACGCTGGTGCACGGGCTCGAGGCGTCCGGCGGGCGCTGGGGGCTGCAGGCGGTCTGCGAGGGCGGCGGCACGGCCAACGCGATGCTCGTGGAGCGGCTCTGAGCGCGGGGGCCGCGCGCGACCTCGTCCTCGCGGCCACGAGCGTCCAGGTGCCGCGCTACGTCCCCGAGGTGCGCCTGCACCTCGCCGACGACATGACGCTGCTGTGGCAGCGCATGGAGCGCGAGACGGGGGCCACCGGCACCGAGCCGCCGTACTGGGCCGCCGCCTGGGCGGGCGGGCAGGCCGTCGCCCGGCACGTGCTGGACGCCCCGGAGGTGGTGCGGGGCCGCACGGTGCTCGACCTCGCCACCGGGTCCGGGCTCTGCGCGGTCGCCGCGGCGCTGGCCGGGGCGCGGCACGTCACGGGCGTCGACGTCGACCCGTGGGCGGTCGCGGCGCTGCGGGAGAACTGCCTCCTCAACGGCGTCTCGGTGGAGCCGGTCCTCGCCGACCTGCTCGACGGGCCGCCCGCGACGGCCGACGTGGTGCTGGCCGGGGACGTGAGCTACGAGCGGGGCATGGCCTCGCGGATGTACGCGTGGCTGCGGCGCTGCCACGACGCCGGGTGCGACGTGCTGGTCGGCGACCCCGGGCGCGCGTTCCTGCCGCCGGGGCTCGTCGAGGTGGCGCGATACGACATCGTCGGCGACCCGGTCCTGGAGAACGCCGGGGTGCGCCGGGCGGCGGTGTACCGGCTGGGGTGACGCGGCCCGCGCCCGGACCGACCCGCCGGGGGCACGGGTAGCCTCGGCGGAGGTGGCGCCGGGTCGGCCGGGCCGGGACCCGCGGGGGCGTGCGTGGTGGCGGAGCAGCAGGACGGCGGGTCCGGGCGGCCGCGCCGCGGGGGCCTGCGCGGGCTCGTCGACCGCGCGCTGCTCACCGTCTGGGGCCCGCCCGACCTCGACCCCTCGGTGCGCCGCCGCAGCCCCCTCGAGGGCACCGAGTGGGACCCGCAGGTGCGCAAGGCGCGCCGCGCCGAGCGGCGCCGCCGGGGCTGACCCCCCGAGACGCCGTGGCGCGGCGGCCCTCGGCGCGGACGTCGCACCCCTCCCCGCCGTGATCATGCGCGGAGGGCGCACCCCCGCGCCGCACGGGCCGCCGGCCGAGGACGGCACCGGCACCGCCGCGCCATCCGCGCATGACCACGGCAGGACTGAGGACGGACCGGCCGCCGCCGGCGTCTCGGGGCGGGCGCCTACCCCCGCGCGAGGTGCCGGGCGATGACCATGCGCTGGATCTGGTTCGTGCCCTCGAAGATCTGCATGACCTTGGCCTCGCGCATGTACCGCTCGACGGGGAAGTCCCGCGTGTAGCCGGCACCGCCGAGCACCTGCACCGCGTCGGTGGTCACCCGCATCGCCGCGTCGGTGGCGACGAGCTTGGCGATGCTGGCCTGCCGCGAGTACGGCTTCCCCGCGTCCTTGCGCCGGGCCGCGTCGAGCACCGTGGCGCGCGCGGACTCGACGGCCGCGGCCATGTCCGCGAGCAGGAAGCCGAGGCCCTGGTGGTCGATGATCGCCTTGCCGAACGCCTGGCGCTCCTTCGCGTACGCCACCGCGTCGTCGAGCGCGCCCTGCGCCAGCCCGACGGCGACCGCCGCGATCCCGAGCCGGCCCGAGTCGAGCGCGGAGAGCGCGATGGGCAGCCCCTGCCCCTCCTCGCCGAGGCGCCGGTCCGCGTCGACGCGGACGCCGTCGAACCACATCGTCGCGGTCGTCGACCCGGTGAGGCCCATCTTCTGCTCCGGCGGCGCCGCGCTCAGCCCCGCGGCGTCGCCCGGCACGAGGAAGCACGAGACCCCGCGGGACCGGTCGTCGGAGGTCCGCAGGAACGCCGTGTAGGAGTCGGCGTGCCCGCCGTGGGTGACCCACGCCTTGGCGCCGTCCAGGACGTACGCGTCGCCGTCGCGCCGCGCGGTCGCCCGCATCGCCGCCGGGTCCGAGCCCGCGTGGCTCTCCGACAGGCAGTACGCCCCCAGCAGGTCGCCCGCGAGCAGGTCCGGCAGCCACCGCTCCTGCTGCTCCGGCGTCCCGGCCGTGGCGAGCGGGAAGCAGGTCAGCCCGTGGACGCTGACGCCCACCGCCACGCTCGCCCAGACGGCGCCGAGCTCCTCGAGCACCTGCAGGTAGACCTCGTACGGCTGCCCCGCACCGCCCTGCTCCTCGGGGTACGGCAGCCCGAGCAGGCCGCTCTTGCCCAGCAGGGCGAAGACGTCGCGGGGGAAGCGCTCGTCCCGCTCGTCCTGGGCGACCCGCGGCGCCAGCTCGTCGCGGGCGATCTCGCGCACGAGGTCGAGGAGCTCGGCGGCCTCCTCGGTGGGGAGCAGGCGCTCGACGGGCACGGGGTCCTCCTGCGGCGTCCGCGGCCGCTCCGGTGCGGCCGCTCCGCGGCTACGGTACGGCCCGTGAGCGCCGCCGCCGAGCCAGAGCCCGCCCACGAGCCCACCGACCGTCCGGTCGACCAGCCCCGCGACCAGCCCCGCGACCAGCCCCGCGACCAGCCCCGCGACCAGCCCGTCGACCGGACGGGCCACGTCATGGTCCTGTCCGGCGGGAGCCGCGGCATCGGCCTGGCGATCGCGGTGCGCTGGGCCCGCGGCGGCGGCGACGTCGTCCTGCTCGCCAAGACGGCGGCGCCGCACCCCCGGCTCGAGGGCACGCTCGCCACGGCGGCCGCCGCGGTGGAGGAGGCCGGCGGGCGGGCCCTGCCGGTCACCGGCGACGTGCGGTCCGACGAGGACGTGGCGCGCGCGGTGGCCGCGGCCGTGCAGCGGTTCGGCGGCGTCGACGTCGTCGTCAACAACGCCAGCGCGATCGACCTGTCCGGCGTCCGCGACCTGCCCATGAAGCGCTACGACCTGCTGCAGGACGTCGACGCGCGGGGGACGTACCTGCTGACGGCCACCTGCGTGCCGCACCTCGAGGAGAGCGCGCGGGCCGGGCGCCGCCCGCACGTGCTCACGCTCTCGCCGCCGATCGACCTGGACCCGCGCTGGTTCGACCCGATGACGGCGTACGCCATGGCGAAGTACGGGATGAGCATGTGCACGATCGGCTTCGCCCGCCAGCTCGCCGGCGCGGGGGTCGCCGTGGACTCGCTGTGGCCGCGCACGACGATCGCGACCGCGGCGGTCGCGAACCTGCTCGGCGGGGAGGCCGCCCTGCGCCGCAGCCGGACCCCGGAGGTGGTCGCCGACGCCGCCTGGGAGCTGCTCACCCGCCCCGGCTGGTCCACGGGCGGCTTCCACGTCGACGAGGACGTGCTGCGCGCGGCCGGGACGAGCGACCTGTCGCGCTACCTCGCGCCCGGTGCGCGCGAGGAGGACCTGGCGACGGACTTCTTCCTGCCCGGCGGGGAGGTGCCGCCCCGCACCCCTTGACGGCGGACCTCCCGCGGCAGTTGCCTGTGCTTCCCAACACAGCACGTGGAGGTCCGATGACGCACCGCCGCAGATGGGCAGCAGCCGGGACAGGGACCCTGCTCGCCGCCGCCCTCGCCGTCACCACCCCGGGCGCGACCGCCGCGGGCCCGGCGAGCAGCGGCGTCGCCGCGGTCGTCGCGTCCGGCGAGCGGCTCGCCCCCGGCGAGACCGCGCTCGTCCGCCTGGCGGTGCCGGACCGCGCCGCGGCCGACCGCCTGGTCGCCTCCGGGGCCGACGTGGCGGCAGGCCCCAGCCGGCGCGGCGGCGTCGTGACCGTCGACGTGGTCCTCACCGGGCGCGAGCTGGCCGCGCAGCAGCGCGCCGGTGCCCGCCTGGTGCAGGTGGTGCAGCGCGAGGGGCAGGGCACCGCCCGGTACGCCGCCTCCGCCCGCGCCGCCGCCGCGGCAGCGCGGGGGCCGCAGCGGACCGCCGCGGCCCGCGCGGGCGCCGCCGACGTCGCGAACCCCGACGTCCTGGCCTTCGGCCAGGCGTACTGGTGGACGTCGAAGGGCCAGACCTTCGCGCAGGTGCAGGTGGGCACCTCCGCGACCGACGACCCGGACCTGGAGGTCGAGGTCACCTGGAGGACGGCGGACGGGCGGAGCGGCACGTTCCCGCTCGTGCGCTTCGTCGACGCGGGCGAGTACCAGTTCCACTACGCGCTGCCCGTGCCGGTGCCGGGGCAGCCCGTCGCGCTCACCGCCGCGTCGAGCCTCGGCGGCACGAAGACCGCGCGCCCGAGCGCCTGGCCCGGCACGACGCCGCCGGACCTGCCCGAGGGCTACCAGAGCGACTTCATCGACGCGTACATGGCGCCCACCGAGGTCAAGGCCCGCATCGCCCGGCTTGGGCGCCAGTACCGCGACCTCGTGACCGTCGTCGACCTGCCGCACCGGACGCAGGGCTACCGGCGGACGGCGACGGCGTACCTGGGCGACCCGGCGACCGCGGCCGTGGTCGTGGAGTCGGTCAAGTTCGGCGACCAGGGCATGAACGGCGTCGTCGTCCAGGCCGTGGACCCGGGCCGGCGGAACCGTCCGCTCACCGCCCGCTACCGCGACCGGGTCCTCACCGTGCAGCTGGCCACCGGCGCGGACGGAGCCGTCTACAGCACGGCGGACGACGTGGCCGAGCTCGTGAGCAAGCGCTTCCCGAACGTGTTCCGGGCCTTCGCCCGGGCCGGGCAGGGCGCCGGCGTCGTGCAGCCCTCGGCGGCCGCACGGCTCGACGACGGGCTCGACGCGCCCGCCGGCGTGAGCCGCCGCCCGTGGACCGTGCAGGCGCTGCGCATCGGCTACCACCGCGACGGGTCGCGGCCGGGCGTGCTCGCGTACTCGCAGGAGCACGCGCGCGAGTGGGCCACCCCGCTCGTCACGCTCGAGTTCGCCGAGCGGCTGCTGGCCAACGCCCGTACGGACGAGGGGACGCGCGAGCTCCTCGAGGAGACCGAGGTCTTCGTCATCCCGACCGTCAACCCGGACGGCGCCAACTACTCGTTCTACGACGAGAACTTCCAGCGCAAGAACCTCGACGACTGGTGCGAGGGCGCCCAGCGCGACCCCGCGAACGCCTCCCGGATCGGCGTCGACATCAACCGGAACTACGCGACGGGGTCGGTGTACGACGGCTACGCGGGCGGCAGCCTGGACTGCCTGTCCGGGACCGCCGCGGGCCCGGCGGAGCTGTCGGAGCCGGAGAGCCGCAACGTCATCGACCTGGCCCGGGCCAACCCGAGCATCCGCTACGCGCTCAACGTCCACAGCTACGGCGGCTACTTCATGTGGTCCCCGGGGGCGTACAAGGCCGAGGGTCGCGTGACGCTCCCCCGCCCGTCGATCGAGACCGCCGCGTCGTTCCTCTCCGACGCCAAGCGCATCGTCGGCGCGATCGCCCGCCACCGCGGCACCGTGACCTGGCCGTCGAACACCGGCCCGGTCGTCGACGTCCTCTACTCCGCGGCCGGCAACTCCGCGGACCAGCTCTACTACGACCTGGACATCACCGCCTGGGACTTCGAGGTCGGCAACGACCTCTGGGACCCGGAGGAGCAGGAGTGGCAGGCCGTCGGCTTCCAGCCGCCGTACGAGGAGGCGCACGAGGAGGCCATGGAGTACGCCGAGGGCCTCGTCGAGCTCGTGCGCATCGCCCGCGACGACGCGCAGGACGGCCGCTGACGCAGGGGTCCGCTGCACCCGCGCCGGCCGCGCCGCCCTCCCGGGCGGCGCGGCCGGTGCCGTACGGGCCGTCAGGCGGCGGGGCGCTGCTCCGCCCAGGCCGCGCGCAGCACGTCCTCGACGGGCGTGACCGGGCGCCCGGCGAGCCGCTCCAGGTCGGTGCTCGTCGTGGCGAGCTCGCCGCGCGCGGTGGTCGCCTCGAGGGCGGCGAGGAAGCCCGCCGTGCCCTCGTCGACGCCGGCGGCGGTGAGGGCCGCGACGTAGTCCTGCGGCGGCAGCGAGCGGTAGGCGACGTCCACGCCGGTCACGGCGCTCGCCGCGCGCGCGATCGCCGCGAAGTCGACGGCGGGGCCGCCGAGCTCGTGCACGTCGCCCGGTCGCCCCTCGGCGAGCACGGCCGCGGCGGCAGCGGCGTAGTCGGCGCGTGCGGCGACGGAGACGCCGGCGTCCCCCGCCGCTCCGAGGAGGGTGCCCGTCGCGGCCCAGGTGCCGAGCTGGGCGGCGTAGTTCTCGGTGTACCAGCCGTTGCGCAGCAGCGCGTGCGGGACGCCGGACGCGGCGAGCAGCTCCTCGGTCGCCTCGTGGTCCGGGGCCAGCGGGTTCGAGGTGCGCCCCGCGCCGAGGATGCTCGTGTACGCCAGCAGCTCCACGCCCGCCTCGCGGGCCGCGTCGACGACCGCGCGGTGCTGCGGCACCCGGCGGCCCGGCTCGCTCCCGCTGACGAGCAGCAGGCGGCGCACCCCGGACAGGGCGGCCCCCAGGGTGCCGGGCCGGTCGTAGTCGGCCTCGCGCACCTCGACGCCCAGCGCGGCCACGTCCCCGGCCCGCTCCGGGGCGCGCACCAGGGCCGCGACCTCTCCGGCGGGCGCGCCGCGCTCGAGCAGCGCGTGGATCACGAGGCGGCCGAGGTGGCCGGTGGCGCCGGTGACGGCGTAGGTGGGCACGGGTCCTCCGGGTGGGCGGGGCGGTTTGCGCAGGGGGAACCCCGCGGCGGCACGGGCTGTTCCGGGGCCGGCGAGCCGTCCACGCCCGCGCCCGGGGTGCCGACGCTCACACCCGGGAACCCCGCCGGGCGGCGGGCCGGCGGGTAGCCTGGACGGGTTCCCGGGCGGCACCACGTCGCCCCTCCCGCGGGCGGACCGCCCGCCAGGTCGCAGGCGCGACGCGCATCCCGACACCAGGGCCGTACCCCGGCCCGCACCGGGCTGCCCTGCCGACGCGGCCTCAGCACGCATCGGAGCTCCATGCCCCACGGCACCACCAGCACGTCCGGCACGACCCGCCCCACCCCCCGCAGCACCGCCCGGCCGCAGCACCGCCCGGCCGCAGCGCGGACCACGTACGGCCGGCGCCCCGCGCCCCGCCCGACCGGTCCGGACCCGCTCGAGCAGCTGTTCACCGCGTCGGCCGAGGCCTTCGACGCGACCGCGGAGCTGCCCTCGTTCCACGACCTCGGCCTGCCGCAGCCGCTCGTCACCGCGCTGGAGCGGCGCGGCATGCACGCGCCGTTCGCCATCCAGGCCCGCGTCATGCCCGACGCGCTCGCCGGGCGGGACGTCCTCGGCCGCGCCCAGACCGGCTCCGGCAAGACGCTCGGCTTCGGCCTGCCGATGCTGACCCGCCTGGCCGGCGGCACCCGCGAGAGCCGCCGCCCGCGGGGCCTCGTCCTCGTCCCGACCCGCGAGCTGGCCAACCAGGTCCGCGACGCGCTCGGCCCGCTGGGGCACGCGCTCGACCTGCGCCTCGGCGTCGTCGTCGGCGGCGCCCCGTACAGCCGGCAGATCGAGCAGCTGCGCCGCGGCGTCGACGTGCTCGTCGCCACCCCGGGCCGGCTCATCGACCTGCTCGACCGCGGCGAGGTGCGCCTCGACGCCGTCGAGGTCACCGTGCTCGACGAGGCCGACTACATGGCGGACCTGGGCTTCCTGCCCGCGGTCACGCAGATCCTCGACCTCACCCCCGCGGGCACGCAGCGCCTGCTCTTCTCGGCCACGCTGGACAGCGGCGTGCGCCGGCTCGTCACCGCGTACCTGCGCGACCCGGCGGCTCACGCGGTCGCCGACGCCACGTCGCACGTCGAGAACATGGAGCACCGGGCGTACGTCGTGCGCCCGCACGAGAAGCTCGCCGTCCTCGCCGAGATCGCCCAGCGCCCGGCGCGCACGCTGTTCTTCGCGCGGACCAAGCAGGGCGCCCAGCGCCTCGCCGACCAGCTCGTCGAGGCGGGCGTGCCGGCGACGGCGATCCACGGCGACCTGCCGCAGGGCGCGCGCCAGCGCGCGCTCGGCGCCTTCGCCGCGGGCCGCAGCCGCGTGCTCGTCGCCACGGACGTCGCCGCGCGCGGCATCCACGTCGACGAGCTCGACCTCGTCGTGCACGTGGACCCGCCGGCGGACCACAAGGACTACCTGCACCGCTCCGGCCGCACGGCGCGCGCGGGCACCGCGGGCGTCGTCCTGTCGATCCTGCTGCCGGGGCAGCGCCGCACCGCCGCCCAGCTGTTCGACCGGGCCGGCGTCGAGGCCGACATGCGGTACGTCGCCCCCGGCGACGAGCTCGTCCGCGAGCTCGCCGAGTCCGGCGAGCCGGTCGTCGTCAAGGAGGAGCCGCGCCGGTCCTCCGGCCCGCGCCGCTCCGGCCCCCGCCGCCCGGGCGGGCGCTACCGGGGCGAGCGCAGCGACCGCGGCGAGCGGGGCGAGCGCAGCGAGCACCGGGGTCCGCGCCGACCGCGGGCCGACGCCGCCTGATCGCCCACCACGGGTAGCGCAGAAGGCGCCCCTGTCGCGCTAGGTCCGCGACAAGGGCGCCTTCTGCGCTACCGGGCCGGGGGGGCGTCGCCCAGCCCATCGACGACACGGCCGTGCTGCGCGTGCGGCCGAAGTCCAGCCGGCGGGCGAGCTCGCCGTACGTGGTCCGGCCGCGGCGGGCGCGCACGACGTCCGCGACCAAGCGGAGCGCGCCGCAGCACGGGCCCGGCCCGACCACCTCGCGCACCTCGACGCCGTGCTCCCGGAGCAGGCGCCGCGCGACTCGTCCGGCGTGATGGACATCGACCAGCCGTGCAGGGCGTCCTCGGACACCCGCGTCTAGGACCACTCCTGCACGACCTCGACCCCCCGGCAGCCGGCTGGTGCGGGTGCGGTCGACCGTGTCGAAGAGGTACGTGCCCCCGCGCGCCGGGACGCGCGCCGTCTCCGCCACCACCCGGGGCAGGTCGTCGACGTGCTCCAGGACGTCGCAGCAGTACACGACGTCGAAGCCGCGTTCCTCCACCGGCAGCGACTCCCCCGCGCCCACCCGGTCGTCGATCGCGAGCCCCGACGCCTCCGCGTGCCGGCGCGCCGTCGCGACCGACACCGCCGACGGGTCGACGCCGGTCACCCGGAGGCCGAGGCGGGCGAACTCCTCGGCGAGGAAGCCGCAGCCGATGTCGAGCGCGCGCAGCCCGTGCACCCCCGCGCCGTAGCGCTGCTCCAGCACGGTGCTCCTGCTGCCGCCCGGCCGCCAGGGGCAGCAGTCGGGCACGGGACGGGCTCGGAGGAGGACACTGCGCCCATGATCGGACGGCTCGAGAAGACGGTGCTCGACTGCCCCGACCCGCGGGCGCTGGCGGCGTTCTACGCCGAGGTGCTCGGGATGCGGGTCACCGAGGACTCCCCGGACTGGGTGGTGCTCGGGCGCCGCCCCGGCGACCGCGACCTGGCGTTCCAGCGGGCGGAGCCGTACGACCCGCCGGACTGGCCCCACCCCGGGCACCCGCAGCAGGAGCACCTCGACGTCCGGGTCGACGACGTGGACGCGGCGGAGCGCTCGGTGCTCGCGCTCGGTGCGCGGCGACTGCCCGCCGAGCGCGAGGAGGGCTTCCGGGTGTTCGCCGACCCGGCGGGGCACCCGTTCTGCCTCCTCTTCGGCTGAGCGGCCCGGGACAGGACGCGACGGCTTCACCCGTACGGCCCACGCGACCACGGCGACCGGCCTACGGTCTGCGGCAAGGCGGCGTCGTCCGCGCCGCCTCGCCGCAGCGAGGAGGCTGCCATGCCCCGACGCGTCGTCCGCACCGTCCTGCTGCTGGCCCTGCTGGCCCTGGTGACTGCCGGGGTCGCCGCACCGCCGGCGGTGGCCGTGGAGCCCGTTCCCACCCGCGTGACCGCCGTCGCGACCCCCACCACGGTGCAGGAGGGCGGGGAGGTCCGGGTCACCGCCACGGTGACGACGGAGGCGGGGGAGGCCGTCACGAGCGGTCGGGTCTGGTTCCTGGTCGGCGATGACGCCCTGTCGTGCCACGGTGAGCTCCGGCCCGTCGACGGGTCCGGCCGGGCGACCGCCAGCGTGAGCATGGTGACGTTCGAGGACCGCAAGGTGCACGTGCGCTTCGAGGGGACGGAGACGTACCAGCCGTCCGGTGCGGACGTCCCGATCCGGATGCTGCCCGTCCTGCTCCCGACGCAACTGACGCTCGACGTGCAGCCGGACCTGTGGTTCGGCACTGCGGTGCTCGTCGGTGACGCGGACGGCGGCCGGCACTGGAGCTGCGGCTACTACGACGACGTCCACAACGGCGGCGTCAGGTTCTACGAAGGCGGGGTCCTCCTCGGCGAGGGCGTGTCCGACGACTGGCTCGACGATCCCGCTCTGGTGGGGGCCATCCTGGCACCGGGGCGGCACCAGGTCCGCGCGGAGGTGCCGCCCAGCGACAGCTACATGGGGCGGGACATGGGCCCTGGGTGGGGCCCCAGCTCAGCTACCTCCACGATCACCGTCACCGCCGAGGGGGCCACGGCGAGCCGTGAGCTGGTGCTGAACCCGTCCTTCGAGCGCGACCTCGTGGGCTGGCGCACCACCGGCGCCTCGATGGCACAGGTGCGGCACGCGGGCGCCCGCGACGGCGAGCAGGTGGCGCGCGTCGCTCGCACCGCAGGCGCCGCGTACGGGTTCGCGGGCAGCGCGCCCACGGTGGTGGCGACCAACGGCGGCGCCACCTACGTCGCCTCCGCGCGGGTGGCCGCCGCAGCGGCCAGCAGCGCCGGCGCTCGACTGGGGCTGATGCTGACGGAGCGCGCGCCGGGCGGCGCGGTGCTGCGTGAGACGCGCCGTGACGTCGCTCTCACGACGGGGTGGCGCCGGGTGGCGGTGGCGGCCGTGGCGTCGCGGGGCGGCAGCTCGCTGAGCCTCCGCCTCGAGCAGTCGGGTGCCGTTGCCGGTCATGCCTTCCTCGTCGACGCCGTCAGCCTGAGGGAGGCGTCGCGCAAGCCCGGCATCCCCGGGACGCTCACGACGTACAGCGCCGGGACGGACTGGACGCCGCTGACGGCCGAGGCGAAGCGCGCAAGCCGGCGCACGACCGGGGAGCCGCTCGAGCTGGCCGCGCTGTCGGCGTACCTCGACGGCCGGGGCGCCCGCGCGGGGCGGCAGGTGCTGCGCGGCGTCGTCTACCGCGACGCGGGCGGCGAGCCCGGCACGCTCGTGGGCACGACGAACCCGGTCGCGGTGGGAGCGGGTGCGCCGGCGGGGTGGCGGGCCCTGCGGTTCGACGTCCCGGTCGAGCTGCCCGCCGGCGCGTACTGGTTCGGCCTGCTCTCCGGCGGCACGGGCGGCGTCGCCCGCTACCTCGCCCAGGACTCCCCCGGCGCCCTGCGCACCGGCGGCGACCGCTGGTCCGACGGACCCACCAGGCTCTTCGGGCCGTCCCGCACGGACGCGAAGGACATGCTCCTGCACGGGGTCGGCGGCTGACCGCCCCCCTCGTGCATGATCGCGCCCGGGTGGGGCGTGCCTCCCCCGGCAGCGCCCGGGCGCGGGCTAGCGTCCTGCGGTGACCTACGGCCCCACCTCCCTCAGCGACCTCACCGCGGCCCGCCGCAAGCCCCCGGCGCCGGAGGTGCAGGCCGAGCACGGGCTGGTGGTGGAGGACGTCGAGACCGGGTTCTGCGGCGCGGTCGTGCGGGTGGAGAAGGTGCCGCTCGGGATGACGGTGACGCTGGAGGACCGGCGGGGGAAGGTGCGCAGCTTCCCGCTCGGGCCGGGGTTCCTGCTCGACGGCCGCCCGGTGGTCCTCGTCCGGCCCCGCCCGCAGCAGCAGGCGCCCGCCGCGCCGGCGCGCACCGCCTCGGGCTCGGTGGCGGTGGCCGGGGTGCGGGCGCGGGTGGCGCGCGAGAGCCGGATCTACGTCGAGGGCAAGCACGACGCCGAGCTCGTGGAGCGGGTGTGGGGCGACGACCTGCGCATCGAGGGCGTCGTTGTGGAGCACCTCGGCGGCGTCGACGACCTGCCCGCGGTGGTGCGCGACTTCCGGCCGGGCCCCGGCCGGCGCCTCGGGGTGCTCGTGGACCACCTCGTGCCCGGCTCGAAGGAGCAGCGGATCGCCGACGAGGTGGCCCGCGGGCGGCACGGCGGCGACGTCCTCGTCGTGGGGCACCCCTTCGTCGACGTCTGGCAGGCGGTGAAGCCGTCCTCGCTCGGGATCGCCGCGTGGCCGCAGGTGCCGCGCGGCACCGACTGGAAGGAGGGCGTCGTCGCGGCCCTGGGCTGGGGCGTGCCGACGTGGGAGGCGTGGAAGCGGGTCCTCGCCGCCGTCGACTCGTACGCCGACCTCGAGCCCGCCCTGCTCGGCCGGGTCGAGGAGCTCATCGACTTCGTCACCGCGCCGGGGCCCGGCGGCGCCTAGCCTGGCGGGGACCAGCGCCGCGCCGAGCAGGAGGCACCCGTGGGCCACCCGTACGGACCGTCGTCCCCCTACGGCCGCGAGCCGTCGCCGCTCGGGCAGGGCGCGATGCGCCCGGAGGACGAGCGCACCTGGGGCGCGGTCGCGCACCTGTCCGGGGTCCTCGCCGCCTGGCTCGCGCTGGGCTTCCTCGGCCCGCTCGTCGTGCTCGCGGTGCAGGGGGGCCGCTCGCCCTTCGTGCGCCGGCACGCGACGGAGGCGCTGAACTTCCAGCTCACCCTGCTCCTGCTCACCGTCGTGGCGTCCGTGCTCGCCATCGTCACGCTCGGCGTCGGCCTGCTCGTCGTGCTGCCGATCGGCGTGGTCGTGCTGGTGTACGCGCTCGTCGCGACGGTCCGCGCCACGGTGCGGGCGAGCAGCGGGCGCGACTACCGCTACGGCCTGTCCTGGCGCATCGTCCGCTGAGCGGGGCCGCGACGCCCACGGCCGCGCGACCCTGACGCGCCGTCGGGGTCCGGGGTCAGGGGACGACCGGGGTGCGCACCCGATGCGCCCTGGGTGCCCGCGCGCCGAGCATGGGAGCACCGAGAGAGGAGCACACCCCATGACCGGCACCGAGACCCCGTACCCGACCCACGACCTGCGCGCCCCGCTCGCGCGCCCCACCGAGGAGGACCGCACCTGGGCGGGGGCCGCGCACGGCGGCGCCCTCGCCGGCGTCCTCGCCGGCGGCCTGTTCGGCGTCGTCGCGCCGATCACCGTCCTGCTCGCCCGCGGGCAGGACTCCCCGTACGTGCGCCGCCACGCGTCCGCCGCCCTCAACTTCCAGCTCACCGCGCTGCTCGTGGCCGTCGTCGGCGGGCTCGCCGGCATCGCCGTCACGGTCCTCACCCTGGGCCTGGCGCTCATCGTCGTGCTGCCCGCAGCGCTGGCGTACGTCGCCTTCGCCCTCGTGGTCATGGTCCTGGCCACCGTCCGGGCCGTGCAGGGCGAGGAGTACCGCTACCCGCTGAGCATCCCCTTCGTCCGCTGACGCGCCCTTCGTCCCCGATGCCCTAAACCCACACGCAGGACGAAGACGGGTCGAGGTTCGGCAAAGCCCCTTCCGCTGCGGGTCGAAGTGCGGTTGACTCGCGCCTGTCGCGACGGGGCGTCCCTACGGTGCCGGTCACCCCCCCAGGCCGGAGCCGGGACCGAACGTCGCGCCCGCGCGCGGGCGGGGCCCGACTCCCCCCTCCAGGCCCCGCCCGCGCGGCCAAGCCCCAGCGGCCCCGGGTCAGTCCACGAGGTCGCGCACCACCGCGTCGGCGAGCAGCCGGCCCCGCAGCGTGAGCACGGCGCGTCCCTCCCCGAGCGCCCGCCGGTCGAGCAGCCCGGCGTCCGCGTGCCGCTGGGCGGCGGCGCGGCCGGCGGCGCGCAGCACCTCGAGGGGCACGCCGCGCGCGAGGCGCAGCTCGAGGAGCACCCGCTCGACCCGCCGGTCCTCCCGGTCCAGCACCTCGCGCGCGTGCGCCGGGCTGGCGCCCTCGGCCATCCGCCGGCTGTACGCCGCCGGGTGCTTGACGTTCCACCAGCGCACCCCGCCGACGTGGCTGTGGGCGCCGGGGCCGACGCCCCACCAGCCCGCACCCTCCCAGTACGCGACGTTGTGCCGGCAGGCGTGCTCGGGGCCGCGGGCCCAGTTGCTCACCTCGTACCAGCCGTAGCCCGCGCCGCCGAGCGCCTCCTCGGCCTGCAGGTACTTGTCCGCGAGGTCGTCGTCGTCCGGCACGGGCAGCAGGCCGCGCCGCACCTGGGCGGCGAGGCGGGTGCCCTCCTCCACGATGAGGGCGTACGCGGACACGTGGTCCGGCGCCGCCGCCAGCACCGCGTCGAGCGAGGCCTGCCAGTCCCGCGCGCTCTCCCCCGGCGTGCCGTAGATGAGGTCGAGGCTCACGTCGAGCCCGGCCGCGCGGGCCTGCTCGACGACGCGGGGCACCCGCTCGGGGTCGTGCGTGCGCTCCAGGACCCGCAGCACGTGCGGCACGGCGGACTGCATCCCGAAGGACACCCGGGTGTAGCCCGCCTCCGCCAGCCGCTGCAGGTAAGCGCTGTCCACACTGTCGGGGTTGGCCTCGGTCGTCACCTCGGCGCCGGCGTCGAGCCCCAGGGCGTCGCGCACGCCCGCCAGCAGGCGCGCCAGGTCCTCCGCCGGCAGCAGGGTGGGCGTACCGCCGCCGAGGAAGACGGTCGGCACCCCGGAGTGCCGCCCGTCGAGGACGCGCGCGGCGAGGCGCACCTCCTGCAGGGCCGCGTCCACGTACGACACCCGGCTCGCCCCGGGCAGCGGGCCGAGCTCCTCGGCCGTGTAGGTGTTGAAGTCGCAGTAGCCGCAGCGCGTCGTGCAGAACGGCACGTGCACGTACACCGACAGCGGGCGCTCGGCGAGCTCGTCCAGCGCGGCAGGCGGCAGCGACCCGTCGGCCGGAGCCGGGTCGCCGTCGGGGAGGGTCGACGGCACGGGCGGGGTCAGGCGTCCTGGTAGAAGGCGTCGAGGGTGGGCCGGAACTCGCGCTCCACGAAGCGGCGCTTGACCTTCATGCTGGGCGTCAGCTCGCCGTGCTCCACGTCGAGGTCGCGCGGCAGCACCGCGAAGCGGCGGACCTGCTCGTGGCGGGCCACCGAGGCGTTGAGCTGGTCGACCGCCGCGGACAGCATCGCCTGCACCTGCGGGTCGCGGGTGAGCTCCTCGTACGACGCGCCGTCCTTGCCGTTGGCCTTCGCCCAGCCGCGGATCTCGTCCGCGTCGAGGGTGAGCAGGGCCGAGCAGAACGTGCGCCCGTCCCCGTGGACGACGACCTGCGACAGGTAGGGGCACAGCGCCTTGAGCCGGATCTCGACGGCCTGCGGCGCGACGTACTTGCCGTTGCTCGTCTTGATGAGGTCCTTCTTGCGGTCGGTGATGCGCAGGAACCCGTCGGGGTCGAGCTCGGCGATGTCGCCGGTGCGCAGCCAGCCGTCGGCGTCGAGGACCTGCGCCGTCTCCTCCTCGCGGTGGTGGTAGCCGCGCATGACGGCCGGCCCGCGCACCTGCAGCTCGCCGTCCTCGCCGAGGCGCATCTCCATGCCGGGCAGCGGCCTGCCGACGGTGCCGAACCGGAACGCGCCCGGACGGTTGGCGAAGATGGCGGCGGAGGTCTCGGTGAGGCCGTACCCCTCGAGGATGAGCACGCCCATGGCGTGGAAGAACTCCGCGACGTCCTGGCTCAGCGCGGCGCTGCCGGACACGAAGTACTTCATCCGCCCGCCGAAGCGCCCGCGGACCTTGGACAGCACGAGCCGGTCGGCCACCGCGTGCTGCGCGGCGAGCAGCGGGCCCGGCGCCCGGCCCTGCTGGCGGCGCTGCGACACCTCGCGGCCGGTCGCGAGCGCCCAGCGGAAGAGCTTCTCCTTCGCGCCGCCGGCCTGCGTCACCTGGCCCACGACCCGGTTGTGCACCTTCTCGAAGATGCGCGGGGCCGCGGCCATGAAGGTCGGGCGGACCGTCGCCAGGTCGTCGACGAGCGTGGTCACGTCCCCGTTCACCGCGGTGACGAAGCCGATGCGGAAGTGCGCGCAGGTGCAGATCTTGCCGAAGACGTGCGAGAGCGGGAGCCAGAGGTACTGCAGGTCGTCGACGTCGAACAGGCCCAGCGCCTCGATGGCCACGGCCTCGTACGTCCAGTTGTCGTGCACGAGGCGCACGCCCTTGGGGCGCCCGGTCGTGCCCGAGGTGTAGATGAGCGTCGCCAGGTCCTCGGGCCCGAGGGTGTCGACGACGTCGGTCACCGCTGACGGCTCGCGCTCGAGGCGCGCGCGGCCGCGGGCGCGCAGCTCGTCGAGCCCGACGACCCAGCCGTCGTCCCCGTGGTCGGCGCCCTCCTGCAGCGCGACGACGAGCTCCACGTGCGGCAGCGACGCGCGCTGCTCGCGCAGCTTCGCGACCTGGTCCTGGTCCGCGAGCACGACCCGGCAGCGCGCGTCGCCCAGGATGTACGCCACGTCGTCGGCCACGGTGGACGGGTAGACGGCCGTCGTCGCCGCACCGGCGCACAGGACCGCCGTGTCGACGAGCACCCACTCCACGCTGGTGGCGCCGATGACCGCGACGGAGTCGCCGCGCTGCACCCCGACCTCGAAGAGGCCGGCCGCGGTGGCCTCCACGAGCTCGCGCGCCTGGCGCCAGGTGAGCGACTGCCACTGCCCCGCGGCGTCCTTGCCGCGGAACGCCTCGCGCTCGGGCGTCGCCTCGACCCGGTCGAGGAACATCCGCGCCACCGACGGCGGGCGGGTCGGCAGGGTCTCCCGCGTCGTCACGGTCGTCACGCCTCGATGGTGCCAGACCCGGGCACCCGGCGGCGGGCCCTCCCGCCCCCTGCTGCTCAGGACGGCACCGGCACGCGCTCGAGCACGCGTCGCAGCGACGGCGCGAGGCGGTCCTGCGCGAGCAGGAGACGTACGCGCGCCGGGTCGACCGGCGCGGCGCCCGGCACGCCCGCCCGGGCGGCCTCGCCGACGGTGACCCCGTGCGCCGGCCGGTCGAGCACCTCGACCGCGTCCCCGGCGCGCACCTCGCCCTCGACGAGGACGCGCAGGTACGCCCCCGGCCACCCGCGCTCCGCGAAGCGGCGCACCCAGCCGGGCACCCCGAGGCGCCGCTGGAAGGTCACGCAGGGCGTGCGCGGCTGCGCGACCTCGAGGACGGCGAGCCCGACCCGCCAGCGCTCCCCGACCACCGCTCCCGTGACGTCGACACCGGCGGTGGTGAGGTTCTCGCCGAAGGCGCCCGGCGGCAGGTCGCGCCCCAGCTCCGCGGCCCACGCCGCGAGGTCCTCGGCGGCGTAGGCGTAGACCGCCTTGTCGGGCCCGCCGTGGTGCTTGGTGTTGACCACGTGGTCGCCCCCGGCGCCGAGGCGCGCGAGCACGACCGGGCCGTCCTGCGGCAGCTTCGCGATGCCGCTGGGGCGTCGCTGCGCCGGCAGCTGCACGGTCGTGCGGGCCACGTTGACCGAGACCACCCGCGCCGGCCCGGCGCCGCCCGCGGCGCGGGGGGCGGGGACCGTACGGCTCACTTCTTGGCCTTGTCGCCGGTGTCGCTCGTCGAGAGCGCGGCGATGAAGGCCTCCTGCGGGACCTCGACGCGGCCGACCATCTTCATCCGCTTCTTGCCCTCCTTCTGCTTCTCCAGCAGCTTGCGCTTGCGGGAGATGTCGCCGCCGTAGCACTTGGCGAGGACGTCCTTGCGGATGGCGCGGATGTTCTCGCGGGCGATGACCCGCGAGCCGATGGCGGCCTGGATCGGCACCTCGAACTGCTGGCGCGGGATGAGCTCGCGCAGGCGCTGGGTCATCTGCACGCCGTAGGAGTAGGCCTTGTCCTTGTGCACGATGGCGCTGAAGGCGTCGACCGTCTCGCCCTGCAGCAGGATGTCGACCTTGACGAGCTGGCCCTGCTCCTCGCCCGTGGGCTCGTAGTCCAGCGAGGCGTAGCCGCGGGTGCGCGACTTCAGGTTGTCGAAGAAGTCGAACACGATCTCGGCCAGCGGCAGCGTGTAGCGCAGCTCGACGCGGTCCTCGGACAGGTAGTCCATCCCGAGCAGCGTGCCGCGCCGGGACTGGCACAGGTCCATGATCGCGCCCACGTAGTCGCTCGGCGCGAGGATCGTCGAGCGCACGACCGGCTCCCAGACCTCGGCCACCTTGCCCGTCGGGAACTCGCTCGGGTTGGTCACGGTGATCTCCGAGCCGTCCTCCATGACGACGCGGTAGACGACGTTCGGCGCGGTCGAGATGAGGTCGAGGCCGAACTCGCGCTCGAGGCGGTCGCGGGTGATCTCCAGGTGCAGCAGGCCGAGGAAGCCGCAGCGGAAGCCGAAGCCCAGCGCGGCGGACGTCTCGGGCTCCCACACCACGGCGGCGTCGTTGAGCTGCAGGCGCTCGAGGGCGTCGCGCAGGTCCGGGTACTGGTCGCCGTCGATCGGGTAGAGCCCGGAGAACACCATGGGGCGCGGGTCCTTGTAGCCGCCGAGCATGTCCGTGGCGCGGGTGGACGCCGACGTGACGGTGTCGCCGACCTTGGACTGGCGCACGTCCTTCACGCCGGTGATGAGGTAGCCGACCTCGCCCACCCCGAGCCCCTCGCCGGGGACCGGCTCGGGGCTGATGACGCCGACCTCGAGCATCTCGTGGGTCGCACCGGTCGACATCATGAGGATGCGCTCGCGCTTGGACAGGTGCCCGTCGACCACGCGGACGTACGTCACCACGCCGCGGTAGGCGTCGTACACCGAGTCGAAGATCATCGCGCGCGCCGGGCCGTCGGGGTCGCCGACCGGCGCCGGGACGCTGCGCACGATCTCCTCGAGGACGTCCGGCACGCCCTCGCCGGTCTTGGCGCTGACCCTCAGCACCTCGGACGGGTCGCAGCCGATGATCCGGGCGAGCTCCTCGGCGTACTTCTCCGGCTGCGCCGCCGGCAGGTCGATCTTGTTGAGCACCGGGATGATGTGCAGGTCGTTCTCGAGCGCCAGGTAGAGGTTCGCCAGCGTCTGCGCCTCGATGCCCTGCGCGGCGTCGACGAGCAGCAGCGTGCCCTCGCAGGCGGCGAGCGAGCGGGACACCTCGTACGTGAAGTCGACGTGCCCCGGGGTGTCGATCATGTTGAGCGCGTACGTCGTGCCGTCCTGCGACGTCCACGGCATCCGCACCGCCTGGCTCTTGATCGTGATGCCGCGCTCGCGCTCGATGTCCATGCGGTCGAGGTACTGCGCGCGCATGCTCCGCTCGTCGACCACGCCGGTGAGCTGGAGCATGCGGTCGGCCAGCGTCGACTTGCCGTGGTCGATGTGCGCGATGATGCAGAAGTTCCGGATCAGCGCGGGGTCGGTCCGGCTCGGCTGCGGCGCGGCGGTGTTCAGGGGCACTCAGGGTCCGTCTCGGGGTCTCGGCGGGTCGCGCCGGTGCGGGCTCACGGGCTGGCCCCAGTCTCCCACGCGCGCGGACGGGCCCGTGGTTTGGCCGGGGGGAGGACCGCCCGGTAGTCTGTGCGGCTGCGAGTGCTCCGCGTCCGGTCCCGGACCGTGCGGTGCCCCACCGAACGAGACCGACCGAAGCGACGAAGAAGGCTGCGACGTGGCGAACATCAAGTCCCAGATCAAGCGCATCAGGACCAACGAGGCGGCGCGGCAGCGCAACAAGGCGGTCAAGAGCGAGCTCAAGACCCAGGTGCGCAAGTTCCGCGAGGCCGCCGAGGCCGGCAACACCGAGGCCGCGGCCGACCTGCTCCGCCTGGCGTCGAAGAAGCTCGACAAGGCCGTGAGCAAGGGCGTCATCCACAAGAACCAGGCGGCCAACCGCAAGTCGGCCCTGGCGAAGCGCTTCTCCGCGCTCTGAGCCGACCGGCTCCGCCGCGCGGCCGCCGCGCAGACCACCGGGAGCGCCGCACCCCTCGAGGGGTGCGGCGCTCCCGTGCGTCGGAGGGCCGGTGGGCGCCGCTCAGCGGTGCGCGGCGCGGGTCAGCGCCGGTCGCGCGAGCCGGCCACCGTGACGACCATCCGCTGCAGGACGTGGAGCGGGTCGCCCCCGCCGCCGGACTTGAGGTCGAGGTCGGCCGCGGCCACCGCCGACAGGGCGCGGGTGATGCCGGCGCCGTCCCAGCCCTTGACCTGGCCGCGCACCGTGCGCACCTTCCACGGCGGCATGCCGAGGTCGCGGGCGAGGTCGCCCTCGCGCAGCCCCCGCGGGGCGGTCGCGACCTTGACGATGCTGCGCAGCGCCATCGCCGTGGCGGCCACGACGAGCACCGGGTCGGTGCCCGAGGACACCGCGCGGCGCAGCGCGAGCAGCGCCTCGCCCACCCGGCCCTCGACGGCGCGGTCGGCGACGACGAAGCCGCTGACCTCGGCGTGGCCGCGGTAGTAGCGCTGCACGACCTCGGCGTCGATCGCGCCCTCGGTGTCGGAGCACAGCTGGTGGACCGCGCCGGCCAGCGCCCGCAGGTCGCCGCCGACCGCCTCGAGCAGCGCCTCCACGGCGTCGCCGGCGGCGCGGCGCCGGTGCGCCTTGAACTCCCCCGCGACGAAGGCCAGCTTGTCGCTGCGCTTCTTCACCTCCGCGCAGGCGACCTCGGCGGCGCCGGCCGCCCGGGCCGCCTTGAGCAGGCCCGAGCCGCGGGGGCCGCCGCGGTGGGTGAGGACCAGCGACACCTCGTCGGGGACGGTGCCGACCTGCTGCTTGAGGCCCTCGACGAGGGTGTCCGCGGCCTCGTGCAGGCCGCGGACCACGATGACCTTGCGCTCGCCGAACAGCGACGGGCTCGACAGCTCCACGACGCGCCCGGGGTCCAGCCCGACGGCCGGCAGGTCGTGGACCTCGACCTCGGGGTCCTGCTCGCGGGCGGCGAGCACCACGGCGCGCACCGCGCGGTCGACGAGCAGCTCCTCGGGCCCGACGACGAGCGTGACGGGGGCGGCGGGCACGGGTCCGACCCTAACCGGCCGGCCCGACCGGTACGACGCGCCGAGGCCCGACCTGGCCGCCCCGCTCACCGCGCCTACCGCCGGCCCTGCACGCGCAGCCGGTCCGCGGGGCCGAGCACGGCCACGTCGCCCCGCTCGTCGGTGCGCACGACGAGCGACCCCGTCGAGGCGGCCAGGCGCAGGGCGGAGGGCGCCGGGTGGCCGTACGGGTTCCCGGCGCCGGAGGACACCACGGCGAGCCGGGCCGCGACGACCGCGAAGAGCAGCGGCAGCTGGTCGGCGGAGCCGTGGTGCGGGACCTTGAGGACGTCGTACGGCCCACCGTCCGCCGCGCCGTCGCCGTCGGCGTCGACCCGCCGCAGCAGGCGCAGCTGCCCGCCCGGCTCGACGTCGCCGGTGAGCAGCGCGCGCAGCCCGCCCGCGCGCACGTCGAGGACCAGGCTCGCGTCGTTGACCGGCGACGCCCCGTCGGGCGCGCCGTCCGGCCCGAGCACCGTCCAGGAGACCGCGCCGTGGGCGGTGCGCTGGCCGAGCACCGCGCGGCGCAGGGGGACGCCGGCGGCGTCGAGCGCCTCCCGCAGCCGGCGCACCGCGGCGGGGCTCGCCGCGGGCTCCTCGAGCGGTCCGACGACGACCTCCCCGACCGGGCGGCGCAGCACGCCCGCGAGGCCGTCGACGTGGTCGGCGTGCAGGTGGGTGAGGACCAGCGCCGCCACCCGCCGCACCCCGAGGTCGCGCAGGCAGCGGTCCACCGGCCCGGGGTCGGGGCCCGCGTCGACGACGACCGCGGTGCCGCGGCCGGCGGCGAGGACGAGCGCGTCGCCCTGACCGACGTCGCAGGCGACGAGCGCCCAGCCGGGGGGCGGCCACGGCGCCCGTCGGGCCGCCGAGGGCGCCACGAGGACCAGCAGGGCGGCGGCGGCGAGGGCGACCGGCAGCGGGCGGCGGCGCAGGACGGCCGGGAGGCGTACGAGCGCGAGCGCCCCCGCCAGCGTGACCAGCGCCAGCAGGAGCGCCCCGGGGACGCCGCCCGGCCACGCGACGGCGGCCCCGGGCACGTCCGCCGCGCGGGTCGCGACCGTGACGATCCACCACGCCGGCGCCCCCGAGAGCGTGCCCGCCACGGCGGCGGGGCCGTCCCCCAGCGGCGCGAGCACGGCCGCCAGGACGCCGAGGACCGTGGCGGGCGGCACCGCCGGGGCGACGAGCAGGTTGGCCGGCACGGCGACGAGGCTGACCTCGGACGAGAGCAGCACGACGACCGGCCCGCACACGGCCTGCGCCGCGACGGGCACCGCGACCGCCGCGGCCAGCCACCGCGGCAGCCGGCGCTCCAGCCGACGGGTGAGCGGACCGGCGAGCACGAGCAGGCCGGCGGTGGCGAGCACGCTGAGGGCGTAGCCGTAGGACCGCGCCAGCCACGGGTCGAGCAGGACGAGTCCCAGCGCGGCGGCGCACAGCGCGGGCACGCCCAGCCGGCGCCGCCCGGAGGCGAGCGCGGCGACCGCGACGAGGCCCATCACCGTCGCCCGCAGCACGCTGGGCTGCGGGCGAGCGAGCACGAGGAACCCGAGCAGGGCCAGCGCCCCCAGCACCGGCAGCGCCCGACCGCGCACGCCCGCCCACCGCGCCGCGAGCAGCACGGCGCCGAGCACGATCGCGCAGTTCGCGCCGCTCACCGCGACGAGGTGCGTCAGCCCCGCCGTCCGGAAGTCCTCCTCCAGGTCCGCGGGCAGCCCGCTCGTGTCGCCGACCACGAGGCCCGGCACGAGGCCGCGCTCGCGCTCGGGCAGCCCGGACACCGCGGTGCGGAGCCCCTCCCGCAGGTCCCCGGCGGTGCGCTGCACGGCGCCGGCAGCGGCGAGGCGCTCCGGCCCGCCGCGCGCGGACAGGACGGCGGCCTGCGCGTCGCCCGGCCGGGCCGGGCCCAGCCGGCCCTCGGCGCGGACCCGCTGGCCCGGCAGCGCGCCCCGCCAGGCCGGGTCGTCGGCCAGGACCAGGACGGGTACCCGGGCCCGCAGCCCGCCGCGGCCGTCGGAGCGCAGCCCCTCCAGGCGGGCCGGGACGAGCAGGAGGTCGGAGCGCGAGGGGCCTCCCGCGTGCGCCCGTGGGTCGCCCGTCACGACCAGGTCGGCCACGACGTGCGCCCGGACCGCGCCGAGCGCCGCCACCTCCCCGCCGCGCACGGCGTCGACCCGTACGGCCGCCGCCGCGGCCCCGCCGGCGCCGCAGGCCACGACCGCCGCGGCGACGAGGGCGGCGGACCGGCGCGGGCCGGGCCGCCGCGCCAGCGCGAGCAGCGCCAGGAGCGGTACCAGGCTGCCGGCGGCGCCTAGCAGCACGGGCCGCGGGGGTATCCCGAGCGCCAGCCAGGCGCCGGCCCAGCCCGCGGCGGCGGGGGCGACGAGGCGCAGGTCGGGCCGCTCCGGGGGGCGGGCGCTCACACCCGCACCAGGGGCGCCAGGTCGGCGAAGGTGCTCGGGCCGACGCCCGACACCTCCTGCAGCTCCTCCACCGCGCGGAAGCCCCCGTGCTCCTCGCGGAAGTCGAGGATGCGCTGCGCCAGCACGGGCCCGACGCCCGGCAGCTCCTCCAGCTCGGGACCGGTGGCGGTGTTGAGGTCCAGCGGGCCGTCGGTGGAGCCGGCCGCGCCGGTGCCGCCGGTCGCGCCGGTGCCGCCGGTGGGACCTCCCGTGGCGGGTCCGGGCGCGGGCGGGGCGGTGGTCGGCGGCAGCTCGCCCGGGGCGAGCACCAGCACCTGCTCGCCGTCGGCGAGGACCCGCGCGAGGTTCAGCGCGGTGAGGTCGGCGCCGCGCGACGGGCCGCCCGCCCGCTCCAGCGCGTCGGCGACCCGCGCACCGGCGGGCAGGCGCACCACCCCGGGCCGGGTGACCCGCCCCGTGACGTGCACGACGACCTCGACGGCCGCCGCCGTCGGCTGCGGCGCGCCGGGCGCGGCGGTGGCGCCGGGTGCCACCGCCGGCACCGGGGCGGCCCCCGCCGCCCCGGCGGGCTCCCCGGGCGCCGGGGGCGCGGTCGTGCCCGGCAGCGCGTCGCCCCCCGGCCTGGCGCGCTCCGCCACCGCCAGCGGCTCGACCTGCCCGCGCCCGGCCCACCAGTAGCCGAGCCCGAGCAGCGCCGCGAGCAGCGCGACCACCGCGAGCCCGACGACGGCCCGCGGGGCGAGGGCCACGCGCCCGCCGGCGAGGGTGGCCGGCAGCAGCCCGGGCGACGGCGGCGGGGGTGCGCCCTCCTCCCACGGCAGCGGGCGCCTCGCCCGCCACGGGCCGCCGGGCTCCCCGTCGTCGTCCGGGTCGCCCGGGGACGACGGCGTCCAGGGCCGGTCGGCGGCGGGCTCCGGCGCCTCCCACCGCCACGGCGGGACCGCCCAGCCGGGGGGCTCGCCCGCGGCGGGGTCGCGCGGCACCCAGCCCGGCGTCGCACCACCCGTCCGGGGACGGGCGGTGCGCGGCGGACGCGGGTCCGGGGTCGTCGGGTCGGTCACGTCGCGACGCTACGAGCGGGCGGTCGTGCGGACCCTCCGCCACCGCGCGGGCTGTGGACAGGCACCGCCCGCGGTCCCTGTGGATGCCCCCAGCAGCGCCATGAGCGCATGATCACGGCGGGTTTGGGGGCTGGCGGAGGAGGGTCCCGGCGGCAGGAGGGCTGGCGGGGGTGCCGGGGGTGCCGGCGGAGGAGAGTTGCGGGGCGGCGGCGCGTCAGCGCGCGGCGACGACGGCGCGGCGGACGGCGCGGGCGTACGCGTGGACGGCGGCGCGCTGGGCGAGCCGGCCGAGGGGGCCGGCGAGGCGGACGAGGCCCCAGGCGGGGCGCGAGACGGCGCGGACGTCGAGGACGACGAGGCCGGACGGGAGGGTCCGGACGACGAACGACTCCTCGCCGGTCTCCGGGTGCCCCGGCAGGGTGGCGTAGGCGAAGCCGCGCGCGCCCGGCTCGTCGACGACGACCACGACCCGGCAGGCGAAGCGCACGCGCAGCGGCCCGGCGCCGAGGCCCAGGGCGACGGTGGTGCCTCCCCGGGCGACCGGGTCCGACGCGGCGACGGCGAGCCCGGCGCCCTCGTGCATCCGCCAGCCCAGGACCGCCTCGGCGGCCGCGGCGTGGTCGGCGGGGCCGTGGCCGACGTACGCCCGCACGTCGAGGGCGTCCCAGCCCTCGGGGGCGGGGCGCAGCGAGGCGCCGACGTCGCGGTGGGTGGGCTCGAGCGCGACGGCCCGGCGCAGCAGGTCCTCCATCACGCCCCCTCCTGCCCGGCGGGCGCCACGACCACGCCCAGCGCCCCCGGCCCGACGTGCGCGCCGACCGCCGCACCGACCTCGGCCACGTGCGCGGCGCGGGCGCCCGGCACCCGGGCGCGCAGCCGCTCGAGCAGGGCCGCGGCGCGCTCCGGCTCCGCGAGGTGGTGCACGCCGAGGTCGACCGGCCGGTCCGCGGCGGCCTCCACGGCCAGCTCCTCGAGCCGGGCCAGCGCCCGCGACGGGGTGCGGACCTTCTCCACCGGTACGATGACCCCGTCGTGCAGGCGCATGAGCGGGCGGGCGCCGAGCGCGGCGCCGACGAGCCGGGCGGCCGCTCCCCCGCGCCCGCCGCGGCGCAGCGGCTCGAGCGAGGCGACGGAGAACAGGACCGACGTGCCGGCCGCGGTGCGCCGTGCGGCCTCGGCGACCTCCTGGGCGCCGGCGCCGGCAGCGGCGGCGCGGGCGGCCGCGGCGACGGCGTACCCGAGCCCGAGCCCGAGGCTGCGCGAGTCGACGACCGTCACCGGCACCCGGGACGAGCCGGCCGCGGCGAGCGCGGCCTCCGCGGTGCCCGACAGCGCGCCGGAGAGGTGGACCGCGACGACCGCGCCGGCCCCCTCGGCCGCCGCCCGCCCGTACGTCGCCGCGAGGTCGCCCGGCGAGGGGCGCGAGGTGCGCAGGCGCAGGCCCGAGCGCAGCGCGTCGGCCACCGCGCCGGGCGCCAGGCCCGGGCCGTCCGCGTGCGCCTCGTCGCCGACCTGCACCGCGAGGGCCACGACGTGGACGCCGAGCCCGCCGGCGAGGCCGGGCGGCAGGGCGGCCGTCGAGTCCGTGACGACCGCGACGCGACCGCTCACCCCGGGACGACGTTGACCAGGCGCGGCGCGCGCACGACGACGGTCCGCACCGGCGCACCGGCCAGGGCGCGCTGGACGCCGGCGTCGGCGAGCGCGAGCTCGCGCAGCTCGTCCTCGCCGACCGACGCCGGGACCTCGATCCGGCCGCGGACCTTGCCCTTGACCTGCAGCACGCAGGTCACCGTGTCCTCGACGAGCAGCGCCGGGTCGGCCTCCGGGAACGGCTCGCGGGCCAGCGACCCCTCGTGCCCGAGCCGGTACCACAGCTCCTCGGCCACGTGCGGGGCGAGCGGGGCGAGCATGAGCACCAGCGGCTCGGCGACCGCGCGCGGCGGCGGGCCGCCGACGCGGCCCAGCGCGTTGTTCAGCTCGATGAGCTTGGACACGGCCGTGTTGAGCTTGAGCCCGGCGTAGTCGCCGCGGACCCCGTCCACCGTCCGGTGCAGCAGGCGCAGCAGCTCCGCCGGCGGGGCGTCGTCGATGACCCGCACCTCGCCGGTCGCCTCGTCGACGACGTTGCGCCACAGCCGCTGCAGGAAGCGGAACGAGCCGACGACGGCCTTGGTCTCCCACGGCCGGGACACGTCGAGCGGGCCCATCGACATCTCGTAGACGCGCAGGGTGTCCGCGCCGTACTCGGCCGACATCTCGTCGGGCGTGACGCTGTTCTTCAGCGACTTGCCCATCTTCCCGTAGCGGCGGGTGACCGGCTCGTCCTGGTAGTACCAGCCGCCGTCGCGCTCCACGACGTCGGCGGCGGGGACGTACACCTCGCGCGCGTCCTGGAAGGCGTACGCCTGGATGTAGCCCTGGTTGAAGAGCCGGTGGTACGGCTCGGGGCTCGCGACGTGCCCGAGGTCGAAGAGCACCTTCTGCCAGAACCGCGCGTAGAGCAGGTGCAGCACGGCGTGCTCGACGCCGCCGACGTAGAGGTCCACGCCGCCCAGGTCGTCCGGGTCCGACGGGTCCCGCGGGCCCATCCAGTAGCGGTCGACCTCCGGGTCGACGAGCCGCTCGGCGTTCGTCGGGTCGAGGTAGCGCAGGTGGTACCAGCACGAGCCCGCCCAGTTGGGCATGGTGTTGGTCTCGCGGCGGTAGCGCTTCGGACCGTCGCCGAGGTCGAGCTCGACCTCGACCCAGTCCGTCGCCCGGCCCAGCGGGGGCTCGGGGTCGGAGTCGGCGTCGTCGGGGGCGAAGGTGCGCGGGGAGTAGTCGTCGACCTCCGGCAGCTCCACCGGGAGCATCGAGTCCGGCAGCGGCAGCGCCGCGCCGTCCTCGTCGTACACGATCGGGAACGGCTCGCCCCAGTAGCGCTGGCGGCTGAACAGCCAGTCGCGCAGCTTGTACGTCGTCGTGCCGCGCCCCGCGCCGCGCTCCTCCAGCCAGGCGACGATCCGCGCCTTGGCCTCCTCGACGCCGAGCCCGTCGAGCGACACCTCGTCGTTGGCGCTGTTGACCGCGGGGCCGTCGCCGGTGAACGCGCCGCCCTCGAAGCCCTCCGGGGGCTGCACGGTCCGCACGACCGGCAGGTCGTACTTCTCCGCGAACGCGAAGTCGCGCTCGTCCTGCGCGGGCACGGCCATGATCGCGCCGGTGCCGTAGCCCATGAGCACGTAGTCGGCGACGAACACGGGGATGCGCGCGCCGTTGACCGGGTTCACCGCGAAGAGGCCGGTGAACACGCCGGTCTTCGTCCGGTCCTCCTGGCGCTCGAGGTCCGTGCGCGACGCGGCGGAGCGCTGGTACGCCGCCACCGCCTCCTGCGGCGTCCTCGCCCCGCGGGTCCAGTCCGCCTTGGTCCCCAGCGGCCAGGTGCCCGGCAGGCCCGACGCGACGAGCGGGTGCTCCGGCGCCACGACCATGTACGTCGCGCCGAACAGCGTGTCGGGGCGGGTGGTGAACACCCGCAGCGCGCCCTCGCGGCCCTCGACGGGGAAGTCGACGTGCGCGCCGTGGCTGCGCCCGATCCAGTTGCGCTGCATGAGCTTGACCGGCTCGGGCCAGTCCAGGTGGTCGAGGTCGTCGACCAGGCGGTCGGCGTACGCCGTGATCCGCATCATCCACTGGCGCAGGTTGCGCTGGAAGACGGGGAACCCGCCGCGCTCGGAGCGGCCCTCGGCCGTGACCTCCTCGTTGGCGAGCACCGTGCCCAGGCCCGGGCACCAGTTGACCGGCGCCTCGGCCGGGTACGCCAGGCGCTGCCCGTCGACGACGTCGCGCCGCTCCGCCGCGCTCAGCGCCGACCAGGGCCGCCCGTCGGGCGTGGGGCGCTCCCCGCTCTCGTACGCCGCCACCAGCTCGGCGACCGGGCGGGCGCGGCCGGCCTCGGCGTCGTACCAGGAGCCGTGGACCTGCAGGAAGATCCACTGCGTCCAGCGGTAGTAGTCCGGGTCGATCGTCGACACCGAGCGCCGCGGGTCGTGGCCCAGCCCGAGCCGGCGCAGCTGGCGGCGCATCGTCGCGATGTTCTGCTCGGTCGTGACCCGCGGGTGCTGGCCGGTCTGCACGGCGTACTGCTCGGCGGGCAGGCCGAAGGCGTCGTAGCCCAGGGTGTGCAGGACGTTGCGCCCGGCCATGCGCTGGAAGCGGGCGAAGACGTCCGTCGCGATGTAGCCCAGCGGGTGCCCGACGTGCAGCCCCGACCCCGAGGGGTACGGGAACATGTCCATGACGAAGAGCTTGGGCCGGGCGACGACCTCGGGGTCGCCGGCGAGCGGGCCGCTCGGGTTGGGCGCCTCGAAGGTCCCCTCGCGCTCCCACCGGTCCTGCCACCGCGCCTCGAGCTCGGCGGCGAGGGCCGCGGTGTAGCGGTGCGGCGGGACGTCGTCCCCCCGCTCCTGCGTCGGGCTCGCCGTGGTGCCGTGCTCGGTCATGCGGTCGGTACGTCCCCTCGCTCGGGTGGGCCGCCCCGCCGTCTCTCGGCCACCACCCGGCCACCACCGGCCACCGCCCGACGGGGTCCCGTCAGCGCGGCGCCTCCCGGCGGGGGCAGGGGTGCGGTGCGGCTCGCACGGCCGCCAGCCTAGCGCGCGGCGGCAGCGGCCCCGCCGCGGTCGTGCGCCGGTGACCGGCCCGCGCCAGCCCGCACGAGCCCGGGCCGCGGGGTCAGTCCCGGCGGTCGACGCCCGGGGGCGGGACGGCGTCGTGGGGCAGCCCGCTCCCCCGCGCGCCGGGGTGCGGTGGCACCGGCGGCGGCACCGGTGCGGCGAGGGCCCGCTGCACCTCGAGCTCGCGCTCGCCCCGCTCGAGCAGCTCCTCGACGGAGCCGGAGTCCCACGGCGTGAGCATGGCGCCGCCGGTGTCGACCCGCGGGTCCCAGACCCGGCGGTCGACCGGCGGGCGGCGCTTGAGGTAGTCGCGCACCCGGCGCTCGAGCTCGACCGGCGGCATCCCGGGACCGGGCCCGACGACGCAGAAGTCGTCGCCGTGCCAGCGGGCCACCACGTCCGTGGCGCGCACCGAGCTGCGCATGGCGTCGGCGACGCTGATGAGCACCTCGTCGGCGGCCTCCTGGCCGAGGGCGGAGCGCACCGCCTCGAGGCGGTGCACGCCGACGAAGACCACGTGCACCGCGTCGCCCTGGCGGCGGGCGGCCTCGACCATCTGCCGGCCGAGCAGGGTCACGCCGCGGTGGTTGACCGCGCCGGTGAGGTGGTCGCGGACGGTCTCCTCCCGGACCGCGGCCCGCACGTCGACGAGCGCGTCCACGCCGCGGCGGCGCACGACGTGCAGCGCGCTGGCCAGGGCGCAGGCGGCGACGAAGGGACCGGCGACCGCGACGGCGTCGCCGGCACCGGCCGCCGCGACGGCGGTCGTGCCGGCCACGACGGCGGCCACCGCCCCCAGGGTGCCGGCGAGCCACCGCGGGTCGAGCAGCGCGGCACCGGCGGCGGCGACGACGAGGAGCGTGGCGCTGCCGTACCGCACGTCCTGCTCGAGCGCGACGGGCAGCTGCACGACGACCGCGGCGAGGACCAGGGCCGCGGCCCCGAGCGGGTGCCCCTGGCGCTGCGGCAGCCCGCGGTGGGCGGCGACGAGGGACAGGGCGCCGGCGAGGACCGCCACGACCGCGGCGGCCGCGGCGCCCACCCAGCGGGCGGGGCCGCCCGCGGCGGCGAGCAGGCCGGCGAGCACCAGGCAGGTGACCGACAGGCCGGCGGTCAGGCCGGGCAGCGAGCGGGCCACCGCGGCGTCGTAGCGTCCACGGGCGCGCGGGGCGAGCTCCACCATGGCCACATCCTCGTCACGTCGGGCCGTCACCTTGAGCCGAGCGCCGGGACCGTGATGCTGCTGTGACCGGGTGCGTGGTCCCGTAGACGACGGACGGCGGCCCGCTCGCGCGGACCGCCGACCCCCTGTGGAGCTGAGGGGACTCGAACCCCTGACCCCCTCCATGCCATGGAGGTGCGCTACCAGCTGCGCTACAGCCCCGCCGCCCTCGCGGGCTCCGCCACTCTAGCGGGTCCTCGCCCCCGACCGGAAACCGGCCCCGCGCACCCCGGCGCCCGCGCTCAGCCCTCCTCGCTGAGGACGGGCTCGGGCAGGGTGCCCGCGCCGTGCTCGACGAGGCGCCAGCCGTGCGCGCCCTCGGCCAGCAGCGACCAGGAGCAGTTCGACAGCACCGCGAGGCTGTTCCACACCTCGGTGGGCCAGCCGAGCATCGCGCAGACGGCGATGCGCGCGGCGCCGCCGTGGGTCACGGCGACGACGGTGCCGCCGTCGGGGACGCCCTCGAGCGCGCGGTGCAGCGCGGCGGTGGTCCGCGCGGCGACGTCGCGGCGGGACTCCCCGCCGCCCGGGCGCACGTCCGGGTCGCCGGCGTCCCAGCGGGCGACCTCGTCGGGGAAGCGCTCGCGGATCTCCGCCATGCGCAGGCCCTGCCAGCGCCCGGCGTGCGTCTCGCGCAGCCCGGGGTCCAGCGCCACCTCGAGGCCGGTGGCGCGCGCGAGGGGCGCGGCGGTGCCCTGCGCCCGGCGCAGGTCGGAGGCGACGACGCGCGCGGGGCCCAGCCCGGCGAGCATCGGCCCGGCGCGCTCGGCCTGGGCGACGCCCGTCGGGTCGAGGTCGACGTCGGTCTGGCCCTGGAACCGGCCCTCGGCGTTCCACGTCGTGCGCCCGTGGCGCCACAGCACGAGGCGGCGCCCGCCGGTCGCCCGGCCGAGCGCCGTGGGCTGCGCGCTCAGAGCGCGGTCCCGTGCACCGCGCCGGCGCCGGAGCCCGCGCGCGCACCGGCGCGCTGCTCCTGCTGGGCGCGCACCTCCGCGGGCAGCTCGACGACCGGGCAGTCCTTCCACAGCCGCTCGAGGGCGTAGTAGACGCGCTCCTCGGCGTGCTGCACGTGCACGACGACCTCGGCGTAGTCCAGCAGGACCCACCGGCCCTCGCGCTCGCCCTCGCGCCGCACGGGCTTGGCGCCCGCGGCGCGCAGCCGGTCCTCGACCTCGTCGACGATCGAGCGCACCTGGCGGTCGTTCGGCGCCGAGCAGAGCACGAAGCAGTCGGTGATGACGAGCTGGTCGCTGACGTCGAAGACGAGGATGTCGTCGGCGAGCTTGTCCGAGGCGGCGCGGGCTGCGGTGAGCGCGAGCCCCACGGCGTGGTCGGTGGCGGGCACGGGGTCCTCTCGGCGGTGGTCCTGACCGCACCTAGGGTACGTCGGGCGCGTCGCCCGGGGCCGTCCCCGCGCGGTAGAGCCGGTGCTTGGCGATGTACTGCACCACCCCGTCGGGCACCAGGTACCACGGCGGGCGCCCGGTGGCGGCGCGCTCGCGGCAGTCCGTGGACGAGATCGCCAGGGCCGGCACCTCGAGCAGGCTGACCCGGTCCGTCGGCAGGCCCTCCATGGACAGCTCGTGCCCGGGGCGGGTGACGCCCACGAAGTGGGCCAGCGAGAACAGCTCCGCGGCGTCCTTCCAGGTGAGGATGGCCGCGAGCGCGTCGGCGCCGGTGATGAAGAGCAGCTCGCTCTCGGGCCGCTCGGCGTGCAGGTCGCGCAGGGTGTCGATGGTGTACGTCGGCCCCCGCCGGTCGACGTCGACCCGGCTCACCGTGAAGCGGGGGTTCGACGCGGTGGCGATGACCGTCATGAGGTAGCGGTGCTCGGCCGACGACACCGCGCGCTGGCTCTTCTGCCACGGCAGGCCGGTGGGCACGAACACGACCTCGTCGAGCCCGAACTCGCTCGCGACCTCCGCCGCGGCGACGAGGTGCCCGTGGTGCACCGGGTCGAACGTGCCGCCCATGACGCCGAGCCGGCGCACGGCCGGCGCCCCCGCGCCGCGCGCCGCGGCACCGCCCGGCAGCGCCACGGCACCGCCCGGCAGCGCCCCTGCCCCGTCCGCCACGCGCCACCTCCCCGCGGCCCGCCCGGTGCGCGCCCGCCGCGGGCGACCCTAGCGGGGCGCGGCGGCCGCGCCCGCGCGCTCCCGTCGCGCACGACCGGTCCGGGTGGTTCAGGTCGGGCCCGGCCGCGCCGATGAGGTGCAGGACCGCCCCACGACCCGTACGAGGAGCACGATGAGCCGCGTCCACGTCGGCCGCCAGCCGATCTTCGACCGCTCCCTGGGCGTGCTCGGCTACGAGCTGCTGTTCCGCGGCGGCGAGGGCTCGCACGGCGCCGGCGAGACCGGCGACTCCGCGACGACGCGGGTCATCATCAACACCTTCACCGAGTTCGGCCTCGAGCGGCTCGTCGGCAACCGGCTGGCCTTCGTCAACGTCACGCGCCCGTTCGTCGTCGGCGCGATGCCGGTCCCCTTCTCCCCCGAGGTCGCGGTCCTCGAGCTCCTGGAGACGGTCCCCGCCGAGCCCGACGTGCTCGCCGGCGCCCGCGCCCTGCGCGAGCAGGGCTTCCGCCTGGCCCTCGACGACTTCGTCTTCGAGCCCGAGCGTGTGCCGTTCCTCGAGCTGTGCGACTTCGTCAAGCTCGACGTCCTCGACGTCGACCCCGAGGTGCTCGCCCGCCGGGTCGAGCGCTGCCGCGAGCACGGCGTGCAGCTCGTCGCCGAGCGCGTCGAGACGCTCGACGACATGCAGCGCGTGAGCGACCTGGGCTTCGACTACTTCCAGGGCTACTTCCTCGTGCGCCCGGACGTCGTGACCGCCGCGTCGATCTCGCCGTCGCAGATCACCGCCCTGCAGCTGCTCGCGCAGCTCTCGGACCCCGCGATGGGCGTCGCCGAGGTCGAGTCGATCGTGCGGGTGGACCTCGCCCTCAACTACCGGGTGCTGCGCGCGGCCAACTCCGTCGGCGCGGGCGCCCGGCGGCGCATCGAGTCGATCCGCGACGCGCTCGTCATGCTCGGCCTGCGCCAGCTGCGCTCGTGGCTGCTACTCATGGTCCTCGCCGACGCCGGCACGGGCAACGAGGAGCAGCTGTCGGTCGCCATGACCCGCGCGCGCACCTGCGAGCTCGTCGCCGCGGACCTGCCGGGGGTCAAGCCCGACACCGCCTTCATCGCCGGGCTGCTCTCGAGCCTGGAGATGGTGCTCGGCCTGCCCATGGACGTCCTGCTCGAGCGGATGCCGCTCTCGGACGAGCTCACCGGCGCCCTGGCCAAGCGCGAGGGCCCGCTGGGCGAGCTCGTCGCCGCCGTCATCGCGTACGAGGAGGGCGACGTCGCCCGCGTCGAGGACAGCGGCCTGGCGCTCTTCGACGTCTCGCGGGCGTACCTCAGCGCGGTGGGCTGGTCGCTGCAGACGGTCGAGAGCGCCCTCGGCGGCTGAGCCCCCGGCTCAGCGCTGCCGGTTGAAGGACAGCGTGACCAGCAGGAGCAGGAGGAGGACGCCGAAGGCCCCGATGCCGAGCCAGAGCGGCTCGGCGGGGAGCTCGTTGACGTGCTCCTCGCTCTCGGCGGCGACGGCGGACAGCGCGCTCAGCATGCTCGTACCGGTCCTTCGGTGTCGGCGCCGCCCGACGGGCGGCCGTGGCAGGAGGGTACCGGCCGGGGCGGCGGCTCAGCCGCGCACGTGCCCGTCGCCGGTGTAGACCCAGGTCGTCGACGTCAGCTCGGGCAGGCCCATCGGGCCGCGCGCGTGCAGCTTCTGGGTCGAGATGCCGATCTCGGCGCCGAAGCCGAACTCCCCGCCGTCGGTGAACCGGGTCGAGGCGTTGACCGCGACCGCGGCGGCGTCGACGCCCTCGACGAAGCGCCGGCACACCCGCTGGTCCGCGCTGACGACGGCCTCGGTGTGCCCGCTCCCCCAGCGGCGGATGTGCGCCAGCGCGGCCTCGAGGTCCTCGACGACGGCGGCGGCGATGTCGAGCGAGAGGTACTCCTCCGCCCAGTCCTCGTCGGTGGCCGGGACGACGTCCACGCCCGCCCGCTCCGCCTCGGCGGTGACCGCGGCGTCGGCGTGCACGGTGACCCCCGCGTCGCGCAGCGCGGGCAGCGCGCGGGCCAGGAAGGCGGGCGCGGCCTCGCGGTGCACCAGCAGGGTCTCGGCGGCGTTGCACACGCTGGGCCGGCTCGCCTTCGCGTCGAGCAGGATCGCGAGGGCCTGGTCGAGGTCGGCGGCCGCGTCGACGTACACGTGGCAGGTGCCGGTGCCGGTCTCGATGACCGGCACCGTGGACTCCTCGACGACCGAGCGGATGAGGGAGGCCCCGCCGCGCGGCACGAGGACGTCGACGAGCCCGCGGGCGCGCATGAGGTGCTTCACCGACTCGCGGGAGTCCCCCGGCACGAGTTGCACCGCGTCCGGCGGCACGGCGGTGCCCGCGAGGGCGCCGCGCAGCACCTCGACGACCGCGGCGTTGGACGAGCGGGCCGAGGACGAGCCCCGCAGCAGCACCGCGTTGCCCGACTTCAGGCACAGCCCGGCGGCGTCGGCGGTCACGTTGGGGCGGGCCTCGTACACGATCCCGACGACGCCCAGCGGCACCCGCACCTGGCGCAGCTCCAGGCCGTTGGGCAGGCGCGAGCCGCGCACCACCTCCCCGACCGGGTCGGGCAGGCCGGCGACGTCGCGCAGGCCCTGGGCCATCGCCGCGACGCGGCCGGCGTCGAGCCGCAGCCGGTCGACGAGCGCCGCCGAGGTGCCCGCCGCGAGCGCCCGCTCGACGTCCTGCGCGTTGGCCGCGAGGACCCGGTCGACCGCGCCCTCGAGGGCGTCGGCGGCCGCGAGGAGCGCGGCGTCCTTCTGCGCCCGGGTGAGGGGCGCGAGGGCGACGGCGGCCTCCCGGGCGCGTCGGGCGGCCTCGAGCACCGCGTCGGCGTCGTCGGTCACGGTCGTGCGCTCGTCCATGGCCCCGATCGTACGGGCGCCGGTGCCGCCGGCGTGGCTCAGAACGGCCGGATGCCCCCGCTGCCCACGAGCGCCGCGGCGCCGCTGCCCTGCTCGGCCCGCCAGTGGAACGTCCCCCGGTCGAGCACCTCGAGGCCGGTCACCGCCCACGCGGGCAGGCCGGCGGTGCGCCGGTGCTCCCCCCACAGCCGCAGCGCGAGCGCCGCGGCGTCGTCGAGGCAGGACGCCTCCTCCCAGTACCGCAGCTCCGCGCGCTCGTCGGTGTAGCGGGCGGAGATGAGGAAGGCCCGCTCCTCGGCGAGGCGGCCCAGCGCGGCGCGCACCTCCTCGACGCCCGTGCGCGCCCCGCCGACCACGAGCGTGACGTGCCACAGCAGCGGCCGCTCGCCCTCCGGCAGGAGGACGAGGCGCGGGTCGGGCACGGGGTCCTCCTCGACGGGGCGGGCCCCGCCGCGGCTCAGCGCGTCCCGAGCAGGGCGAGGTCGTCGCGGTGGACGACCTCGCGCTCGTACGAGGGGCCGAGCTCGCGGGCGAGCTCCCGGGTGGACCGGCCGAGCAGGCCGGGGAGTTCTGCCGAGTCGTAGTTGACCAGCCCGCGGGCCACGGCGTGGCCGTTTTCGTCGAGGAGGTCCACCGGGTCGCCCGCCACGAAGTCGCCGTCGACGCCGGTCACGCCCGCGGGCAGCAGCGAGGTGCGCCGGCCGACGACCGCCGCGACGGCGCCGGCGTCCAGGTGCAGGCGCCCCTGCGCGGAGGTGGCGTGCGCCAGCCACAGCAGCCGGGTCGACGAGCGGCGGCCGCGGGCGTGGAAGTACGTGCCGACGGGGGCGCCGGTCAGGGCGGCCCCGGCCCGGTCCGCGGAGGTCAGGACCACCGGGACACCCGCGGCGGTCGCGATGGAGGCGGCCTCGACCTTGGTCGCCATGCCGCCGGTGCCGACGCCGGAGCGGCCGGCCCGCCCCACCTGCACGCCCTCGAGGTCCTCGGGGCCGCGCACCTCGTCGAGGGCCCGGGTGCCCGGCCGCCGGGGGTCGCCGTCGTAGAGCGCGTCGACGTCGGAGAGCAGCACGAGCAGGTCGGCGTCGACGAGGTGCGCGACGAGCGCGGCGAGCCGGTCGTTGTCGCCGAAGCGGATCTCGTCGGTGGCGACGGTGTCGTTCTCGTTGACGACGGGCAGCGCGCCCATCGCGAGCAGGCGGTAGAGGGTGCGCTGGGCGTTGCGGTAGTGCGTGCGCCGCACGACGTCGGTGGCGGTGAGGAGCACCTGCCCGACGGTCAGCCCGTGCCGGGCGAGCGCCTCGGTGTAGCGGTGCACCAGCAGGCCCTGCCCGACGCTCGCCGCGGCCTGCTGCGTGGCGAGGTCGCGCGGGCGGCGGGCCAGCCCGAGCGGGGCCAGCCCGGCCGCGATGGCCCCGGAGGACACCAGCACGACCTCGGCGCCGGCGGCGCGGCGCTCGGCCAGGGCGTCGACGAGCGCGACGACCCGGGCGTCGTCGATGCCGCCCTCGGCGGTGGTCAGCGAGGACGAGCCGACCTTGACCACGACCCGGCGGGCCGCGACGACGTCGTCGCGCAGCCCGGCGGCGCCGCTCACCGGCCCTCGAGGCGCAGGTCCGTGCCGCGGCGGCCGTGCAGCAGCTCGGCACCGGCCTGCACCGTCGGCTCCCAGTCGAACACCACGGCGTCCTCGCCCGGCCCGATGAGCACCTCGGAGCCCTCGACCGCCCCGGCCTTGAGCAGCGCCTCCTCGACCCCCAGGCGGTGCAGCCGGTCGGCGAGGTAGCCGACGGCCTCGTCGTTGGTGAAGTCGGTCTGGCGCACCCAGCGCAGCGGCTTCTCGCCGAGGATCCGGAACGCCTCGCCCTCGCGCACCACCTCGAAGCCGGCGTCGTCGACGGCCCGCGGCCGCAGCACGATCCGCGTGGCCTCCGGCGCGGGGGCGGCGGCGCGCGCGGCGCTGACGACCTCGGACAGCGCGAAGCGCAGCGTCCGCAGGCCCTCGTGGCTCGCGGCGCTGATCGGGATGACGCGCAGGCCCCGGGCCTCGAGGTCGGGCGTCACCAGGTCGGCGAGGTCGCGGGCCTCCGGCACGTCCACCTTGTTGAGCACGACGAGCCGGGGACGGTCCTGCAGGCCGCCGTACGCCGCCAGCTCGGCCTCGATGACGTCGAGGTCGGTCAGCGGGTCGCGTCCCGGCTCCAGCGTCGCGCAGTCCAGGACGTGCACGAGCACCGAGCAGCGCTCCACGTGGCGCAGGAACTCCAGGCCCAGGCCCTTGCCCTGGCTCGCGCCCGGGATGAGCCCGGGCACGTCGGCCACGGTGAAGCGCACCCCCTCGGCGTCGACGACGCCGAGGTTCGGCACGAGCGTGGTGAAGGGGTAGTCGGCGATCTTGGGCCGCGCGGCGGACAGGGCGGCCACGAGGCTCGACTTGCCCGCGCTCGGGAAGCCGACGAGCGCCACGTCGGCGACGGTCTTGAGCTCGAGGACGACGTCCCCGCTGTCCCCGGGCTCGCCGAGCAGGGCGAAGCCGGGCGCCTTGCGCTTGGCCGAGGCCAGCGCGGCGTTGCCGAGCCCGCCGCGCCCGCCCTGGGCGACGGTGAAGCGGGTGCCCGGCCCGACGAGGTCGGCGAGGACCTCGCCGTCGGGCGCCTTGACGACGGTGCCGTTGGGCACCGGCAGCACGACGTCGGCGCCGTCGGCGCCGTTGCGGTGCGAGCCCTGCCCCGGCCGACCGGACGTCGCGCGCCGGTGCGGGGCGTGGTGGTAGTCGAGCAGGCTCGTGGTGCTGGGGTCGACGACGAGCACGACGTCGCCGCCGCGCCCGCCGTTGCCGCCGTCGGGGCCGCCGAGCGGCTTGAACTTCTCGCGGTGCACGGACGCGACGCCGGGACCGCCGTCACCGGCCGCCACGTGCAGCACGACGCGGTCGACGAACGTGGTCACAGGTCCTCCTCGGGGTGGTACGCGAACGGGGAGGGCGGGCCGTCGGCCCACCCTCCCCGGTCGGTGCTCCTGGTGCTGAGCGCTGCGCGGCTCAGCGGTGCGTCACTGCGCGTCGGTCGCCACGACGTTGACGACGCGGCGCCCGCGGGCGCTGCCGAACTCCACGGCGCCCGCCGTGAGGGCGAACAGCGTGTCGTCACCGCCGCGGCCGACGCCGGCACCGGGGTGCCAGTGCGTGCCGCGCTGGCGGACGATGATCTCGCCGGCGTTGACCTGCTGGCCGCCGAAGCGCTTCACGCCGAGGCGCTGCGCGTTCGAGTCGCGGCCGTTGCGCGTCGACGACGCGCCCTTCTTGTGTGCCATGGCTGCCTCCGCCTGGTCGTCGTGGGGGTGCGGCGCTCAGGCCGTCTCGATGCCGGTGACCTTGAGCCGGGTCAGCTTCTGGCGGTGGCCCTGCCGCTTGCGGTAGCCGGTCTTGTTCTTGTACTTCAGGATCGTGATCTTCGGGCCCTTGGCGGGCTCAACGACCTCGGCCGTCACCGTCACGCGGGACAGCTCCTCGGCGCCGCTCGTCACGGTGTCGCCGTCGACGACCAGCAGGGCCGGCAGCTGGACGGTGGAGCCGGCCTGGCCCTGGACACGGTCGACGGTCAGGACGTCGCCGACGGCGACCTTCTCCTGACGGCCGCCAGCACGGACGATCGCGTACACCGGGGAGCTCACTCTCGTTCGATCGATCAGGGGTCGTGCGCCGCGTCCCGACCGGGGGGCGCACGGGGGGCGCGCCACGAGGGCGCGCCGACGCACCAGGGTACGGAGGCCGGGCGGGCCGGGTCAAACCAGGGTGCCCGCCCGGCCGCGGCTCACGTCGGCTGCGGCGCGCCCGCCGCGTCGGCGGGTGCGGTGGCGCCGTCGGGCGCCGCCCCGGCGGTGCGCCCCGGCGAGCCCGCGGGACGGGTCGCCGCCCGGCGGGTGCCGGTGCGCCGGCGCCGCGCGGGTCGCCCGTCGTCCGCGGCCTCGCCCGGCAGGGCCCCCACCACGGCGGGGTCCTCCGCGGCGGGCTGGGCGCCCACCGGGTCGCCCACCTGCTGGACGGGCACGACGTCGTCCACCGCGCCGTCGCCGGTCACGGCCGCGCCCGCGGCGGGCACGTCCTCGCCCCGGTCCGGCGCGGTCGACGGCTCCCCGGGCACGGGCTCGCCGGCCACCGGGTCCGCCGCGGCGACGGGGTCCGCCGCGGCGACCGGGTCCGCGGGAGCGGGCGTGCCCGCGGGAGCGGTCGTGTCCGCGGGAGCGGGCGGCGGCGGCGTCGGGCCCTTGGCCGTGCGGCGCTTCACCGCGGCCGGGCCGTTCTGCGGCGACGGCGCCGGGGTGACCGGGTCCAGGTGCACGACGTGCCCCCGGCCCGAGCAGTGCACGCACGTCTCGGAGAACGCCTCGAGCAGGCCCTGCCCGACGCGCTTGCGGGTCATCTGCACGAGCCCCAGCGAGGTCACCTCGGCGACCTGGTGCTTGGTCCGGTCGCGGCCCAGGCACTCGAGCAGCCGGCGCATCACGAGGTCGCGGTTGCTCTCCAGGACCATGTCGATGAAGTCGACGACGATGATCCCGCCGATGTCGCGCAGGCGCAGCTGGCGGACGATCTCCTCGGCGGCCTCGAGGTTGTTCCTCGTGACCGTCTCCTCGAGGTTGCCGCCCTTGCCGATGAACTTGCCCGTGTTGACGTCGACGACGGTCATGGCCTCGGTGTCGTCGATGACGAGGTAGCCGCCGCTCGGGAGCCAGACCTTGCGGTCGAGCGCCTTCATGAGCTGCTCGTCGACGCGGTGCGCCGCGAAGACGTCCTGCACCCCGGTCCAGCGCTGCAGGCGCGGGGCCAGCTCGGGGGCGACCGAGCCGACGTACGGCTCGATCTCGGACCACGCCTGGTCGCCGGAGACGACGAGCTGGGCGAAGTCCTCGTTGAAGACGTCGCGGACCACGCGGATGGTGAGGTCCGGCTCGCCGTGCAGGAGGGCCGGCGCCGAGGCCGAGCGGGCCTTGCGCTGGATCTCCTCCCACTGCGCGGCCAGGCGCGCGACGTCCTGCTCGAGCTCGTCCTCGCTGGCCCCCTCGGCCGCCGTGCGGACGATGACGCCGGCGTCCTCGGGGACGACCCGCTTGAGGATCTGCTTGAGCCGGCTGCGCTCGGTGTCGGGCAGCTTGCGGCTGATGCCGGTCATCGAGCCGTCGGGGACGTACACGAGGAACCGGCCCGGCAGGCTGACCTGCGCGGTGAGCCGGGCGCCCTTGTGCCCGATCGGGTCCTTGGTGACCTGCACGAGCACCGGGTCGCCGGACTTCAGCGCCACCTCGATGCGCCGCGGCTGGCCCTCGAGGCCGGCGGCGTCCCAGTTGACCTCGCCGGCGTAGAGCACCGCGTTGCGGCCCTTGCCGATGTCGATGAACGCCGCCTCCATGCTGGGCAGCACGTTCTGCACCCGGCCGAGGTACACGTTGCCGACGAACGAGGTCGACGCCGCCCGGTTGACGTAGTGCTCCACGAGCACGCCGTCCTCGAGCACGCCGATCTGCGTGCGGTCGCCGGCCTGGCGCACGACCATGACCCGCTCGACGCTCTCGCGGCGGGCGAGGAACTCGGCCTCGGTGATCACCGGCGGGCGGCGGCGGCCCTGGTCGCGGCCCTCGCGGCGGCGCTGCTTCTTGGCCTCGAGGCGGGTGCTGCCCTTGACGGACGTGACCTCGCCCCGGCGCCCGTCGTCGCCGCGGGACTCCTCCTCGACCCGCGCGTCGCGCCGGCGCGGCTCGCGCACGTGCACCACGGTGCGCTCGGGGTCGTCGGGGCCGGTGGCCGGCTCGTCGGACCCGCCGCCCCCGCGGCGCCGGCGGCGGCGCCGGCGGCGGCTGCTCGAGCCGCCGCCCTCCTGCTCGTCGTCGCGGTCGTCGTCCTCGTCGCGGTCGGCGTCGCGGTCGGCGTCGCGGTCGGCGTCGCGGTCCTCGACCACGCCCGCACCCCGGTCCGACGCACGGTCCTCGCCGTCGTCCTCGCGGTCGTCGTCGCGCTCGTCGTCGTCGCTGTCGTCCCGGTCGCGGGCACGCCCGCGCCGGCCCCGGCCGCCCCGGCGGCGGCGGCGTCGCCCGCCGCCCTCCTCGTCGGACCGGTCGTCCGGGCCCTCGCCGCGGTCCTGCTCGTCGTCGTCCTCGTCGCCCGCGTCGGCGCGGCCGTCGGCCTGCCCGGCGGCGCGGTCGTCGGCGCGGTCGTCGGCGCGGTCGGTCCGCCCCGCGAGCGCGGCCAGGTCCTCGGCCACCGCGGCGGCGGCGGGGTCGGTCGCGGCGGCCGGCGCGTCGGGCGCGCCCTGCGCCCCCGGCTCCGGGGCCTCCTCGTCCCGGCGGCGCCGGGAGCGATGGGCCCGGGTCGGGCGCTCGGCGGCGTCGCCGGCGGTACCGGCGTCGGCACCCTCGGCGTCGCCCGTCGCGCCGTCCGGCACCGTGACGGGCGTCGGGGGCTGGAAGAGCACCACCGGCGGGGCCGCGGCGGCGACCGGCGCCGGCACCTCCGCGGGCTCCTCGACGGGCTCCGCGAAGGGCTGGGCCACCCGGCGCCGGGACCGGCGGCGCGGCGCGGGCTCCTCGGCCGCGGGCTGCTCGGCCGCGGGCACCACGGCCGCGGGCTGCTCGGCGGGCTGCTCGGCACCGGCGCCCTGCTCCGTGGTGGCGGAGGCCGCGAGGACGGTCTCGTCCGCCCGGGCGGCCTCCACGGGGGCGGCCTCCACGGGGGCGGCCTCCACGGGGGCGGCCTCCACGGGGGCGGCCTCCACGGGCGCGGCCTCCGCGGGGGCGGCCTCCGCGGGGGCGGCCTCGACGGGAGCGGCCGGGGCGGCGGTCTTGGCGGCCGCGCGCTTGCGGGTGCGGCGGGCGGGCTTGGCGGACGCCTCGTCGGCGGGCTCCCCCGTCGCTGCCGTACCGGTCCCCGCACCGGCCCCGGCGCCCTCGTCCGCGGGGTCCGGGGACCCCTGCTCCGGCGCGCCCTGCTCCGGGGTCCCGGTGGCGTCGTCGACGGGGGCGGTCGGGGTGCCGGCCGGGCGGCTCGCCGCCCGGCGGCGGCGGGCGCGCGGCGCGGGCGCCGGCTCGGGCTCCTGGGCCGGCTCGGGCTCCTGGGCCGGCTCGGGCTCCTGGGCCGGCTCGGGCTCCTGGGCCCGCTCGCCGGTGCTCCCCGAGCTGTCGGCAGGGGCCACGCCGGCCTCGTCCGCCTGCTCGTCCTCGTCGGTGACGGCGACGGCCGCCCCGGCGACGTCGGTGCCGGCCTCCACGGTCGGGTCGACCGGCGCGTCCTGCGCGGGGTCGACCGGCGCGTCCTGCGCCCGGCCGGGCGCGTCGCCGGGGGCCGCGTCGCCGGGGGCCGCGTCGGCAGGCGCCTCCACCTGCGGCGGTCCCGCGGGCCGGCTGGCCGCGCGGCGGCGCCGCCGCGGCGCGGGGGCCGGCTCCGCGGCGTCCGGCGCCCCGGCCGGGCTGCTGCCGGCCGGGCTGGTGCCGGCCGGGCTGGTGCCGGCCGTGCTGGTGCTGGTCGTGTCGTCGGCGCCGTCGTCCCTGGCGCCGGTGGGCTCGCTGTCGAGCATCCGGGCGGGTCTCCCGTCATGCTCCCGGGCTCAGCCCTGGGGCCGTGCCGCTCGGGAGCGGGTCGTCGTGTGCCGCCGGGGTCGTGCGACACCGGCGGAAGTCGCTGGCCCGCGCGCCGGGCGCGTCAGGGGACGGTGCCCGGCACTGCGGCGGCGGCGTCCCGGTCGGGGGCGAGCGGATCACCCACCGCTCCCGTGGACGCGTCGAGCGGCCCCTGCGCCAGCCGGGTCACCGCGACCGGTCCCGGCGGCGCGAGGTCGGCCACCTGACGCAGTCCTGACAGGACGTCGTCGGGTCGTACGGCCGGTGTGGAGTGCCGGACGACCACGCGAAGTATCGCACAGGGCCCCTCGTCCGCCGCCGGGGTCGCCGGCGGCGCGCCGCCGGCGGCCGCCGCGGCGCCGTCCGCGCCGTCGACGACCTCCAGGGCGAGCACCGCCTCGCGGGCGTCGAAGGTGCGCATGCCGTTCTTCGTGAGCCGCTGCACCTCGACCCGCTCGGCGGCGAGGAACGCCCGTACGGCCGCCTGCGCCTCCTGCGGGGAGGTGCCGCCGAGGCGCACCGACCACACCGAGGCCTCGAGCCGGTCGGCGAAGGTGCCGGGGGTCGCCTCGAGCACCTCGACCACGTCGAGCCCGTCGGGCAGCGACGCGTCGAGGGCGGCGCGCAGCCGCTCGGGGTCGACCCGCTGGACCACGGACAGCTCCAGGTACTCCGCCTCCGAGGCGACCCCGGTGGGGGCCGCGCCGGCGTACGAGACCTTGGGGTGCGGCGAGAACCCGGCCGAGTAGGCCATGGGCACGCCGGAGCGGCGCAGCGCCCGCTCGAAGGCGCGCTGGAAGTCGCGGTGGCTCACGAAGCGCAGCCGGCCCCGCTTGGTGTAGCGCAGCCGCAGCTTCTGCACCGCCGGGGGCGGCGGCGGCCCCTCGGGCGTCCTCGCCAACGCGGTCCTCCTGCAGGGGTCGGGGGTGGGTGGGTCGGGTCGCGCCCGGGTCAGGGCCTGGGGTCGGTACGGGTCCAGCGCGCGGCCGGGCGGCCGAAGGCGGCGGCGCAGCGCGGGCAGACCGAGGCCACCTGGTCGGCGGCGCCGCCGGTGGCGGGCTGCACGTCCCCCCAGCGCACGTGGCTGAAGGCGCGCAGCCCGGCCCGCGAGAGCGGCAGCCCGCACAGGGTCTGGTTCGTGCCCGGCTCCCAGCCGTGCACCTCGCCGGCGGGCAGGCGCTGGCGCACCGGCCCCTCCTCGTCGAACCACTCCCCCGAGGCGGCGACCCTGGTCGAGGCGGAGCCCCGCGGCCTGCGCGGCACGCTCAGCCCGCGCCGCCGGCGAGCAGCTGCTTGCCGCCCGAGGTGATGGAGGTGACGGGCAGCAGGGTGCGCCCGGTGGGGCCGACCTGGATGTCGGTGCCCATCTGCGGGCAGACGCCGCAGTCGAAGCACGGGGTCCAGCGGCAGTCCTCGACCTCGGCCCCGTCGTCGCCGGCGAGGGCCTCCTGCCAGTCGTCCCAGAGCCAGTCCTTGTCGAGCCCGGAGTCCAGGTGGTCCCAGGGCAGGACCTCGTTCTGCTCGCGCTCGCGCACGGTGTACCAGTCGACGTCCACCGGCTCGTCGGCCAGCGCCCGCTCCGCGCAGCGCATCCAGCGCTCGAAGGAGAAGTGCTCGCTCCAGCCGTCGAAGCGGCCGCCGTCCTCCCAGACCGCCCGCACGACCTTGCCGACGCGGCGGTCGCCGCGCGAGAGCAGGCCCTCGACGATGCCGGGCTTGCCGTCGTGGTAGCGGAAGCCGACGGCGCGCGCGGTCGAGCGGTCCGAGCGCACGGCGTCGCGCAGCTTCGCCAGGCGGGCGTCGGTCTCCTCGTGCCCCAGCTGCGGCGCCCACTGGAAGGGCGTGTGCGGCTTGGGGACGAACCCGCCGATCGACACGGTGCAGCGGATGTCGTTGCGCCCGGTGACCTCGCGCCCGGCCTTGATGACCTTGCGGGCGAGCTCGGCGATCTGCAGCACGTCCTCGTCGGTCTCCGTGGGGAGCCCGCACATGAAGTAGAGCTTCACCTGGCGCCAGCCGTTGGCGTACGCCGTGGTGACGGTGCGGAGGAGGTCGTCCTCGGTGACCATCTTGTTGATCACCTTGCGGATGCGCTCCGAGCCGCCCTCGGGGGCGAAGGTGAGCCCGGAGCGGCGCCCGTTGCGGGTCAGCTCGTTGGCCAGGTCCACGTTGAAGGCGTCGACGCGGGTCGACGGCAGGGACAGCGAGGTCTGAGTGCCCTCGTAGCGGTCCGCGAGGCCCTTGGTGATGTCGCCGATCTCGGAGTGGTCCGCGCTGGACAGCGAGAGCAGGCCCACCTCCTCGAAGCCGGTGGCGGCCAGCCCCTTCTCGACCATCGCGCCGATGCCCTCGATCGACCGCTCGCGCACCGGCCGGGTGATCATCCCGGCCTGGCAGAAGCGGCAGCCGCGGGTGCACCCGCGGAAGATCTCCACCGACATGCGCTCGTGGACGCTCTCGGCGAGCGGGACCAGGGGCTGCTTCGGGTACGGCCACGCGTCGAGGTCCATGACCGTGTGCTTGCTGACCCGCCACGGCACGCCGGGGCGGTTCGGCACGACGCGCCGGATGCGCCCGTCCGGCAGGTAGTCGACGTCGTAGAACGCGGGGACGTACACCCCGCCGGTGCGGGCCAGGCGCAGGAGCAGCTCCTCGCGCCCGCCCGGGCGGCCCTCCGCCTTCCAGGCCCGCAGGATCGCCGTGATCTCCAGGACGGCCTGCTCGCCGTCGCCGACCACGGCCGCGTCGATGAAGTCGGCGACCGGCTCGGGGTTGAAGGCGGCGTGCCCGCCGGCGACGACGAACGGGTCGTCGAGGGTGCGCTCGCGCGCCTCGAGCGGGACGCCGGCGAGGTCGAGCGCCTCGAGCATGTTGGTGTAGCCGAGCTCGGTGGAGAACGAGAGCCCGAGCACGTCGAACGCGCCGACCGGCCGGTGGCTGTCGACCGTGAACTGCGGGACCCCGTGCTCGCGCATGAGGGCGGCCAGGTCGGGCCAGACCGCGTACGTCCGCTCGGCCAGGACGCCGTCCTGCTCGTTGAGGACCTCGTAGAGGATCATCGTGCCCTGGTTGGGCACGCCCACCTCGTACGCGTCGGGGTACATGAGCGCCCACCGCACGTCGCACGCGTCCCAGTCCTTCGCCGTGGAGCCGAGCTCCCCGCCGACGTACTGGATGGGCTTCTGCACCTGCGGGAGCAGGGGCTCCAGCCGGGAGAAGACGGACTCGACAGGCATGCGGCGCTGCTCCGGGGGTGGCGGGCGTACGGGCGCTCCCCAGGGTAGCCGCGCGGCGGGCGGCCCCCGTCCTCAGAGCGCGGGGAAGAAGATCCCGATCTCGCGCTGCGCCGACTCCGGGGAGTCCGAGCCGTGCACGAGGTTCTGCTGGACCTTCAGGCCCCAGTCGCGCCCGAGGTCGCCGCGCAGGGTGCCCGGCGCGGCCGCCACCGGGTCCGTCGCGCCGGCCATCGCGCGGAACGTCTCGATGACCCGCTGGCCCTCGACGACCATCGCGACGACCGGGCCGCTGAGCATGAACTCGACGAGCGGCTCGAAGAACGGCTTGCCCCGGTGCTCCTCGTAGTGCCGCTCCAGCGTCGCGCGGTCCAGCTGGCGCAGCTCGAGCGCGGCGAGGGTGAAGCCGCGCCGCTCCAGCCGCGACAGCACCTCGCCGACGAGCCCCCGGCGCACGCCGTCGGGCTTGACGAGGACGAGGGTGCGCTCGGTCACGGGGTCTCCTTGCGGGGCGCGGGTACGGGTGCCGCGGTCCAGCCTAGGGGCACCCGCTCAGCCGAGGACGGGCCGGGCGAGCAGCTCGCGCAGCTGCGGCTGCACGGCCTCGAGGTCCGCCGGCGTCTTCACCGGGATGAACCGCCCGTGCGGCCCGGTGGCCGGCACGACGAGGTACGTCGTGTCGAGCACCGCCGACGCCTCGTGGCACATGCGCTCCAGCTGCACGGCGGTGCGCCCCTCGACCTTCTTCTGCACGTGGACCCAGGTGAGGTCCCAGTCGCGGTCGAGCGCGTCGAGGTCGAAGGTCATGGTGTTGACGTTGGTGGCCGGCAGGCTGGAGTGGTCGAAGCCCGGCGGGAAGCGCATCGACTCCACGACCATGGGCCGCCCCGCGACGCGCGCGGGCGCGCCGCCGACGTCGCCCTCGTTGGGCACGACCTCCGCGGTCATCGGGCGCCCCTGCCGCACGTGCATCCCGAGGACGACCGGGTCCACGCGCGCGGGCAGGTTGTCCACGTTCGACACCATGAGGTAGCGGACGCCCCGCTCGCGCAGCCCGGCCAGGGTGCCCGAGGCCCGCAGCGCGATGAGCGCGTCGCCGTGCCCTGGGCCGTACAGCGACACGTCGCCGTCGGCGGTGCGGAACAGCTCGCCGTCGGGCTCGAGGCGCAGGCTGACGTACTGGCTGAAGATCAGCGGCGCCATGCCCTTGTCCGCGAGCAGCTCGCGGGTGGGGCCGTCGGTGCTGAAGCTCGTCATGACCACGGTCGGCACGTCGGCGCCGACCTCGCGGGCCAGCTCGGCGGTGTGCCCGAGCTTGAGCTCGAGGAAGCTGCGCCCGTCGACCGCCTCGACGGCGCCCTTGACCACGCCGCCGAAGCGGCTCGCCATGCCCCCGTTGAGCACGACCGAGGCGAAGGCCCCGGCCCGCAGCACCTCCAGGCCGGCCTCGCGCGCCGCGGCGTGCTCGTCGCTGCCCGGCTCCGGCAGGTCGACGAGGTCGCCGGGGGCGGGGGGCTCGACGTCCTGCAGGACGTTGCTCCCCGGCGAGAGGCTGCCGTCGCGGACCCTCGCCTGCAGGTCGAGGAACGTGCGCTCGTCGAAGCCGTACGCGTCGAGGGTCTCGAGCGCCTTCGGGGACGCGCCCGGGATGGAGGCAGTCATGGGGACGTTCCTACCCCAGGCGCCCCCCGGCGACCACGTCCGGGTCAGGCGTCGCCGGCCGGGCGGTCCCGCCGGAAGCCCTCCTGCACCGCCTCGACCCGCCGGGCGAGCACGAAGGCCGACACCCAGAGCGCGGCGAACACCGCGCCGACGAAGAACATCGACCGCACCCAGAGGCCCGAGGCGATGATGAGCACCTGCAGCACCGACCCCGCGACGTACGCCCAGGGCCGGCGCAGCATCCCGGCCAGCAGCAGGCAGGCCAGCGACCCGAGCCCCGTCACCCACCAGACGGTGGCGTCGGGGACGTCGGTGAGCGGCAGCGCGACGAGCCCGGCGAAGAGGACGACGAGCGCCTCCGAGACGAGGACGCTCGCGCAGACGATCCGGCGGTAGCGCATCAGCGGGCCCGCCCCAGCAGCGTGCGCGCCTCGGCGACCGTGCGGACCGAGCCGGTGACGAGCACGCCCGCCCCGACCCCGCCGTCCTCCTCCTCGGCCAGCGCGACCGCGGCGTCGAGCGCGTCGTCGAGCCGCGGCACGACCTCCACGCGGTCCTCGCCGAAGACCTCGACCGCCGCGGCGGCGAGCTCGTCGACGCCGAGGGCGCGCTCCGTCGCAGCCTCGGTGACGACCACCTCGGCCAGCACGGGCTCGAGGGCCGCGAGCACGCCGAGGACGTCCTTGTCGGCCATGACCGAGACGACGCCGACGAGCCGGCGGAAGTCGAACGCCTCCTGCAGCGCCGCCGCGGTGGCCGCGGCACCGGCGGGGTTGTGCGCGGCGTCGAGCAGCACCGTCGGCGAGCGGCGCGCGACCTCCAGGCGGCCCGGGGAGTCGGCCTGCGCGAACCCGGCGCGCACCGCGTCGACGTCGAGCGTGCCGGAGCCGCCGCCGAGGAACGCCTCGACCGCGGCGAGGGCGACGGCCGCGTTGTGCGCCTGGTGCGCGCCGTGCAGCGGGAGGAAGAGGTCCTCGTACGTCCCCCCGAGCCCGCGCAGCACGAGCTGCTGCCCGCCGACGGCGACCTGGCGGTCCACGACGCCGAACTCGAGCCCCTCCCGGGCCACGGTGGCCCCGACCTCGACGGCGCGGCGCAGCAGCACCTCGGCGACCGCGACCTCCTGCTGCGCGACGACCGCGACGGCACCCTCCTTGACGATCCCGGCCTTCTCCCCCGCGATCTCCTCGGGGGTGCTGCCGAGGAACGCGGTGTGGTCGACCGCCACGGGCGTCACGACGGCCACCTGCCCGTCGGCGACGTTCGTCGCGTCCCAGCGCCCGCCCATGCCGACCTCGACGACCGCGACGTCGACCGGCGCGTCGGCGAAGGCGGCGTACGCCATCGCGACGAGCACCTCGAAGAACGACAGCCGCTCGCCGTGCCGGGCGTCCACGAGGTCGAGGTACGGCTCGACGTCCTCGTACGCCCGGACGAAGCGCTCGTCGTCGACCGGCTCGCCCTCGACCGTGATGCGCTCCTGCATCCGGTGCAGGTGCGGACTGGTGAACCGGCCCGTGCGCAGGCCGAAGGACCGCAGCAGGGCGTCGACCATGCGGGCGGTCGACGTCTTGCCGTTGGTGCCGGTGACGTGCACGACCGGGAAGGCCCGCTGCGGGGCGCCGAGCAGGTCGACGAGGTCCGCGATCCGCTCCAGGGAGGGGTCCAGCGCGTGCTCGGGCGTGCGGGCGAGGATCGCCCGCTCGACCTCGCGGACCCGCTCGGCGAGCGCCTCGCGGGCCCGCTCCCGTGCCTCGCTCATGCCGGCGGCAGCGCGTCGAGCTGGGCGGTGAGGCGCTCGATGTCCGCGGTGGCGGTCTCGCGGCGCGCGCGGATGCCGGCGACGACCTTCTCCGGCGCCTTGGCGAGGAAGCCCTCGTTGCCGAGCTTGGCGTCGCACTGGGCGAGCTCCTTCTGCGCCGCCTGCAGGTCCTTGTCGAGCCGCTTGCGCTCGGCGGCGACGTCGACCGTGCCGCGCAGGTCGAGCTCGACGGTCACCGTCGCGCCGCCGAGCGGAACGGGCAGGGAAGCGCTTGCCGCGACGTCGTCGGCGACGGGCTGCAGCCTCGCGAGCGCCCGCACGTGCTCCTCGAACGCCGCGGCCGGCGACCCGTCGAGCCCGGTGAGCCGGGCCGCGACCCGCTGGGTCGGCTTGACGCCCTGGTCGCTGCGGAAGCGCCGGACCTCGGTGACGAGGCGCTGCACGGCATCGACCTGCTCCGCCGCCGCCGGGTCGAGCCGGTCGCGGTCGGCCCGGGGCCACGCCGCGGTGACGAGCGTGTCGCCGCCGGTGAGGGCGCGCCACAGCTCGTCGGTGACGAACGGCGCGATGGGGTGCAGCAGGCGCAGCAGCTGGTCGAGGACGTGCCCCAGCACGACGCGGGTGCGCTCGGCGCCCTCCCCCGCCAGCTCGGTCTTGGCCAGCTCGAGGTACCAGTCGCAGACCTCGTCCCACGCGAAGTGGTAGATCGCCTCGGAGGCCTTGGCGAACTCGTACCCCTCGTAGAGCCGGTCGACCTCCTCGACCGTCTCGGCGAGGCGGGAGAGCACCCAGCGGTCGAGCGTTGACAGCTCCTCGGCGGGCGGCAGCTCGCCCAGGCGCGCACCGTTGAGCATCGCGAAGCGGGTCGCGTTCCAGAGCTTGGTGCAGAAGTTGCGCGCGCCCTGCACCCACTCCTCGTTGACCGCCTGGTCGACGCCGGGGTTGGCCCCGCGGGTCAGGGAGAAGCGGACGGCGTCGGAGCCGTACCGGTCCATCCAGTCGAGCGGGTCGACGACGTTGCCGCGCGACTTGCTCATCTTCTTGCCGTTCTTGTCGCGCACCAGCCCGGTGAGGGTCACGGTGCGGAACGGCTCGCGCCCGTCCATGGCGTAGAGGCCGAACATCATCATGCGGGCGACCCAGAAGAAGATGATGTCGTAGCCCGTGAGCAGCACCGAGGTCGGGTAGAAGCGGCGCAGGTCGGAGGTGTCGTCCGGCCAGCCCAGGGTCGAGAACGGCCACAGGGCGCTGGAGAACCAGGTGTCCAGGACGTCGGGGTCCTGCTCCCAGCCCTCCCCCGCCGGCGGCTCCTCGTCCGGGCCCACGCAGCGGACCTCGCCGCCGGGGCCGTACCAGACGGGGATGCGGTGGCCCCACCACAGCTGCCGGCTGATGCACCAGTCGTGCATGTCGTCGACCCAGCCGAAGTAGCGCGACTCCATCGAGCGCGGCACGATCTGCACCCGCCCGTCGCGCACCGCGTCGCCCGCCGCCTTCGCCAGCGGCTCGACCCGCACGAACCACTGCAGCGACAGCCGCGGCTCGACCACCGTGTCGCAGCGGGAGCAGTGCCCCACCGCGTGCACGTACGGCCGCTTCTCCGCGACGACCCGCCCGTCCTCGCGCAGGGCGGCCACGACCGCCGGCCGCGCCTCGAGCCGGTCCAGGCCCTGGAACGGTCCCGGCACGGTGATGGTGCCGCGCTCGTCCATGACCACCGGCATCGGCAGGTCGTGCCGGCGCCCGATCTCGAAGTCGTTGGGGTCGTGCGCCGGGGTCACCTTGACCGCGCCCGTGCCGAACGACGGGTCCACGTGCGGGTCGGCGACGACGGGGATGCGCCGCCCGGTCAGCGGCAGCTCGACCTCGGTGCCGACGAGGTGCGCGTAGCGCTCGTCGTCGGGGTGCACCGCCACCGCGGTGTCGCCCAGCATCGTCTCGGCGCGGGTGGTCGCGACGACGATCGACGCGTCGCCCTCGCCGTAGCGGATCGAGACGAGCTCGCCGTCGTCGTCGGAGTGCTCGACCTCGATGTCCGAGAGCGCGGTGAGGCAGCGCGGGCACCAGTTGATGATCCGCTCGGCGCGGTAGATGAGCTCGTCGTCGTAGAGCCGCTTGAAGATCGTCTGGACGGCGCGCGAGAGGCCCTCGTCCATGGTGAAGCGCTCGCGGGACCAGTCCACGCCCTCGCCGAGGCGGCGCATCTGGTCGAGGATCCGCCCGCCGTACTTCTCCTTCCACCGCCACACGCGCTCGACGAACGCCTCGCGACCCAGGTCGTGGCGGGTCAGGCCCTCCTTGGCGAGCTCGCGCTCGACCACGTTCTGCGTCGCGATGCCCGCGTGGTCCATGCCGGGCAGCCACAGCACGTCGTGGCCCTGCATGCGCCGCCGGCGGGTCAGCACGTCCATGAGGGTGTGGTTGAGCGCGTGCCCGAGGTGCAGGCTGCCGGTGACGTTCGGCGGCGGGATGACGATCGCGTACGGCTCCCCGCGCGGCTCGGCCGGCGGGGTGAAGCACCCCTGCTCGACCCAGCGGCGGTAGGCCGGGCCCTCCACCTCCGACGGGGTGAACGTCGACGGCAGGCTCTCGGCGGACGGCGGGGTGCTCACGGGTGCTGAGTCTACGAGCCGGGCCCCGCCGCGCCCGGTCCGCCTGCGGCGTGCGCGCCGCGGGTAGGGACCGGGCCATGAGCAGCAGCAGCCCCAACACCGGGCGCGAGGTCCACCTCGCGTCGCGCCCCGTCGGCGAGCCGGTCGCCGGCGACTTCGCCCTCGTCGAGGTCGAGGTCCCCGCGCCGGGCCCGGGGCAGGTCCTCGTGCGCAACCGCTGGATGTCCGTCGACCCCTACATGCGCGGGCGCATGCGCGACGTCCCCTCGTACGTCCCCCCGTACGCCGTCGGCGACGTCCTCACCGGCGGCGCGGTGGGCGAGGTCGTCGCCTCGCGCGCCGACGGGCTCGCCGAGGGGGACCTCGTCCTGCACGGGGGCGGGTGGCGCGAGTGGTGGGTCGGCGACGCCGACCGGGCCACCCGGCTCGACGTGCCCGCGGGCGTCTCGCCCAGCGCCTTCCTCGGCGTGCTCGGGATGACCGGGCTCACCGCGTACGCCGGCCTCGTCGAGGTGGCCGCGCTGCGCCCCGGCGACGCGGTCTTCGTCGCGGGCGCGTCCGGCGCCGTCGGCTCCGTCGCCGGGCAGCTCGCCCGGCTCAAGGGCGCCTCCCGGGTCGTCGGCTCGGCGGGCTCGCCGGAGAAGGTGCGCTGGCTCGTCGACGAGCTCGGCCTCGACGCCGCGTTCGACCACCACGACGGGCCCGCGCTGGAGCAGCTGCGCCGGGTGGCGCCCGACGGGGTGGACGTGTGCTTCGACAACGTCGGCGGCGCGCAGCTCGAGGCGGCGCTGCGCGTCCTGCGCCCGCACGGGCGGGTGGCGCTGTGCGGGGCGATCAGCACCTACAACGACGAGTCCGGCGGCGACCCGGTGCACGGGCTCGGCCTCGCGGTCGGCAAGCGGCTGACCCTGCGCGGGTTCATCGTCGGCGACCACGAGCACCTGCGCCCGCGCTTCCTGGAGGAGGTCGGCGGCTGGCTGGCCGACGGCGCGCTGCGGGTGCGCGAGACGGTGCACGAGGGGATCGAGCGCGCGCCCGAGGCCTTCATCGGGCTCTTCACCGGCGCGGGCGGCGGCGGCAAGGTCCTCGTGCGGCTCTGAGCGCGCCGGAGCCCCGCAGGGCGCTGACCTGCGGGGCTCGGGTGGCGGCTCGGGGTCGCCCGCGCTCAGGCGCTCTTCTCGCGGCGCTCGCGCTTGGGCGGGGCCTCGCGCGGCACGAGGGTCGGGTTGACGTGCTCGAGCACGACCTCGCGGGTGACGACGCAGCGGGCGACGTCCTCGCGGGAGGGGACGTCGTACATCACCGACAGGAGGACCTCCTCCATGATCGCCCGCAGGCCGCGGGCGCCGGTGCCGCGCCGGATGGCCTGGTCGGCCACCGCCTCGAGCGCGTCGGGGGTGAACTCGAGCTCGACCCCGTCGAGGTCGAAGAGCTTCTTGTACTGCTTGACCAGCGCGTTCTTCGGGTCCGTGAGGATGCGCACGAGCGCCTCGCGGTCGAGGTTGTGCACGCTCGTGATCACCGGCAGGCGCCCGATGAACTCCGGGATCATGCCGAACTTCAGCAGGTCCTCGGGCAACACGTCGCCGAACACGTCGGCCGACTCGACCTCGCTGGCGAAGCGCAGCTGCGAGCCGAAGCCCAGGCCCTTCTTGCCGGCGCGCTGCTCGACGATCTTGTCCAGGCCGGCGAACGCGCCGCCGACGATGAACAGGACGTTCGTCGTGTCGATCTGGATGAACTCCTGGTGCGGGTGCTTGCGCCCGCCCTGCGGCGGCACCGACGCGGTCGTGCCCTCGAGGATCTTCAGCAGCGCCTGCTGCACGCCCTCGCCGGAGACGTCGCGGGTGATCGACGGGTTCTCGCTCTTGCGGGCGATCTTGTCGACCTCGTCGATGTAGATGATCCCGGTCTCGGCCTTCTTGACGTCGTAGTCGGCCGCCTGGATCAGCTTGAGCAGGATGTTCTCGACGTCCTCGCCGACGTAGCCCGCCTCGGTGAGCGCGGTCGCGTCGGCGATGGCGAACGGGACGTTGAGCATGCGCGCCAGCGTCTGCGCCAGCAGCGTCTTGCCGCAGCCGGTGGGCCCGAGGAGCAGGATGTTGGACTTGCCGAGCTCGACGTGGTCGTCGCGCCCCGGCTTGCCGGTGTCGCCCGCCTGCACCCGCTTGTAGTGGTTGTAGACGGCCACCGACAGGGCCTTCTTGGCCCGCTCCTGGCCGATCACGTACTGGTCGAGGAACTCGTAGATCTCGCGGGGCTTGGGGAGCTCGTCCCACGACACCTCACCGCTGTCGGAGAGCTCCTCCTCGATGATCTCGTTGCAGAGGTCGATGCACTCGTCGCAGATGTAGACCCCAGGGCCCGCGATGAGCTTCTTGACCTGCTTCTGGCTCTTCCCGCAGAACGAGCACTTCAGCAGGTCGCCGCCGTCGCCGATGCGTGCCACCCGCGTCCCTTCGATCGACCCCGGCCCTCGCCGGATCCGTCACGTCCCCTGACCGTACCCGAGAACCGGGGGCCCGTCGCCGTCCTGGCGCGCCCCGGGGGGCGCGGCGCGCGGGGCACGACCCGTACGGCCCAACGGGCCCTGCGCGCCGTGCCCCGCGTGCGGCTCGTGCCGCCCTGCCCCGGTCCGTCCCGCCCCCGCCGGCCGGCCTCAGCCGGCGCGGCGGTTGGTGAGGACCCGGTCCACGAGGCCGTACTCGACCGCCTCGGTGGCCGAGAGGTACTTGTCGCGCTCGATGTCGCGGCGGACCTGCTCGACGTCGACGTTGGTGTGCTTGGCGTAGGTGTCCTCGAGCCACGCCCGCATCCGCAGCACCTCCTGCGCCTGGATCTCCAGGTCGCTGGCCTGCCCGTAGGCGGCGCCGGACATCGCCGGCTGGTGGATGAGGATCTTGGCGTTGGGCACGGTGAGCCGCTTGCCGGGGGTGCCGGCGGCGAGCAGCACCGAGGCGGCCGAGGCGGCCATGCCGAGGCAGACCGTCTGGATCTCCGGCGCGACGTACTGCATCGTGTCGTAGATCGCCGTGAGCGCCGTGAACGAGCCGCCCGGGGAGTTGATGTAGATCTGGATGTCGCGGTCGGGGTCCATCGACTCCAGCGTGAGCAGCTGGGCGAGGACGTCGTTCGCGATGGTGTCGTCGATCGCCTGGCCGAGGAAGATGATGCGCTCCTCGAACAGCTTGGTGTAGGGGTCGACGCGCTTGAAGCCGTAGCTCGTGCGCTCCTCGATGACGGGGAGGACGTAGCGGCTGCTGGGGCTCGTGCTCATGGTCGGCTCGCTCATGGGGTGGGCTCCGTCGTGGGTCGGGTCGAGGGTCAGGCGCCGGTGCCGCCGGAGCCGCTCACCTGGCCGGCGCGGCTCACGACGTGGTCGACGAACCCGTACTCGCGCGCCTGCTCGGCGGTGAACCACCGGTCGCGGTCGGAGTCGCGCTCGATCTGCTCCTCGGACTGCCCGGTGTGGAACGCGATGAGCTCGGCCAGCTTGCGCTTGGTGTAGAGCATCTCCTCGGCGAGGATCTTGATGTCCGAGGCCGTGCCGCCGATGCCGCCGGAGGGCTGGTGCATCATGATCCGCGCGTGCGGGGTCGCGTAGCGCTTGCCCTTGGTGCCCGCGCAGAGCAGGAACTGCCCCATGGACGCGGCCAGGCCGAGGCCCACCGTCGCGACGTCGTTCTCGACGTACTGCATCGTGTCGTAGATCGCCAGGCCGGCCGAGACGGAGCCGCCGGGCGAGTTGATGTAGAGGAAGATGTCCTTCTGCGGGTCCTCCGCGGCGAGGAGCATCAGCTGGGCGCAGATGGCGTTGGCGTTCTCGTCGCGCACCTCGGAGCCCAGGAAGATGATCCGCTCGCGCAGGAGGCGGTTGTAGACCTGGTCGTCGAGGCCCAGGCCGCCGGGCGCCTGCGTGCGCGCCTCGGCGAGGGTCCCGCTCGGCCGGATGAGGGTGGTCACTGCGGCGTCACCTGCTTGTGCGTCGGGCTGCTGGATCGGGTCGGTCGGGCTCTCGTCCGCCGGTGCCGACAGTAACGGGCGGGCGCTCCCCCGACGTCCCGGCCCCGGCCCTGTTCGCCAGGGGCGGAGCAGGCGGCGGAGGTGGCGGGAGCCGTACGCGCGGGAGCCGGGGCGCGTCGGCGCCCCGGCTCCCGGGTGGTGCTGGCTGGCGGCGGTCAGGACCGCGGCGCCGCCTCGACGTCCTCGGCGGTCGCGCCGTCCTCGAGGGGCTGGTCCTCGGCGCCCTCGCCCTCGACGCCCTCGGCCGCGTCCACGACGCCCTCGCCGACCTCCGCCGGCCCGGCGTCCTCGTCCTCGCCCGGCTCGCGCAGGGCCTCGAGGTCCACGGTGCGCCCGGAGGCGTCGGTGACCCGCGCGGCCTCGAGGACCGCGGCGAGCGCCTTGCCCCGCACGACCTCGGAGATGAGCGACTGGACCTGCCCGCCCTGCACGATCTGGTTGACGAAGTCCTGCGGCTGCATGCCGTAGCGCTGCGCGCTGCGCACGAGGTGCTCGGTCACCTCGGCCTCGCTCGGCTGCAGCTGCTGCTCGGCGGCGATCTTGTCGAGCACGAACTGGGCCTTGATCGACTCGCGGGCGCGCTGCTCGACCTCGGCGTCGAAGTCCTCCTCGGTGCGCTCCTCGCCCTGGAGGTACTGCTCCTTGGTCATGCCGGCCGCCTCGAGCTGGTGCGCGAGGTTGTGCATGCGCCCGTCGACCTCGGCCTTGACGAGGGTCTCCGGGAGCGGGACGTCGACCTTCGCGAGCAGCGCCTCGAGGGCGCGGTCGCGGGCCTGCACGCCCTGCTCGAGGGCCTTCTGCCGCTCCACCCGGGTGCGGGCGTCGGCGCGCAGCTCCTCGACGGTGTCGAACTCGCTCGCGGTCTGGGCGAACTCGTCGTCGAGCTCGGGCAGCTCGCGCTCCTTGACGCTGGCGACCGTGACGGTGACGTCGGCGGTCTCGCCCGCGTGCTCGCCGCCGGCGAGCTCGGTGGTGAAGGTGCGCTGCTCGCCCGCGGACAGCCCGCGCACGGCCTCGTCGAGGCCGTCGAGCATGTTGGTGCTGCCGACCTGGTAGCTCATGCCGCTGACCGAGTCGACCTCCTCGTCGCCGACCTTGGCGACGAGGTCGATCGACAGGAAGTCGCCCTCCTGCGCCGGGCGGTCGACGCCGGTGAGCGTGCCGAAGCGCTCGCGCAGCGACTGCAGCGCCTCGTCCACGTCGGCGTCGGTGACCTCGACGTCGTCGACGGAGACCTCGAGGCCCTCGTACTCCGGCACCTCGAAGGTCGGCACGACGTCGACCTCGGCGGTGAAGGTGAGCTGCTCGCCGTCGTTGAGCTCGGTGACCTCGACCTCGGGCTGGCCGACGATGGCCACGTCGTTCTCGCGCACCGCGTCGCCGTAGAACCGCGGCAGCGCCTCGTTGACGGCCTCCTCGAGCACCGCGCCGCGCCCGAAGCGCTGGTCGATGAGGCGCGGGGGCACCTTGCCGCGCCGGAAGCCGGGGATCTGCACCTGCGAGGCGATCTTCTTGTACGCCGCGTCGAGGCTCGGCTTCAGCTCGTCGAAGGGCACCTCGACGGTCAGCTTGACCCTCGTGGGGTTGAGGGTCTCGAGGGCGCTCTTCACTGCTGCGAGTCTCCTTGGTCAGGGGTCCGTGTCTGCTGCGTCTGGCTGCGTCTGCTGCGGCGGGGCCTGCTGGGTCGGGGCGGGGAGACTCGAACTCCCGATCTCCTGCTCCCAAAGCAGGCGCGCTAGCCACTACGCTACGCCCCGCGGCGCCTGTGGCAGTCTAGGGCCCGTCCGGGTGTGCGGTCGACGGTGCTGCGGCGCCGGCGCGCGCCCGCCCGCGGGTGTAGCTCAATGGCAGAGCCCCAGCCTTCCAAGCTGGTCATGCCGGTTCGATCCCGGTCACCCGCTCCCCTCGCCCCCCGCTGCGCCCCTCCGCGGCCCCTCCGCGGCCCCTGCGCGTCGCTCCGCGCCCCCTCCCTCGCGGCCCGCGCCCTGCGGCAGGATGGCCCGACGGCGGTGGGCGGCATGCGGGCGGGGGCGCGGCGTGGGCGGTGGCGCGGGGCGGGGCGGTGGCGCGGGGCGGGGCGGCGGCGGCTCGGGCGTCCACGAGGGGGACGACGGCGGCAGGGCCGCGCAGGTCCTCGCCTGCTCGACGGCGCTGGCGCAGGCCGAGGCGCTCCCCGACGTCACCGACGCGGTCGTGCGCACCGTGCTCCCGGCCTTCTCCGCGGACGGGGTCCTCGTCTCCCTCGCCGAGTCCGGCCGGCTCCGGCTCGTCGGGCACGCGGGCTACCCCCGGCGCGCGGTGGAGCTGCTCGACGGCATCGAGGTCGCGCGCAACGCCCCCATCAGCGACACGATGCGCACCCGGGAGCCCCGGTTCCTCGCCTCCCGGGCGGAGTACGGCGCGGCGTACCCGCACCTCGGGCACGTGGTCGAGGCGACGGGCAAGCACGCCTGGGCGTTCCTGCCCCTCGTCGTCGGCGGCCGCGCGACGGGCTGCCTGACGGTCGCGTACGCCGCGCCCCGCGGCTTCCCCGCCCAGGAGCGCAGCCTGCTCGTGGCCCTCGCCGCCCTCGTCGGGCAGACGGTCGAGCGGGCCCGGCTGCGCGCGCAGGAGCGCGAGCTGGCCCTCGCCCTGCAGCGCGGGCTGCTGCCGCGCGCGCTCCCCGCGCTGCCGGGGGTGGTCCCGGCCGGGCGCTACCTCGCGGCGACCGCCGGCCTGCAGGTGGGCGGCGACTGGTACGACGCCCTGGCGCTGCCGGACGGGCGGGTCGCCCTCGTCGTCGGCGACGTCCAGGGCCACGACGTCGCGGCCGCCGCCGTCATGGGCCAGCTGCGCAGCACGCTGCGGGCGTACGCGCTCGAGGGCCACGCGCCCGAGGCCGTGCTGGCCCGGGCCGACGCGGCGCTCGCCGAGGTCGCGCCCGACGTGCTCGCCACCTGCTGCTACGCCTGCGTCGACGTGGACGGGGCGCGGGTCCAGGTGGTGCGCGCCGGGCACCCGGCGCCGCTGCTGCTCCCCGCGGACGGCGGCGCGCCCCGGGCGCTGCAGGTGGAGGGCGGCCTGCCGCTCGGCGTCGCGCCGGGGACCCCGCACCCGGTCACCACCGTCGACCTGGCCCGCGGCGACCTGCTCGTCCTGCACACCGACGGCCTGCCCGGCTCGCGCGATGGGCGCGACGGCGCCGACGAGCTGCTGGCCGCGCTCGCCGCCGGGCCGGGCGCGGGCGACGTGGAGGCGCTCGCCGACGCGCTCGTCGCGCCGGCGCGCGCCGCCGAGCGGCGACGCGACGACCTCGCCCTGCTCTGCGCCCGCTACGACGGCCGGCCGGGCGCGCCCGCGCCGCAGGTGCGCAGCACCGGTCTGGAGCGCGACCTGCGGGCCGTCGCCGGCGCGCGGGCTTTCGTGCGGGGGGCGCTGGCGGACTGGGGCCTCGACGAGGTCTCCGACAGCGCCCAGCTGCTCACCAGCGAGGTCGTCACCAACGCGCTCGTGCACGGCGAGGGGCGCGTGGCGCTGGCCGTGCGCCACGAGCCGGGCACCGGCGGCGCGGGCCGGGTGCGCGTCGAGGTCGGCGACGAGCGGGCGGCCGGGCCGCTGAGCCGCGACCCCGGACCGTCCGAGACGTCCGGGCGCGGCATCCTCATCGTCGAGGCGCTCGCCGACGCCTGGGGCACCGCGCCGTCCGGCGAGGGCAAGGTGGTGTGGTTCGAGCTCGCGGTCCCCTGAGGGGGCCCCTCAGGCGGTGCGGGCGCGGGCGGGGGCGTACATCGCCTCGATGTCCGCGGCGAAGCGCTGGTGGACGACGGCGCGCTTGACCTTGAGCGACGGGGTCAGGGTGCCGTCGGCCTCGGTGAGGTCGACGGGGAGCACCCGGAACCGCCGGATCGCCTCGGCCGCGGACACGGTGCGGTTGGCGGCGTCGACCGCCGCCTGCACCTCGGCGTGGACCTGCGGGTCGTCGACGAGGTCCGCGACGGGCACCTCGGGACGGCCCTGCTGGGCCAGCCAGGCCGCGACCGACTCGGCGTCGAGCGTGACCAGCGCGGCGACGTGCGGGCGCGCGTCGCCGACCACGACGCACTGGCTCACCAGCGGGCTCGAGCGCACGACGTCCTCGAGCCCGGAGGGCGAGACGTTCTTGCCGGCGGAGGTCACGATGATCTCCTTGGCGCGGCCGGTGATCGACAGGTAGCCGTCGGCGTCGAGCGAGCCGAGGTCCCCGGTGCGGAACCAGCCGTCGGCGGTGAACGCCGCGGCGGTCGCCTCCTCCTGGCCCCAGTAGCCGGGCGTGACGTGCCCGCCGCGCACCTGCACCTCGCCGTCGTCGGCGATGCGGATCTCGAAGCGCGGCAGGGCGCGGCCCACGGTGCCCACGCGCAGCGCGGACCGGGTGTTCACGCAGCAGGCCGCGGTGGTCTCGGTGAGGCCGTACCCCTCGAGCACCGTCACCCCGACGCCGCGGAAGAAGTGCGCGAGCCGCGCGCCGAGGGGGGCGCCGCCGGACACCGCCCACTGCACCTGCCCGCCGAGCGCCGCGCGCAGCCTGCCGTACACGAGCCGGTCGAAGAGGGCGCGCTCGAGCACGAGGCGCAGCCCGGGCCGGCCCCGCTCGGACGCCTCGCTCCACGCGATCGCGGTCGCCGCCGCGCGCTCGAACACCCGCCCGCGCCCCGCGGCCACGGCCTTGCGCTGGGCCGAGTCGTGCACCTTCTCGAAGATGCGCGGCACGGCGAGCACGAACGTCGGGCGGAAGGTGTCGAGGTCCTTGAGCAGCCGCCCGGTGTCGCTGTGGCCGGTGACCGTGCCGTTGAGCAGGACCGCGACCTGGATCATGCGGCCGAACACGTGCGCGAGCGGCAGGAACAGCAGCGTCGAGGCGTCCTCGGGCTCGAACAGCTCGGGCAGCGCCTCGATCGCCGAGCGCACCTCGGCGAGGAAGTTGCCGTGGGTGAGGACGCAGCCCTTGGGCCGTCCCGTCGTGCCCGAGGTGTAGATGAGGGTCGCCGGGTCGTCGGGGCCCGGGGCGTCGCGGCGGGCGGCCACCTCGGCGGGGTCCACCCCCGCCCCCAGGGCCACGAGGTCCTCCAGCGCGTCGACCCGCCAGACCGCGCTGCGCCCCGCCAGGCCGTCGGTGAGCACCGCCGCGGCCGAGGCCTCGTGCGAGCGGCCCTCCACGAAGCAGGCGACGGCGCCGGAGTCCTCGAGGACCCAGCGCACCTGGTCCGGCGACGACGTCTCGTACACGGGGACGACGACGGCGCCGGCGGTCCACAGCGCGGCGTCGCAGAGCGTCCACTCGTACCGGGTCTTGGCCATGAGCCCCACGCGGTCGCCGGGCCGGACGCCCGCGGCCACGACCCCCCGCGCGAGCGCCTCGACCTCGTCGCGGAACTGCGCGGAGGTGACGTCGTGCCACGCGCTGCCCTCGCGACGGCGCAGCAGGACGGCGTCCGGTGCCACCGCCGCGCGGTGGCTCACGATCTGCCCCAGGTTCACGGGAGCCGCGGTGCTCATGGCCGGGCACCCTACCGGCGCGGGGAGCGCCGACGGGGCCGGCGCGGGCAGCGGCCCCGCCCCCGCGGGGGGTCAGGCCCGCACGACCTCCTCGGCGAGCGCCGCGAGGCGGCTCTGCGCCGCCGACACGATGCTGCGCCGCCCGCGGTGCGCCTCCTCGTACGCGACCACGCGCCGCACCTCGTCGGGGGTGCGCAGCTGCTTGACGGCCTTGACGACCGCCTGCTGGCTCAGGGCGTCGTACCCCTCGACGGGCAGCTCGTCCTCCGGGACGAGCACGTCGGCCACGGCCCCGCGGACCTCGCCCGCGGTCCGGGCGACCTCGTCGACCCGGTCCTCGGCGCGCCGGCGCAGCCCGGCGGCGCGGGCGGCCACGTCGTCGAGGCCGCGGGTGAGCGTGCGGGCGGGCAGGGTGGCGAGGGACAGGCCCTTGCCGACGACGGCCTGCAGCGGGGTGGGCCGCAGCGCGGCGGGCCCGCCCAGCGCGACCTCGGCGAGCACGGTGGTCAGCCAGTCGACGGTGGCGCCGTGCGCCGCGTCGAGGCGCTCGGCCAGGCGCAGCAGCGGCTGGTCGTCCGCCGCCGTCGCGAGGGCCTTGAGGTAGCGGGCCCGGTCCTGCAGCTGGTGCTCGAGCGCGAGGTCGCCCAGCAGCGCCTCGGGCAGCGGCTGGGCCTGCTCGAGCCCGGCCTTGGCGGTGGCGCCGAGGCGGCCGGCGACCGTCGTCACGACGTCGGGCACGCCGCCCCGCCCGCGCAGCGCCGCGGCGACGAGCCGGGCCCGCTCGCGCGCGTTCTCCGCGTTCTGGCGCAGCTCGCGCTCCACGGCCTCCGTGCGCGCCTGGGCGCGGCGGGTCTCGGCGACCTGGACCTCGGCCTCGGTGAGGCGCAGCAGCGTGCGCAGCTCGGCGAGGATGGCGGGGGTCTGCTCGGGCACGTCGTCCTCCGGGGGTCGGGGGTGCGGTCGGGGCGTCGGCACCCGTACGCCTGCCCGGGGCGCCGGGGCCCCACGCGGGGGCGCTCGTCACGGGCCGGTGAACAGCCTCACACGGCGCGCCGCACCGCCGGGGACGCTCCGGGTGCCGCGCGGTGTTGCACAACACGTGACGCGATCCCCCTGGTTGCCGAAGCGGGTCCTCGTGACGCGCTCGGCGGCCGAGCTCCCCCACGGGCAGCGCATCGTCGAGCGGTGCGCCGCCGCCGGCGTCGAGGACGTCCAGCTGCTCCGCGGCGACCGGCTGCCGAGCCTGCAGGCGGGCGACGAGCGCGCGACGTACGCGCTGGCCAAGTCCACCCTCGCCGTCGTCGTCGCCCCGCCGTCCAAGCGCCGGCCGCAGCCGATCCCGCCGAGCGCCGACTGGCGCCTCGACCTCGCCGAGGGCTGCCCGGCGCACTGCCAGTACTGCTACCTCGCCGGCTCCCTCGGCGGCCCGCCGGTCACCCGCGCGTACGCCAACGTCGAGGAGATCCTCGACGGCATGGACGCGCACGTCGGGCGGGGCGGCGTCACCAGCGGCACCGTCGAGCGCGGGCACGAGGGCACCACCTTCGAGACGTCCTGCTACACGGACCCCCTGGGCCTGGAGCACCTCACCGGCTCGCTGTCCGCCGCGATCACGCACGCGGGCACGCACGACTTCGGCGGGCCCGTGCAGCTGCGCTTCACCACCAAGTACGACGGCGTGGCGCCGCTGCTCGACCTGCCGCACCACGGCCGCACCCGCGTCCGGTTCTCCGTCAACGCCGCCTCCGTCGAGCGCTTCGAGGGCGGCACGGCGCGCATCGCCGACCGGGTGGCCGCTCTGCGCTCGCTCGCGCTCGCCGGCTACCCCGTCGGCCTCACGGTCGCGCCGATCATGCCGGTCGAGGGGTGGCGCGAGGAGTACGCCGCCCTCTTCGACGCCGTGGCCGCCGCGACCGCCGACGTCCCGGACCTCGACCTGACCACCGAGCTCATCACCCACCGGTTCACGCCGAAGAGCAAGGAGGTCCTGCTCGGGTGGTACCCGCGGACGAAGCTCGAGATGGACGAGGACCTGCGCCGGCAGAAGCGCGGCAAGTACGGCGCCGTCAAGCACGTCTACCCGACCCCGGTCATGCACGAGATGCGCTCCTGGTTCGAGCAAGCGCTTGCCGACCGGCTGCCCGCTGCCCGCCTCCTCTACTGGACGTGACGCCCGTGGACACCCAGCTCAGCCTCGACGCCCCGGCACCCGCGCCGCGGTCCCGCCTGCTCGACGTGCGCCGGATCTACGTCGAGCCCGAGGCGGCGGCGCTGCCGCGCGGCCAGCAGGTGCTCGCGCGCTGGCCCGACGCCGAGCTCGTCGAGGTCGCCTCGCACTGGGACATCCCCGAGCTGCACGGCGACGAGGCGAACGTCGACCGGTGGGTGCGCATCAAGACCGAGGCGCTCGTGCTCGGCGTCAAGAAGTCGCTGACGGCCCGGCCGAACGGCAGGTCGTCGGACTTCATCGCCCCGTCGACGGCCAACGGCTGCGCGATGGCGTGCGCCTACTGCTACGTGCCCCGGCGCAAGGGCTACAGCAACCCGATCACGGTGTTCGCGAACATCGACCGCATCACCGGCTACCTGGCGCGCCACGTCGCCCGCCAGGGCAGCAAGCCCGAGCCGAACCAGTGCGACCCGCAGGCCTGGGTCTACGACATCGGCGAGAACAGCGACTGCTCGGTGGACGCGACCGTGAGCGACAACGTGCGCGACCTCGTCGACCTCTTCCGCGGCCTGCCGACGGCCAAGGCGTCGTTCGCGACCAAGCACGTGAACCGCGACCTGCTGGGCTGGGACCCGCAGGGGCGGACGCGCATCCGCTTCTCGCTCATGCCGGACCGGGTCTCGCGGCTCGTGGACGTGCGCACCGACCGCGTGGCCGAGCGCATCGCCGCCATCGACGACTTCGTCGAGGCCGGGTACGAGGTCCACCTCAACCTCTCCCCCGTCATCGTCCACGACGGCTGGCTCGAGGACTGGGCGGAGCTGCTGGAGCAGGTCGCCGACGGGACGTCCGCACGGACGAAGGCGCAGCTGGCGGCCGAGGTCATCATGCTCACGCACAACGAGGCGCTGCACGACGTCAACCTCCGCTGGCACCCCAAGGCCGAGCAGGTGCTCTGGCGCCCCGAGCTCCAGCAGGGCAAGCGCTCGCAGACCGGCGGGTGGAACGTCCGCTACCGCACCGGCGCCAAGGGCCGGTACGTCGCGCAGCTCACCGACCTGCTCACCGAGCGTCTCCCCTCCTGCCGGGTCCGGTACGCCTTCTAGGCCCCCGAGCCCCCAGCCCCCGTCGCGGCCGCGCACCAGGGCGGCGCGGCCGCGACGGGCACCACGGCGTCAGCCGGGCGGGGCGCCGGGCGTCAGGAGCCCTGCTCGCGGGCGACGCGCTGCGCCTCCGCCAGCTCCTCCTGGTAGATCTCCGTCTGGTCGACCGCCGGCATGTCGGGGGTGCCGTCCGGCAGGTCGTCCTGGGCGTTGGGCACCTGCGAGGGCGCGTAGTCCGCGATGCCGGCGTCGACGCGCTCCTGCTCCGTCGCCTCGTTGAGGGCGTCGTCGTCCAGGCGCTCGGGCACCCCGGCGTGGCCGGTGTAGATGCGGTCCGGGCGCGCGTCGTCCTGCGGCTCCATGTCCTCGACGTCGTCGAACGTGGGCCGGGTCGGCTCCGAGGGGGTCGTCACGGGCTTCTCCTCGCTTCCTGGGTCGGTCCCGGCACCCGTACCCCGCTCCCACCGGGGCACGCGGGGCCGGGCGCGCCGGCTGCCCTCACCGCTCGGGGAGGTGCTCCAGCAGGGTGTCGGGCGTGATCGGCAGGTCGCGCACCCGGACCCCCGTGGCGTGGTGCACGGCGTTCGCGACGGCGGCCGCGGTGCCGACGATGCCGATCTCGCCGATGCCCTTGCCGCCGAGCGGGTTGAGGTGCTCGTCGACCTCCTCGAGCCACACCGCGTCCACGTCGAGGACGTCCGCGTGACTGGCGACGTGGTACTCGGCGAGGTCGTGGTTCGCCCAGTCGCCGAACGCCTCGTCGAGGTGCCCGCCCTCGTGCAGGGCCATGGACAGCCCCATCGTCATGCCGCCGACGAGCTGGGAGTGCGCCGTCCGCGCGTTCATGACCCGCCCGAGCGCGTACGTGCCGTGCAGCCGCGGCACGCGGACCTCGCCGCTGTCCAGGTCGACGCGGGCCTCGGCGAAGACGGCGCCGAAGCCCTGGCGCACGAAGCCCAGCTGCGCCTCGATCTCGTCCTGCGTGTCGGACCGCGCCTCGGCCCCGCCCGCGGGGACGCCGTCGGCGACCTCCCGCAGCAGCTGCTCGCACGCGCGCACCACCGCCCAGCCCCAGGACGCCGTGCCCGCCGACCCGCCGGCCACCGGCGCCGGCGGCAGGTCGCTGTCGGCGATGCGCAGCACGACCCGCTCCGGGACCGTGCGCAGCGCGTCCGCCGCGATCTGCCCGAGGACCGTCCGCGCGCCGGTGCCGATGTCCGTGGCGTTCACCCCGACCTCGTACGTCCCGTCCGGGCGCGCCCGCGCGACCGCGCGGCACTTCTGCGCCATCGCGGGGTACGTCGAGGCCGCCACCCCCGTCCCCACGAGCCAGCGCCCCTCGCGGCGAGCGCCCGGGCGCGGGTCCCGCCCCCACCAGCCGAAGCGCTGCGCGCCGACGAGCAGGCACTCGCGCAGGTGCCGGCTGCTGAACGGCCGGCCGCTCTCCGGGTCCACCGGGGTGTCGTTGCGCAGGCGCAGCTCGACCGGGTCCAGGCCGGTCGCCCCCGCGAGCTCGTCCATCGCGGCCTCGAGGGCGTACATGCCGGGGCACTCCCCCGGCGCGCGCATCCAGCGCGGCGTCGGCACGTCGAGCGCGGAAAGGCGGTGCGAGGTCCGCCGGTGCGGGCCCGCGTACTGGTGCCGCGTCGGCTCGGCGGTCTGCTCGGCGAACTCGAAGACCGTCGACGTCTGCTCCACCACGTCGTGCCCCACCGCCTGCAGGCGCCCCTCGCCGTCGGCCCCGAGGCGCACCCGCTGCAGCGTCGGCGTGCGGTAGCCGACGAGCGCGAACTGCATCTCCCGCGTGGTCGTGACGGTGACGGGCCGCCCGGTGACCCGCGCCGCCATGGCGGCGAGGACGACGTTGGGCCGCGCGGACCCCTTGGACCCGAACCCGCCGCCGACGTGCGCGGCGAGGACCCGTACGTGCTCCGGCGCCACCCCGAAGGCCTCCGCCAGCGAGGCGGCGACGCCGCTGGTGCCCTGGGTGGAGTCGTGCACGGTCAGCGCGTCCCCCTCCCACGCGGCGGTGCTCGCGTGCGGCTCCAGGGGGTTGTTGAACAGCGCCGGGGTCGAGTACGTCGCGTCGACGACGTGCGCGGCCGCGGCGAGCGCGCCGTCGAGGTCTCCCTGCGCGGTGTCGGTGGGGAACGCGGGGTTGACCTGCTCGGGGGCGTAGAGACCGGGGTGGTCCCCGCGCAGCCGCACGTCGTGCCCGGCCTCCTCGTACGCGATGCGCAGCGCCCGCGCCCCCTCACGGGCCGCCTCGAGCGTCACCGCGACCACGAGCCCCACGACCTGCCCCCGGTAGGCCACCTCCGGCGACTGGAGCACCGCGAGCTCGCCGTCGGCCGGCTGCTGCGCCAGCCGCGGCGCGTCCTCGTGGGTGAGGACGGCGACGACCCCGTCGACGGCGCGCGCGGCAGCGGCGTCCACCGCGCGCACCCGCCCCCGGGCGACGGTGGACTGCACGATCCAGCCGTGCAGGCGCTCGCCGGGCGCGCCGAGCCGCTGCTCGGCCGCGTACCGGGCCCGGCCGGACACCTTGTCCCGCGCGTCCACCCGCTCGCGCGGCTCCCCGACGACGCTCACCGCCCGCTCCCGGCCAGCTCGAGCAGGGTCCCGACGAGCAGCCGGCGGGCCAGCGGCACCTTGTACGCGTTGTCCGTCGTCGGCTCCGCTCCCTCCAGCTCGGCGTCCGCGGCCTCGCGGAACGACGCGGCGGTCGCGGACCGGCCGCGCAGCGCCTCCTCGGCCCGTCGCGCGCGCCACGGAGCGTGCGCCACGGAGCCCAGTGCGAGGCGGACGTCGCGCACCTGCCCGTCCGCCACGTCGAGCGCGGCGGCGACGGAGACCAGGGCGAAGGCGAAGGAGGCCCGCTCGCGCGCCTTGCGGTAGGTGCTCACCGGCCCGTACGGCAGGCCGGGCACGTCGACCGCGGTGATGACCGCCCCCGGGGGGAGCTCGGTGTCCCGCTGCGGGGCGTCCCCGGGCAGCCGGTGGAAGCCGGGCATCGGCAGCTCGCCCGGCCCGTCGGGGCCCTCGAAGCGCACGACGGCGCCGAGGGCGGTCAGCGCCACCGCCATGTCGCCGGGGTGGGTGGCGATGCAGTGCTCGGACGCGCCGAGCACCGCGAGGCCGCGGGAGATCCCGGTCCGCGCCGGGCACCCGGTACCGGGCTCGCGCTTGTTGCACGGCTTGGTCGCGTCCATGAAGTAGGGGCAGCGGGTCCGCTGCAGCAGGTTGCCGCCGACGCTGGCCATGTTGCGCAGCTGGCCGGAGGCGCCGGACAGCAGGGCCCGCGCCAGCACGGGGTAGCGCGTGCGCACGAGCACGTCCGCGGCGAGGTCGCTGTTGCGCACCCCCGCGCCGATGCGGAGGCCGCCGTCGGGCAGCGCCTCCACCGCGTCGAGCCCCAGGCCGTTGACGTCGACGAGCACCTCGGGGGCCTCGACCCCCACCTTCATGAGGTCGACGAGGTTCGTGCCCCCGGCGAGGGCCCGCGCCCCGGGGCGGGACAGCACGCCGACGGCGGAGCGCACGTCGGCGGGGCGCTCGTACCCGACGGGCCTCACCGCAGCGACCCGAGGACGGCCGGCACGATGCCGGTGTAGGCGCCGCAGCGGCACAGGTTGCCGGCCATCCGCTCGCGCACCTCCACGTCGTCGAGCAGGACCTCGGTCGCGGTGAGGTCCTCGGTGACGGCGCTCGGCCAGCCGTCGCGCGCCTCCTGCTGCACCGCGACGGCCGAGACCACCTGGCCGGGGGTGCAGTAGCCGCACTGCAGCGCGTCGCAGGCGACGAAGGCCTCCTGCACGGGGTGCAGGCGCTCGCCGTCGGCGAGCCCCTCGACCGTCGTCACCTCGCGCCCCTGCACGGCGACCGCCAGCAGGAGGCAGCTGTTGACCCGGCGCCCGTCGAGCAGGACGGTGCAGGCCCCGCACTGGCCGCGGTCGCAGCCCTTCTTGCTGCCGGTGAGGCCCAGGTGCTCGCGCAGCGCGTCGAGCAGCGAGGTGCGGTGGTCGAGGTCGAGCTCGTGGTCCTCGCCGTCGACGCGCAGCAGCGCGCGGGTGCGGGTCTGCGTCATGGCGCGCCCCTGCCCCGCCGGTCGCGGGCGAACCGCGCCGGCTCAGGCGCGGCGCAGCAGCACGAGCGCCCGGTCGTCGTCCTGCCCGGTCGGGACCGACTGCAGCAGGCGCTCGGCGCCACCGGCCCAGCCGGCCGCTACGAGCCGGTCGGCGCGCCCGAGCAGCCGGTCGATGCCCTCCGCCAGGTCGCGGCCGGGCTCCTCGACGAGCCCGTCGGTGTAGAGCAGCAGCGCGTCGCCGTGGTCGAGGTGGCCCGCCTCGGACGGGAAGCCGGGCTCGGGGATGATCCCGAGCAGCGGCCCGCCGCTCGCCTCGAGGGTGCACCAGCGCCCGGAGCCCGCGTCGAAGCGCGCCGCGGGCGGGTGCCCCGCGGAGGAGACCCGGTACGCCCCGCTGCCGAGGTCCAGGGCCACGTGCACCGCGGTCGCGAAGCCCTCCGGCCAGTCCTGGCGCAGCAGGTACGCGTTCGCCGCGCCCAGGAAGCCCTCCGGCGGCACGGCGCCGAGCAGGCCGCCGAACGCGCCGGAGAGGAGCAGCGAGCGGGTGCCCGCGTCGACGCCCTTGCCCGAGACGTCGACGAGCACCAGCTCGAGGAGCCCGTCGGGGTCGGCGCGGTGCAGCGCCACCTGCGAGCCGCCCCCGCCCGAGCGGCAGGCCACGACGAAGTCCCCGGAGAACGACTCCCCGTGCGCGCTGCGCTGGGCGGTGTCCGCCGCCCAGCCCGGCGGCAGGTCGGGCACCTCGCCGTGCGCGCGCAGCCGCGCCCGCAGGTCGACGAGCATCGCGTCGCCGCGCGAGCCCAGCACGCCCAGCGCACGGCGCGAGCGGTTGAGGACGAGGACGAGCAGGGCCGTGCCGCCGAGGACCACGGGGACGCCGCGGGGGACGCTCGGCAGGTCCTCCGCGGCGCGCTCGACCGCCACCAGCAGCGTCAGCGCGGCGACGGCGACGTACAGCAGCACGAGCCCGCGGGTGCTCAGCAGGAACCCGCCGAGGATGATCGGCAGCACGAGGACGGACAGGGGCACCCAGTCGGGCTGCTGCACCGCGGCGAGCGCGAGCAGGACCGACAGCGCGGTGGTGGCGAGGAGGGCCGGCCCCTGGCCGTGCAGCACCCGCCGCCACGCCCGGGCCAGCCGCCGCCCCGCGCGCCGCGCGCCGCGGCGGGCGCCCGTCGCGCTGCTGGCCATGACCGCGACCCTACCGACGGTGGCGGTGGCGCGGCGGGAACCCGGTGGCCACGCGTCCCCCCGCCCTGGTAGTCAGGTCCGTCGTGACGACCACGTGGCAGGTGCGCGGGCTCGGGCCCGACGAGGTGCGGGCGTTCCTCGCGGTGGACGAGCTCGGGTTCCACCTGAGCCGGAGCCCGGAGGACGAGGCGGTCGAGCTCTCGCTGCTCGAGCAGGACCGCACGCTCGTGGCGGTCGACCCGGCGGCGCCGCGCGACCTCGCCGGCGTCGCGGCGACGTACAGCCACGTCATGACGCTGCCCGGCGGCCCCGCGCCGGTGGCCGGCCTGACCTGGGTGTCGGTGCACCCGGCGGCCCGCCGGCGCGGGGTGCTGTCCGCGCTCATGCGCCACCACCTGCACGGGCTGCACGGGGAGGGCCGCGAGCCGGTGGCGGCGCTGTGGGCGAGCGAGGCGGCGATCTACGGGCGGTTCGGCTACGGCGCCGCCTCCCGCCAGGTCGGGCTCACCGTCCCCCGCGGTCCCCGGGCCCTCGTCCCGGCGCCGGACGACCCCGCGCTGCGGGTGCGCCTCGCCGGCGACGACGAGCCGCTCGAGCGCCTCGAGCGGGTGTACGACGCCGAGCGCCTGCGCCGGCCCGGGGTGCACGCCCGCGACGAGCGGTGGCGCCGCGCGGCGCTCTTCGTGCCCCCTCCCGAGCGGGCCGGGCGCACGCCGCTGCGGACCGTCGTCGTCGAGGACGGCGCGGGTGCGCGGGCGTACGGGCGCTACCAGGTCGAGCCGCGCTGGTCGGCCGCCGGCGCCGACGGCGTCGTGCACGTGCGCGAGGCCTTCGCGACCGACCCGGCGGCGTACGCGGCGCTGTGGCGCTTCCTCTGCGACCTCGACCTCACCGCCTCGGTGCACGTGCGCCCCCGCCCCACCGACGACCCGCTGCTCGACCTGCTCGTCGACGTCCGGGGGGCGCAGCCGACCCTGGGCGACGCGCTGTACGTCCGCCTCGTCGACCTGGAGCGCGCGCTGCCGGCCCGGGCGTACGCCGGCGAGGTCGACCTCGTGCTGGAGGTCGCCGACCCGCTGTGCCCGTGGAACGCCGGGCGCTGGCGCCTGGCCGCCGGGCCGGGGGGTGCCGCGGTGGAGCGGACCTCCGCGCCGGCCGACCTGGCGCTGGGGACGCGGGAGCTGGGGGCGGCGTACCTCGGGGCTGCCGGCGCCCTGGCCCGGCTCGCGGCCGCCGGCCGCGTCGAGGAGCGCACGGCCGGCGCCCTCGTCCGGGCCTCGCGCGCCTTCTCGTGGGACGTGCAGCCCTGGTCGCCCGCGGTCTGGTGAGCCGCCCTCACGGCGGCGGGGCCGCGTAGCGCGCCGCCAGCGCCGCCGCGCGCTCGCCCAGCGCGGTGCGCAGCCCCGCGGGGGCGAGCGCCTCGGCGCCCGGGCCGAGCTGCCACAGCGCCCACTCGGCGTGCCGCCCGTCCTGGAACGCGACCTCCAGCCGCAGCCCGCCCCCCGGGTCGGGGCCCTCGGACAGCACCGCGAGCGCCGTGCCCACGAGGTCGTCGCGGCGGGCGGGGTCGACCCGCACCAGCGCCACGACCTGGTCGCCGCCGGCACGGAAGCGCGCGCTGCGCTCCTGCCAGGCCCGCTCGAGGTCCACCCGGTCGGGCCGCTCGGCGGGCTCCGGGAGCACCTCGGCGGCCAGGACCCGGCTGAGCCGGTAGGTGCGGTCCGCGCCCTCGCGCGTCGCCAGCAGGTAGCCCTGCCCGCGGGCGCTCACCAGCCCGACCGGGTCGACCGTGCGCCAGGACGGCGCCCGCCCGGGCGGCGCGTAGCGCAGGCGCAGCCGGTGGCCGGAGAGCACCGCCCGCCGGACCTCCGCCACCACCGGGCCCGGCAGCTCCTCCTGGGGCTCGCGGCGCGCGAGCAGGTCGGCCTCCGGCTCGACGAGCAGCCGCTCCGCCGCCCCGGCGGCCGCGTCGCGGTGCTCCTCGGGCAGGGCGTCGGCCACCTTGAGGACCGCTGAGGCGAGGGCGGGGCCGAGACCGAACGCCTGCGCGCCGCGGCGCCGCCCCGCGACGAGGAGCGCGAGGGCCTCGTCGTGCACGAGCCCGGTCAGCTCGGTGCGGAAGCCGGGCAGCAGCGCGAAGCCCCCGCCGCGGCCGCGGACGGCGTACACGGGGACGCCGGCGGCGGACAGCGCCTCGACGTCGCGCAGCACGGTGCGCGTCGACACCTCGAGCTCGCGGGCCAGCACGCTGGCGGGCAGCCGCCCGCGCTGGCGCAGCAGCAGCACCAGGGACACCAGCCGGTCGGCCCGCACGCGGCGAAGACTGCCAGGGATACCTGACAGGAGGTGTCGTGCAGCGCTGGCAGCCTCGGCGTCACGCGGGTCCGCGGCGGAGCGGACCCGCCCTCGACGAGCGGAGCTGGGGCGGATGGAGCGGACGGCGGTCGACCCGTGGACCTGGTCGGTGGGGCTGGGCTACCACCAGGGGGAGCTGGTGGCGGGGCACACCAGGACGCTGCACTGCGCAGGGCAGGCGGCGATGGACGGCGACGGCCGGCCGCGGCACGAGGGCGACATGGCGGCCCAGCTCGCGCTGAGCCTGGACAACCTGGAGGCGGTCCTCGCCGGGGCGGGCATGTCGCTCGCCGACGTGGTCCGGCTGGACGTGCACGCGACCGACGTCGACCTGCTGCTGCAGCACTACGGGGTGCTCGTGGGCCGGCTCGGCGCCGCCGGCGCCGCCCCGCCCACGACCGTGCTCGGGGTGGTGCGCCTGGCGGTCCCCGGGCTGCTCGTGGAGCTCACGGCGACCGCCGTCGCCTGAGCGGTCCGGTCAGCGCGGCTGGCAGACCGGGCACCAGTAGAGGTTGCGCGCGGCCATCACCTCGGTGAGCACGGGCGTACCGCAGAGGCGGCACGGCAGCCCGGTGCGGCGGTAGACGTAGAACGAGTCCTCCCGCGTCGCCCGGCCGCTGCGCCGGGAGCGGTGCTCGGGGCGGGTCGTGACGATGCGCCCGGCCCGCACGCCGGCGCGCATGAGGGTGCGCAGGTCGTCCCACGAGGCGTCCCACTCCTCGCGGTGCACGCCCCGGCCCTCGCGGTGCGGCTCGATGCCGTGCCGGTAGAGGATCTCGGCCCGGTAGACGTTCCCGATGCCGGCCACGACCTCCTGCTGCATGAGCAGGGCGCCGACCGCGACGCGGGAGCGGCTGATGCGGTCCCACGCCCGGTCGGGGTCGGCGTCCTTGCGCAGGGGGTCGGGACCGAGGCGCGCGTGGAACCGCGCCTTCTCGGCCGGCGTGACGACCTCGCACGCCGTCGGCCCGCGCAGGTCGGCCCAGTGCTCGCGGCCCACCAGCCGCAGGCGCAGCGCCCCCTTGGCCTCCGGCGCGGGCAGCCGCCCGACCGTGAACTTGCCGTAGAGCCCCAGGTGCACGTGCAGCCAGGCCTCCGGGCCGAACCGCACGAACAGGTGCTTGCCGTGCGCGTCCAGCCGCTCGACGACCTGCCCGTCGAGCAGCCGGGCCCCGTCGGCGAACCGGTCCATGAGCGTGCTCGCCGCCACCTGCTCGCCCTGGAACGCCGCGCCCAGGTCGCGGGCGAGCCGGTGGATCGTGTGTCCCTCGGGCAGGGCGGGCTCCTCGGTCGGGCGGGCGGGGGTGCCGCGCCATCCTGGCCGGGGTGCGCCCGGGGCGCACCCCGGGGGCGCTCAGCCCTCGGCGCCGCCCGGCAGCGGCGGCAGCTCGCCCGTCTTCTCGTACTCGCTCATCTGGTCGATCCGCCGCTGGTGCCGCGCGTCGCCGCTGAACGGGGTCTCGAGGAAGACCTCGACGAAGCGGGCGGCCTCGTCGTGGGTGTGCTGGCGCGCCCCGATGCTCACGACGTTGGCGTCGTTGTGCTGGCGCCCGAGCGAGGCGGTGTCCTCGTTCCAGGCCAGGGCCGCGCGCACGCCCTGGACCTTGTTCGCGGCGATCGCCTCGCCGTTGCCCGAGCCGCCGAGGACGACGCCGAGGCTCCCCCGGTCGGCGACGACGGCCTGCGCCGTGCGCAGCACGTACGGCGGGTAGTCGTCCTGCGGGTCGAGCGCCGGCGGCCCGTGGTCGACGACCTCGTGCCCCTGCTCCTCGAGGTGGCGGACGAGGTGCTCCTTGAGCTCGTACGCCGCGTGGTCGCTGCCGATGTGCACGCGCATGCCGCCATCCTGGCAGGCTCCCCTCCCGTGCCCCCCACCACGGTCCTCGGCGTCGACGGCGCGCCCGGCGGCTGGGCGGTGGCGCGGGTCGTGGTGGACGGCGGGCGGGCGCGGGAGGTGGTCTTCTCGACGGTCGCGACGTTCGCCGGGGCGCTGGCGGACGCGGGCGGTGCCGCCGGCGCGGTCGGCGTCGACATGCCGGTGGGGCTGCCGGAGCGGGGGCGCCGCGCGTGCGACCTCCTGGCGAAGCGGCGGCTGGGGTGGGCGCACGCCCGGGTGTTCCTCACGCCGCCGCGCGCGGTGCTCGGCTGCGCCAGCCACCCGGAGGCGAGCGCCCTGCACCGCACGCTGGTCGACGGGCGCGGCATGTCCGTGCAGACCTGGCACATCCTCGGCAAGGTCGCGGAGGTCGACGACCTGGCCGGGGACCCGCGGGTGCTCGAGGTGCACCCCGAGCTGTCGTTCACCGCGCTGGCCGGGCACCCGCTCCCGCCGAAGCGGCGTCCCGAGGGCCGGGCCGCCCGGCGGGACGCGCTGCGCCGCTGGGCGGGGGAGGTCGACCTGCCGCCCGGGACGGACCACCTGGACGCGCTCGCCGTCGCGTGGACGGCGGCGCGGTGGCTCGCCGGCGCGTCCGAGGTCCTGCCGCCGGACCCGCCCCGCGACGCGCGCGGGCGCCCCATGCGCATCGTCGTCTGAGCCGGCGCGTGCTGGGATGGTCCGCGTGAGCCGCCTCAGCGCCGTCGACCTGTCCCTGAGCCTCGGCAAGAACGAGGGCGAGCGCCGCCTCGAGGAGGCGCAGGAGCGGCTGCTGCGCCTGCGCCTGCACCTCGGCGGGCAGATCGGGCGCAAGGAGCTGGGCCCGCCGCTGTGCGTCGTCTTCGAGGGCTGGGACGCGTCGGGCAAGGGCGGTGCCATCAAGCGGCTCGTCGCCCCGCTCGACCCGCGGCACGTGCGCGTCGCCCAGTTCGCCGCGCCCACGCACGACGAGAAGCGCCACCACTTCCTGTGGCGGTTCTGGCCCGTGCTGCCCGGCTGGGGCGGCATGGCGGTGCTCGACCGGTCCTGGTACGGCCGCGTCCTCGTCGAGCGCGTCGAGGGGTTCGCGACCGAGGAGCAGTGGCAGCGGGCGTACGAGGAGGTCGTGCAGTTCGAGCGCACCCTCGCCGCCGAGGGGATGCTCATCGTCAAGTTCTGGATGCACGTCTCCGAGGAGGAGCAGCTGGGCCGCTTCCGCTCGCGCGCCGCCGACCCGCTCAAGACGTGGAAGCTCACCGACGAGGACTGGCGCAACCGCGAGCGGCGGGCGGAGTACGAGGACGCGGTCGAGGAGATGCTCGAGCGCACCGACCACCGCGCCGGGCGCTGGACGGTCGTCCCGGGCGACGACAAGCGCTGGGCCCGGGTGGCCGTCGTCGAGCGGGTGTGCGAGGCCGTCGAGGCCGAGCTCGACCGGCGCGGGTGGGACCTCAGCGCGGGGTGAGCCGCACCCCGGTCAGCTCCGCGCAGGCGGCCAGGAGCCCGTCCTGCACCGCGGTGTCGTACGCGGCGGGGTGGGCCCGCAGCTCCCGGCGCCGCTTGAGGTAGCGCCCGCTCGCGGTCGCCGCCGGCTCGTCCGACGTCGCGAGCCACACCTGGGTCTCCGCCCCGTCGGCGAGGTCGTCGGTGGCGCCGGGCCCGCCCATGCGCGTCCTGATCCAGCCCGGGTCCACGGCGTTGCTCACCGTCCCCGGCTGCAGGCGCGCGACGGCGAGCGCGAGGACGACGTCCCACAGCTTCGAGTCGCTGTAGGCCTGCATGCCGTCCCACGGCCCGCGCGTCGACTGCAGGTCGTCGAGGTCGGCGCGGCCCTGCGACTCCAGCCCCGAGGTGAGGTAGACGAGCCGCCGCGGCACCGGCATGAGGGCGGTGAGCACGTACGGCGCGAGCACGTTGACCGCGAGGATCCGCTCGATCCCGTCGACCGTCTCGCTGCGCTCGGCCGCGCCGCCCCCGACCCCGGCGTTGTGCACGACGACGTCGAACGCGCCCGCCGACCCCCCCATGGCGCGCACCTCGGCGAGCGAGGCGAGGTCGGCGACGAGCACGCCGTCCGCCCCGGGCACGGCGGCCCGGGCGTCGTCGGCCCGTTCCCCGTTGCGGGCGTGCAGGACGACGCGGTGCCCGAGGGCGACGAGGGCGCGGGCGGTCTCCGCGCCGATGCCGTCGCTGGAGCCGGTGACGAGGACGCTGCTCATGCGGGGCACCGTACGGGGAGCGCGCCCGGCTCAGGCGCCCAGCGCCCGCCGGACGGCGGCGGCGACCTGGTCCACCGCCGCGGACGCGGCGTCCATCGTCGCCGGGCGGCGGAAGAAGCCGTGGGCGGTGCCGAGCCAGCGGGTCGCGGCGACCGGGACGCCGGCGAGCGCCAGCCGGGCCGCGTAGTCCTCCGCCTCGTCGCGCAGCACGTCGTGCTCGGCGGACAGGACCAGCGCCGGCGGCAGGCCGGCGAGGTCCGCCGCGGCCGAGGGAGACACGTCGGGGCGGGCGCGGTCGACGCCCGGCGGGGCGTACGCGTCCCAGTACCAGGCCATCTCCGCCGGCCGCAGCGCCCCGTTCCCCTCCTGGGCGTAGGACGCACCGCCCCGCCGGGCGTCGAGGACGGGGTAGACGAGGACCTGCAGCGCGTACGTGGGCCCCCCGGCGTCGCGGGCGCGCAGGGCGAGGGCGGCGACGAGGCCGCCGCCGGCGCTGTCCCCCGTGAGCGCGAGCCGGCCCGGGTCGACGCCGTGCGCCCGGCCCTCGCGCCGCAGCCACGCCACGGCCGCCTCGACGTCCTCGAGCGCCGCCGGCCACGGGTGCTCCGGCGCCAGGCGGTAGTCCACGGCCAGCACGGCGCAGCCCGAGCGCGCCGCCAACGAGCGGCACACCGCGTCGTGGGACTCCAGGTCCCCCACGACCCAGCCGCCGCCGTGCACGTGGACGAGCACCGGCGCACCCTCGCGCGGGCGGTAGAGACGGCACCGCACCCCGTCGGCGTCGACGTCGGCGACGAGCGCCACCGCGTCGCCGGGGACGGGCGGGGGCGCGTCGCCGGACATCGCGCGGCGCGCGGCCGCGAGGTCGAACCCCTCGTCCCCCGGCCCCGGGCCGTCGGCCGCCGCGGCCAGCGCGGCGCTCTGCGGGTGCAGCACGCGGCGATCCTGCCAGGGCGCCCGCCCGGCGTCAGGACGGGGCGGGTACGGCCGCCCCGCGCTCGGCGGCGGTCTCCACGCGGTCCCGGCCGGCGCGCTTGGCGCGCAGCAGCGCCTCGTCCGCCGCGCGGTAGAGGTCGTCCACGGACTCCACGACCCGGCCCGCCGCCACCCCGACGCTGACGGTGAACGACGGCAGGTCGGCCCCGCCGGCGGCCTGCGCCGCGCGGCGCAGCCGCTCCCCCAGCGCCCGGCCGGCCGCGAGGTCGCCGCCGGGCAGGACGACGAGGAACTCCTCGCCGCCGAGCCGGGCCACCGTGCCGTCGCGGACCTCGTCGCGCAGCACGCGCCCGAGGCGGGCGAGCACGGCGTCGCCGGCCTGGTGCCCGAGCACGTCGTTGACGGCCTTGAAGCGGTCCACGTCGAGCAGGAGGAGCGCGGCGTCGGCCCCGGCGGCGCCGTGCAGCCGCCGCCACTCCTCGCCCGCCGCGGCGAGCCCCTGCCGGTTGAGGACGCCGGTGAGCGCGTCGACGTGCGCCTGGCGGCGCAGCTCGGCGAGGAGCACGTCGATCCGGGCCCGCAGCCAGGTCATGACGTGCGTCAGCGCGAGGACGGTGACGCCGACCGGCACCGCCTGCCCCGCGACGTCCCCGGGCGCGTGGCCGTGCAGGGCGAGCGCGACCCCGTAGAGCGCGAGCAGCCAGCCGACCTGCAGCCACGCCTCGCGGCGCGAGCGCAGCAGCGCCACGTGCAGCACGATCGCCACGAAGAGGACCGGCGCCAGGAGCACGGTCTCGATGCCGGTCGCCGTGTTCACGACGCCGACCGCGCCCGCGACCGTGGCCACCGACAGCATCCAGGGCCGGGCCAGGCCGGGCAGGGCCAGGTACGCCGCGCCGACCAGCACGCTCGTGGCCGCGCCCACCGCCGTGGGGAGCGGCGCGACGGAGGCCGGCGCGAGCGCGAGCGCGAACCCGGCGCCGGCCACCGTGGCCGTGCCGCAGAGCCGGGCGTCCGCCCGGCGCACCGCCGGGCTGCCCAGCGGCGGCACGTCCCACCTCTCGTCCATGCCCTGTGCATCGGCAGGGCGGTGCGTGCTCCCAGCCGCCGTACGGGTCAGGTCCTGCGGCCCGGACCGGCGGGCCTCACGACCCCGTGACCCGCTCCCAGCGCACGAGCGTGAACGCCTGGCGGCCGCTGCCGCCGGGCGCGGCGTTGTGCCCGTCCTGGCAGACGAGCAGGCCGCGGGGGAAGCGCGGGCCGAGGTACCCCTCGTGCGCGGCGACCCCGTCGGTCGCGTCGCAGTCGTCGGCCCCCGGGCCGCCCACGACCCGGAAGGTGCGCACGTGCGCGCCGGTGCGGCGGTCGTACGCGTGGAAGAGCGAGGCGTCGCGCACGCCGGTCGCCTGGGCCGAGACGACGACGAGGTCGCCCGCGACGGTGACGCCCTCGGCGTCGGCGGCGATCCGCCCGCGCGGGGCGACCCGGTCGACGGCCGTGCGGCGCGCGCCGGAGGCGGGGTCGGCGCCGTACCGCCAGAGGGCGACGTCCTCCTCGCTCACGTAGAGCGCCCCGGTCCCGTCGTCGGCCGCGCAGCCCTCGGCCTCGGACCCCACGTCGACCCGCCGGACGAGCTCGCCGTCGACGCGGCCGTCGCGGTCGTCGTCGGTGAGGCGGTACTGGCGCAGCACGCCGCTGCGGGCGATGGCCACGACGTGCAGCGCGTCGGGGCCCTGCCAGAGGCACAGCCCCTCGCCCCCGACCGTCGGGACGACCCCGGAGCCCTCGGTCGCGGGCTGCAGCAGGCGGGTGCGCGGGTCGACGCGGTAGACCCGCACCCCGCCGCCGTTCCACGCCGCCACGACGTCGCCGCGCACGTCGACGTTGCCCCAGAAGGCGGTGGAGCTGGTGATGCGCTGCAGGCGGCGCCCCGAGAGGTCGTACGTCTCGAGGGCCCCCTTCTTGTCGTTGCCGAGCACCAGGCTGCGCGCCGGGTCCGTCGGGTGGACCCAGACCGCCGGGTCGTCGGCCGCGTCGCCGGTGCCGCGCACGGGCTCGGTCTCGCCGGACGCGGGCACCTCGATGACGCCGGCACCGCGGGACGGCGCCGCCGGCGCGGCGGCCGCCGTGGTCGGGACGAGCAGGGCGAGGGCGGCGGTCGCCGCGAGCGCGGTTCGGAGCACGGGGCCGACCCTGGGCGCCGCACGCGGCCGCGGCGCACCGCGCGGGTGAACGACGGGTGACCGCTGCCGGACCGTCCGTGGCAGGCTCGGCACGTGCTCCTGCCCCGCGCCCGCCGCTGGTCCCGCCTGGCCGCGCTGCCCGCGGCCTCCCTCGCGTCGGCCGCGGAGGGGCTGGTCCGCACCCGCCTGCTGCGCCAGGACCACGACGCGGTGCGGCGCCTGCTGCGCCGGCGCGGAGCGGAGCGGACGCGGCGCGTCCTCGGCGGCATGAAGGGCGGCGCGCTCAAGGCCGGGCAGCTGCTGGCGACGGTCGACGCGCTCTTCCCGCCGGACCCCGAGGGCACCTGGTCCGCGGCGCTGCGGCAGCTGCCGGAGGAGGCGCGCGGGGTGCCGTTCCCGGACGTCGCCCCGGCCCTGCGCGGGCTGGGCGCGGACTGGGGCAACCGCTTGCCCGACCTGGACCCGGTGCCCGTCGCCGCGGCGTCCATCGGGCAGGTCCACCGGGCGACGTGGCGCGAGCCGGGGTCTCCGTACGACGGGGTGCCGGTGGCGGTGAAGCTGCAGTACCCCGGCGTCGCCGACGCGATCGCCGCCGACCTCGCGGCGGTGTCGCTGGCCACCCGGGCGGCGAGCCTCGTGGCGCGGGGCGCCGCGGCCGCGCCGCTGGTGGCCGAGCTGCGGACCCGGCTGCGCGAGGAGCTGGACTACGCGCGGGAGGCCCGCGTGCAGCGCGCCTTCGCGGCGGCGTACCGCGACGACCCCGAGGTCGCGCTCCCGGACGTCGTCGCGGTCGGGCCGGGCGTGCTCGTGACGACGTGGCTGGAGGGGGTGCCGCTGGTGGGGCTGGCGGACGCGCCGCGGGACGTGCGCGACGCGGTGGGGGAGCGCTACCAGCGGTTCCTGCTCTCCGGCCCGGCGCGCGCGGGCTGGCTGCACACCGACCCGCACCCGGGCAACTTCCGGCGCTGCCCCGACGGGCGGCTCGGTGTGCTCGACCTCGGCTCGGCGCTGGAGCTGCCGCACGGCCTGCCCGAGAGCTTCGGCCGGCTCATCGGCACGCTGGCCCGGGGCGGTGAGCCGGCCGACGTGGAGGCGGCGCTGCGCGGCCACGGCCTGCTGCGCCCCGGCGCCCGCCTGCCCGCGGACGACCTGCGCCGCCTCGCCGACGTCCTCTCCCCCTTCACCGAGCCCGCCCGCAGCGAGCGCTTCACCTTCGGCCCGGAGTGGCTGCGCGGGCAGTTCGCCCGCGGCGACGACGCCCGCGACCCCGACCCCCGCCTGGCGATGCAGCTCGCCCTGCCCGCCGAGCACCTGTTCACCCACCGGGTCTGGCTCGGTGTCGTGGGGGTCCTGTGCATGCTCCGCGCCACCGTGCCCGAGCGGGCCGAGCTCGAGCGGTGGCTGCCGGGGTTCTCCGCCGCCGCCTGAGGAGGGCCCGGGTCGACCACGTGCGGCACCCGTACGGGTGCCGGACGAGGCCGACGAGCCTGGGCCGGCACCCGTGCGCCTGGGCCGGCGCGGCCACGGGACGCGGTCGCGCCGGCCACAGCGTCAGCCGCCGTACGGCGGGAGCACGTCGAGCACCCACGTCACGCCGAAGCGGTCGGTGACCATGCCGTAGAGGAGGGCGTAGCCGGCGGGGCCGAGCGCGGTCCGCACGGTCCCGCCGTCGGCGAGCCCCTCCCAGTACCGGGTGACCTCCTCGGGGTCGGTGCCGCGCACCGAGACGTACACCGCGTCGGTGCCCGGGTCGTACGCGCGCCCCGGCGGCACGTCGAAGGCCATGACCGCGAAGCCGCTCGCCGCCTGGACGCCGCCCCACTTGACCTGGTCGGGCACGGCGCCGTCGGCGGCGTCCCGCTCGTCGCCGCCCTGGGCGAAGGTGAACGCCATGACGTCCCCGCCGAAGACGGCGGCGTAGTGGTCCAGCGCCGCGCGCGCCTGCCCGCGGAAGTTGAGGTGGGTGGTGGTCGTGACGCTCACGGACTGCTCCTCGTGGTCCTGCCACCCGAGCGGTGGCGACGAGGAGACCTTCGCAGGGGTAGGGGACAGGAAGTGTCCTCGACTCCGGGCATCCTCGGACACGTGCACGAGGAGATGGGGACGTCGTCCCGGCTGCTGGCCCTGCTGTCGCTGCTGCAGGCCCGGCGCGACTGGCCGGGCGCAGCGCTGGCGGACCGGCTCGGGGTCAGCCGGCGCACCGTGCGCCGCGACGTCGACCGGCTCCGCGGGCTCGGGTACCCGGTCCGCGCGACCATGGGGCCCGACGGCGGCTACCGCCTCGACGCCGGGGCCGAGCTGCCCCCGCTGCTCTTCGACGACGACCAGGCGGTCGCCCTCGCCGTCGCGCTGCAGCTGGCGGCCGCGAGCGGGGCGGACGTCGGCGAGGCCGCGGCCAGGGCCCTGGCCACGGTCCGCCAGGTCATGCCCGCGCGGCTGCGGCACCGGGTGGACGCGGTCCGGGTGACGACCCTGCCCGGCCGCACGGGCGCCGCCGTCGACCCCGAGGTCCTCGTCGCGCTGAGCACGGCGGTCCGCGACCGGCAGGTCCTGCGCCTCGAGCACCGGCCCGCCGGCCTCCCCGGCGGGCCGGCCCCCGACGTCGCCCCGCGCCGGGTCGAGCCGCACCACCTCGTGAGCCGCGCCGGGCGCTGGTACCTCGTGGCGTTCGACCTCGACCGCGACGACTGGCGGACCTTCCGCTGCGACCGGGTCGTGCCGCGCACCCCGCTCGGCCCGCGCTTCGCCCCGCGCCCGCTGCCGGGCGGCGACGTCGCCGCGTTCGTCGGCGCCGCAGCGAAGGGGGCCGCCCCGGGCGAGGACGCCTGGCCGTGCACCGGCACCGTCGACCTCGCCCTGCCGGCCGAGCGCGTCGCGCCGTTCGCCCACGACGGCGTCGTCGAGGCCCTCGGCCCCGACCGCTGCCGGTTGACCCTGGGCTCCTGGTCCTGGGTCGGCCTCGCCGCCGCCGTCGCGCGCTTCGACGCCGACGTGCTCGCCGTCGGCCCGCCGGCCCTGGCCGACGCCTTCCGGGCGCTGTCCGCGCGCTGCGCCGCCGCGGCCGCCGCCCCGGCCGCCGTCAGCGGGCCAGCACCAGCACCGCGGCGACGACCCCGCTGAGGGTGCGGACGTGGTTCCAGCGGCCCCACGCGGCGACGTACGCGTCCCACGCCACCCGGCCGTCGGCCAGCCGGTCGTTGAGCGGCACGTTCGCGACGACGGTCACCCCGACGACGCCCACGAGGTAGGCCGCGCAGCCCGCGACGACGAGCGGCTCCCCGCGGCGCCAGGCGAGGACGCCGAGGACCGCGCACCCGGCGGCCGTGCCGAGGAGAGCGAGCATCAGCGGGGGCCGCACCGCGAGCAGGTTGACCGACCGCATCGCCTCCGCCCCGCGCCCGCCCGGCAGGCGGGCCAGCGCCGGCAGCACGAAGCCGGAGAAGGCGAACAGGACGCCCCCGACCAGCGCGCAGCCCGTGCCCGTCGCCAGGGCCAGGGCGGCCATCAGCCCCACGCCCCGCCGGCGGCCGCCCGGCGCGCGTACTCGGCGAACGGCCGCGGCGGGCGGCCGAGCGCGCGCTGCACCCCGTCGCCGAGCCGCTCGCCGCGACCGTCGAGCACCTCGGTGAACAGGTAGCGCAGCAGGTCCACCACCTCCGGCGGCAGGCCCTGCGCCGCCAGCGCCGCGGCCCACGCGCCGGGGTCGACGCGCTCGTACCGGACCTCCCGCCCTAGCGCGGCGGACAGCCCGGCGGCCAGGTCGGCGAAGGACAGCAGCTCCGGGCCGGTCACCTCGTACGCCTCCCCCGCGTGCCGGTCGTCGAGCAGCGCGGCGGCGGCGACGTCCGCGACGTCCTCGACGTCGACGAACGGCTCGCGCACGCCCCCCGGCGGCAGCCGCAGCAGGCCGGCGGCCACCTCCGGCGCGAGCAGCCCCTCGTCGAGGTTCTGCAGGAAGAAGCTCGAGCGGACCACGGTCGTCGCGGGGTCCACCGCGCGCACCTCGCGCTCGGCGCGCTCGGCCTCCTCCTCACCGCGGCCGCTGAGCAGCACGAGGCGCTCGACGCTGGCCGCCCGCGCGGCCCGCGCCAGCGAGGCCACCACCTCGGGAGCGCCGGGCACGGCGAGGTCGGGGGCGAAGCACACGTACGCGGCGCGGGCGCCGTCGAGGACCCGCTCCCAGCCGGACGGGTCCTCCCAGGAGAACGGCGGGTCCGCCCGGCGCGAGCCGACGCGGACGGGGCAGCCGGCCGCGGCGAGCCGGCGGGCCACGCGGCGGCCGGTCGTGCCGGTGCCGCCGAGGACGAGGACGGGACGGGTGCTGGTCCGGGTGGTGGTGAGCGCCATGGCCCCAGTCCAGCCCCGCGGCGAGCGCCTGGACATGGCCGAGGAGCGCGTCCGCATGCGCAGGGCTCCCGGCGGACGTGCGTCCGGGTCTAGCGTGGGCGCGTGGACCCCCTCGCCGGCCTGCTCGACGGGCCCCGGGCGCGCGGTGCGTTCGTGCTCCGCTCGGAGCTCGACCCGCCGTGGGCGCTGCGGGTGCAGGACCGGGCCCCGCTCACCGTCCTCGCCGTCGTGCGCGGTGCCGCCTGGCTGCTGCCCGACGCCGGACCGCGCGAGCGGCTCGCCGCGGGCGACATCGCGGTGGTCCGCGGCCCGGGGGCGTACGGCGTCGCGGACGATCCCGCGACCCCGGTGCAGGCGGTGATCCACCCCGGCCAGCGCTGCACGACCCCGGCCGGGGTGGAGGTCCCCCTCGGCTGGCAGGGACCGCGCACCTGGGGCGGGGCTCGCGAGGGGTCGACCCGGCTGGTCACCGGCACCTACCAGGAGGAGGGCGCGGTGAGCCGGCGCCTGCTCGCCGCCCTGCCGCCGGTGCTCGTGGCGCGGGCCGGGCCCGGCCGCGACGGGCCCGGCGGGGTCGCGCCGGTCGTCGCCTGGCTGGCCCGGGAGGCCGCCCGGGAGGACCCGGGGCAGGAGGCCGTGCTCGACCGGCTGCTCGACCTGCTGCTCGTCGCCGTGCTGCGCGGCTGGTTCGACCGCCCGGGGGCGCGCCCGCCCGGCTGGTACGCCGCCGCGGCCGACCCCGTGGTCGGCCCCGCCCTGCGCCTGCTGCAGTCCGCGCCGGAGCGCGCCTGGACCGTCACCTCCCTCGCCGCCGCGGTCGGCACCAGCCGTACGGCGCTGGCACGCCGGTTCACCGCGCTCGTCGGGGAGCCGCCGATGGCGTACCTCACCGCCTGGCGCCTCGACCTCGCCGCCGACCTGCTCCGCGAGCCGGGGACGACCGTCGCCGCCGTGGCCCGGCGGGTCGGGTACGGCAGCCCCTTCGCCCTGAGCGCCGCGTTCAAGCGCGAGCGCGGGGTGAGCCCGGCCGAGCACCGCGCCGCCGCCGGCTGAGGGGGGAGCAGCGGGGTCGGGGCCCTCAGGTCCGCAGGTCGGCCCAGACCGCCTTGCCCTCGCCCTGCGGGCTGACGCCCCAGTCCTGCGCCAGCGCCTCGACGATGGCGAGCCCCCGGCCGCCGAGCGCGTCGTCGGACGCCTCGCGGGGGCTGGGGTGCCGGGTGCTGTCGTCGTGCACCTCGATGCGCAGCACGCGGCCGTCCTGCTCCCGGGCCAGCACCAGCCGGCACGGCTCCCCGGTGTGCAGCACCGCGTTGGTGACGAGCTCGCTGACGACGAGCAGCGCGGAGTCGAGCAGGTCGCCGTCGATCCCCCACTGGCCCAGCGTCCCCGCGGTCGCACGGCGCGCCTCGGACACCGCCCGCAGGTCCGCCGGCAGCTCCACGGCCACCTCGGCCCGCCGCCGCAGCGGTCCGGCGTAGTCGAGCAGGAGCAGCGCCGCGTCGTCCGCGAGGCGGTGCGGGATGCCGGCGAGCACCCGGTCGGCGAGCGCCTCGGCGTCCAGCCCGCGACCCTCGCTCGCCGCCCCGCGCACCGCGGCGAGGCCGGTCTCGATGTCGGCGGTGGAGGACTCGACGACGCCGTCGGTGTAGAGCAGAACCCGGCTGCGCCCGTCGAGGCGTGCGGTGGTCAGGGCGTACGTGCCGTCCTCGTCGATGCCCAGCGGCAGGCCCGGGACCACGTCGAGCTCGCCCACGGGGCCGTCCCCGGCGAGCAGCAGCGGCGCCGGGTGCCCGGCCGTCGCGACGACGACCTCGCCGGTCGCCTGGTCGAGCTGGAGCAGGCAGCACGTCGCGAACAGCTCGACGTCCATCTGCACGAGCAGGGCGTTCGTGCGGGCCAGGGCGGTCGCCGGGTCGTGCCCCTCGGTGACGTACGCCCGCACGGCCGTGCGCAGCTGGCCCATGAGGCCCGCCGCCGTGGTGCTGTGCCCCTGCACGTCGCCGATGACGAAGGTCGCGGTGTCGCCGTGGGCGATGACGTCGTACCAGTCCCCGCCGACCTCCGCGCCGGCCACCGCCGGCTGGTAGCGCACCGCGGTGGCCACCCGCTCGAGCGTCGGCAGCCGCTGCGGCAGCAGGCCGCTCTGCAGGGTGCGGGCGAGGTCGGTCAGCGCGGTGACCGACGCCCCGAGCTGGGCGCGGGCCTCGTGCTCGGCGTCGAAGAGCCGGCTGCGCTCCAGCGCCTGCCCGAGCTGCTCGGCGACCGCGAGGAGCAGCTGGCCCACCGCGTCGCCGAGGCCGGGCGCCACCACCTCGTCCTCGCGCCAGCGCAGCACGAGAGCGCCGAGCGGGGCGCGCAGCCGGTCGAGGACGGGCAGCGCCACGAGCGTGCCCGTGTCCGACCAGTCCAGGGCCGCGAGGGACGGGTACGCCGCCAGCCCGCCGCGCGGGACCACCACGCCGTGGCGCGTGCGCACCGCCTCCGTCGGCGGCGTCGGTCGGTCGAGCGGGAGGTGCGCGAGCACCGCCCGGGAGGCGGCCGGCAGGGTCGGCGACGGCACGCCCACGAGCGCGCCCGCCGCCGCGTCGAGCAGGTAGAGGCTGCAGCCGACCGAGCCGAGGGTACGCGTCAGCGCGGCCGGGACCCGCGCGGCGATCTCCGCCGTCGAGGACGCGGTCGACAGCAGCGAGGTGATGCCCTGCAGCAGCGCCAGGCGCTCGGCGCTGCGCTCGGCCTCCTCCCGGGCCCGGCGCATGGCGCCGTACAGCCGGGCGTTCTCCGCCGCGGCCGCGGCGTGCGCCGCCACCGCGCGGGCCGCGAGCCCGGCGCGCTCGCCGAACCGGCCGGGCTCGCGGTGCCCGAAGAGCAGGGCGCCGAGGACCCGCTCGTCCGGCGTGACGACCGGGACCGCGAGGTAGCTGCGCACCGGCACGTGGTGCGGGGGGAGCCCGCCCGGCCCGCGCGAGCCGTACCGCGGGTCGGTGAGCAGGTCGTCGACGCGGACCTCCGCCTGCCCGGCGAAGGTCGGGGCGAACAGCGCGGTGTGCCGGACGGGGACCTCGCGGGGGAACGACGCGGGCGGCTCCCCCGACAGCGCGTAGACGTCGAGCCGCTGGCCCTGCTCGTCCTCGCCGCTGTAGAAGAAGGCGCCGTACTGGGCCCCGGTCAGGCGCGTGCCGACGTCGGTCACCGACTGCAGGACCGTCGCCAGGTCGCCCCCGCTGGGCTCGCCCGAGAGCGCCGCGAGCTGCAGCAGCTCCGCGGGGCGCAGCCCCTCCCCCTCACTCATGGCGCCCATGGCGCCCATGGTGCCCGAGCGGCTCCCGGCTACTCCGCCCGGACCTGCACGGCGACGACGTCGGTGACGACGTGCCCCTTGGCCAGGCCCTGGCGCTCGAAGCGCGTCAGCGGCCGGTGCGCCGGGCGGTCCCGCCCGGGCAGCACCTCCAGGCGCGGCTCGGCCGCGAGCACCTCCACGACCTGCTCGGCGTAGGGGACCCAGTCGGTGGCCACGTGCAGCCGTCCGCCCACGGCCAGCCGGTCCGCCACGAGCGCGGCGAAGGCCGGGTCGACGAGCCGGCGCTTGCGGTGCCGTGCCTTGGGCCACGGGTCGGGGAAGAAGGCCCGGACCTCGTCGAGCGAGCCCGGCGCCAGGCCCTCGCGGAGCACGCGCCGGGCGTCGGCCTGCAGGACGCGGACGTTGGCGAGCCCGCGCGCGTCGAGCTCGTGCAGCAGCGCGCCCGCGCCCGGCACGTGCAGGTCCACCGCCAGCACGTCGCGGCCGGGGTCGGCCGCGGCCATGGCGACGGTGGCCTCCCCCATCCCGAACCCGACCTCGAGCACGACGGGCGCCTCGCGCCCGAACAGCGCGCGCCGGTCCAGCCGCCACGGCTCCCCCTCGGCCGCGACCTCCACGCCGTAGCGCGGCCAGAGGCGCTCGAGCGAGCGCTGCTGGCGCGGCGTGGTCCGGCCGCGGCGCTTGGTGGTGGCCAGCTCGCGCGCCCGGCCGGCGACCGGGACCCGCTCAGTCGAAGACGGGGTCGCGGTCACGCGTGCGCTTGAGCTCGTAGAAGCCGGGGGTCGAGGCCACGAGGACGACGCCGTCCCACAGCCGGCCCGCCGCCTCGCCCTTGGGGGCGGGCGTCACGACCGGGCCGAAGAAGGCGACGCCCTCCACGGCGATGACCGGGGTGCCGACGTCCATGCCCACCTGGTCCATGCCGGCGTGGTGCGAGCGCTTGAGCGCCTCGTCCCACGCGGTCGAGGTCGCGGCGTCGGCGAGCTCCGCGGGCAGGCCGACCTCGGCCAGCGCCTCGCGCACGACCTTGCCGAAGTCCTGCTCCTGCTGGAGGTGGATGCGCTGGCCCATCGCGGTGTAGAGCGGCAGGGTCACCTCCTGCCCGTGCTGCTCCTGCGCGGCGATGACGACCCGGACCGGGCCCCACCCCTTCTCCATGAGCTCGCGGTACTGCTCGGGCAGGTCGCGGCCCTGGTTGAGGTACGCCAGCGACATGACGTGCCACTCGACGTCGACGTCGCGCACCTGCTCGACCTCGAGCATCCAGCGCGAGGTCATCCAGGCCCAGGGGCACAGCGGGTCGAACCAGAAGCCCGCCGTCTTGCGCTCGCTCATCGCTCTCCTCGTGGTGTCGTGCGTCGTCCCGCGCCGGCGGGGCCGATCCTGTCGGACGGCTCCGACAGCCTCTGGCGGGCAACCCCGGACGGACGGCGGGTCTTCCCCCTCCGGCCCCCGTGGGAGGATCTGGCGTCCCCACCGGGACGCCCTGCGACCGTACGGCGAAGGAGGCACGCGACCGTGCCCGGTACCAACCTCACCCGCGACGAGGCCCGCGAGCGCGCGGAGCTGCTGTCGGTGTCCGCCTACGAGGTGGACCTCGACCTGACCACCGGCGAGACCACGTTCCGGTCCACGACCCGCGTGCGGTTCACCGCCCGCGAGGGCGCCTCGACGTTCGTCGACCTCATCGCGCCGACCGTGCACGAGGTCGTCCTCAACGGCACGGGCCTCGACCCGGCGGCGGTCGTCGCCGACAACCGGATCGCGCTCGAGGGGCTGGCGGCGGAGAACGAGCTGCTCGTCGTCGCCGACTGCGCGTACATGCGCACCGGCGAGGGCCTGCACCGCTTCGTCGACCCGGTCGACGGCGAGGCCTACCTCTACACCCAGTTCGAGGTCGCCGACTCCCGGCGCATGTTCGCGGTGTTCGAGCAGCCCGACCTCAAGGCGACGTTCCGCTTCACGGTCACCGCGCCCGCGCACTGGGAGGTCGTCAGCGGCTCGCCCACCCCGGAGCCGGAGCAGGTCCGCGAGGGCGTCGCGCGCTGGGCCTTCGAGCCGACCCTGCGCATGTCGTCGTACATCACGGCGCTGGTGGCCGGGCCCTACCACGTCGAGCGCGGCGAGCTCACGTCCCGCGACGGGCGCACGGTGCCGCTCGGGGTCTTCTGCCGCCGGTCGCTGGCGCCGTTCCTCGACGCCGACGAGGTCATGGACGTCACGCGACGGGGCTTCGCCTTCTTCGAGGAGCTGTTCGACCGCGCCTACCCGTTCGGCAAGTACGACCAGCTCTTCGTCCCGGAGTTCAACGCCGGCGCCATGGAGAACGCCGGCGCGGTGACCTTCCTCGAGGACTACGTCTTCCGCAGCAAGGTCCCCGAGGCCACGGTCGAGCGGCGCGCCGAGACGATCCTGCACGAGCTCGCCCACATGTGGTTCGGCGACCTCGTGACCATGCGCTGGTGGGACGACCTCTGGCTCAACGAGTCGTTCGCGACGTTCGCCAGCGTCCTGTGCCAGTCCGAGGCGACGCGCTGGACCCAGGCGTGGACGACCTTCGCCAACGCGGAGAAGGGCTGGGCCTACCGCCAGGACCAGCTGTCCTCCACCCACCCCATCGCCGCGGACATCCGCGACCTCGAGGACGTCGAGGTCAACTTCGACGGGATCACCTACGCCAAGGGCGCGTCCGTCCTCAAGCAGCTCGTGGCGTACGTCGGGCGCGACGCGTTCTTCGAGGGCATCCGGCGCTACTTCGCCGCGCACGCCTGGGGCAACACCACGCTGCGCGACCTGCTCGTCGAGCTCGAGCGCACGTCGGGCCGCGACCTCGCGGCCTGGTCGCGGGAGTGGCTGGAGACGGCGGGGGTCAACACGCTGCGCCCGGACCTCTCGACCGACGCCGACGGCACCATCTCCGCCTTCGCCGTGCTGCAGGAGGCCCCGGCCGAGCACCCCGTGCTGCGCTCGCACCGGCTGGCCATCGGGCTCTACGACCGCGAGGGCGAGCACCTGGTGCGCCGGCGGCGGCTGGAGCTGGACGTGGCGGGCGAGCGCACCGAGGTGCCCGAGCTCGTCGGCGAGCGGCGCCCCGACCTCGTGCTGCTCAACGACGACGACCTCGCGTACGCCAAGATCCGCCTCGACGAGCGCTCGCTCGAGACGGTGCTCGGCAGCATCGCCACCTTCCGCGACAGCCTGCCGCGCACGCTGTGCTGGGCGGCGGCGTGGGACATGACGCGCGACGCGGAGATGGCCGCCCGCGACTACCTCGAGCTGGTGCTCGGCGGGGTGGGCACCGAGTCCGACTCCTCCGTCGTGCGCACCCTGCTGCGCCAGGCCGAGGCGGCCGTCGCGCTCTACGTGGCCCCGGAGCACCGTGCCGAGGCCGAGCAGCGGCTCGCGGACGGCTACGAGGCGCTGCTGCGCGACGCCGCGCCGGGCAGCGACTCGCAGCTGCAGCTCGTGCGGGCCTTCGCCGGCGAGGCGCGCAGCGACGCCCAGCTAGACCTCGTCGCCGGCCTGCTCGACGGGACGCAGGCGCTGCCCGGGCTCGAGGTCGACACCGACCTGCGCTGGGCCCTGCTGCACGCGCTCGTCGAGGCCGGCCGCGCCGGGGAGGCGGAGGTCGCCGCGGAGCTCGAGCGCGACAACACCGCGACCGGGGCCCGCCACGCCGCGTCGGCGCGCGCCGCCGTGCCGACCGCCGAGGCCAAGCGCGCCGCGTGGGACGCCGTCGTCGTCCGCGACGACCTGGCCAACGCGCTGCAGACCGCCACCATCGGCGGCTTCTCGTCCCGGCGCCAGCGGGCGCTGCTCGAGGCCTACGTCGAGCCGTACTTCGCGGTGCTGCAGGAGGTCTGGGCGACCCGCACCAACGAGACGGCGCAGAACGTCGTCGTCGGGCTCTACCCGACGCTCCTGGCGAGCGAGGACCTGCTCCGGCGCACCGACGCCTGGCTGGCGGGCGAGGACGTCCCGCCGGCCCTGCGCCGCCTCGTGCAGGAGTCCCGCGACGGCGTCGCCCGCGCGCTCGCCGCGCAGGCGCGGGACGCCAAGCGCTGAGCGCCCGGCCCCTGGGCGTCTGACCCCGGGCCCGGCTGCCCGTGCGGCGGCCGGGCCCGGGGTCAGCGCTCGACGAGGCGCCCGATCGGCGAGCCCTGCAGGTCCTCGAGCAGCGCCGACGGGTCGTCGTAGACCGCGGCGGCTCCGGCGTCGAGCAGCTCGCCCCGGCTGAGGCCCCCGCAGAGCAGGGCGATGCACGCCATGTCGGCGTCGTTCGCCGCCTGCACGTCCCACAGGGTGTCCCCCACGACCACCGTGCGCCGGGGGTCTAGGTGGTTCTCGCGGGCGGCCACGACGAGCAGGTCGGGCGCCGGCTTCGCCCGGTCCACCGCGCCCGAGGTCGTCGCCCCGGAGAGCGCGTCCCCCGCGCCGATCGCCGGGCGCATCCACTCCAGGTCCTGCTCCCGCCCGCTGGTCGCGAGCACGGCGGCCAGCCCCAGCCCGGCCACCGCCTCGACGAGCTCCCCGGCGCGCGGGAACGCGAGCACGTCGTCCTGGAACGCCTCGTAGCAGGCGCTGTGCGCGTCCACGACCGCCGACACCGCCTCCTCGTCGAGCCCGTCGCCGAGCACGTGCCCGACCAGCTCCTGGCTGCCGATGCCGATGGCCCGGTGGATCGTCGACATCGACACCCCCTCGTGCCCGGTCCGGCGGAACGCCCGCGACCAGGCCACGACGTGCAGGTAGTTGGTGTCCAGCAGGGTGCCGTCCACGTCGAGGAGGACGCCGGGGCGCAGGTCGTGGTCGCTCACGGGTCCGCCCCTACCCCGCGCGGCCCCGCGCCGACACCACCGGGAGCCGCCGGGGCAGTCGCTCAGGAGCGCGGACGCGGCGACCAGGGCGTCAGGGGACGCTCGCGCCGGACGCCGTCCACGACGACGTCGACGCGCTCGTCGTAGAAGGCGACGCGCCCGCGCAGGGCGGGCGCCTCGGGCACCGGGTCCTCGTAGGACCAGGCGACGTCCTCCTCGAGGCGGTCCCCCAGCAGCAGGGACCAGGAGGAGGCGAGCCCCTTGTAGGGGCACCTGGTGCGCTTCGCGCTCGGCACCAGCCGGGCGGTCACGTCCTCGCGCGGCAGGTACGACCGTGGCGGCAGCATCGTCTCCAGGACCACCAGCGGACGGTCGCTGCGGGCGAGGACCACGCCGTCGAGCTCGACCACCACCTGCCGGGAGCTGCGCAGCGCGTCGACCCGGTGGAACGGGTCGCGCGGGTGAGCGAGCACCGGCTCGTCCTCCTCCCACCAGGCGTCGAACCCGGCGAAGTCGAGCAGCAGCCACCCGGGGAGGTCGGGGTCGTCGAGGCGGAACGCCGCAGCCTCGCCCCCGCCGGTACGCAGCGTGAGTGGTGTGCCCGCGGCCGTGTGCACTGCGAACGCGACCGACGGGTCGAGCACGGGTCGGGGCGTGGCGCCCGGCAGCGGCAGCCCGACGTCCTCCCAGGACCGCGGGTCCGCCGCGGCCTCGATGAGCCCGGCGGTGACGTCGGCGGGCGGCGCGGCGTAGGTCGGGACCACGCGGCGGGGTTCCCAGACCAGGGCGGCGCGCGCGCTGTCCACGACGACCGCACCGCCCAGGGAGCCGCGGACCCGGCTCGGGACCGGCTGCCAGCGCAGGGCGTCGAGCGCACCCAGGACCAGCCCGTCCATGCGCACGGCCACGTCGCCCACCGCCCTCCCGACCCGCAGGCACGGCTGCCCCGCCCCGCTCCTCCACCGTGCTCCTGAGCACCGGGGGTCGTCCAGGGTCGGCCTCGCGGCACCGGCCGTCAGGCGCCCCGGCCGGCCGGGTCGCGCAGGTCGCGCACCCCCGGCACGAGCAGCGGCAGCAGCGAGGTGACCGCCATCGCGCCGACCGCCGCGGCGAGCACGGGCCCGCGGCCGACGAGCGCCACGACCGGCCCGACCAGCGCCAGGCCGAGCGGCAGCAGCGCGAGGCTGCACAGCCAGTCCAGGGACACCACCCGCGCCAGCAGGTGCGGCGGCACCGCGCGCTGCAGCGCGGTCTCCCACCAGACGTTGAACGGGCCGAGGCCGGCGCCGCCCAGCGCCCAGGCGGCGGCCAGGAGCGGGACCGGCGCCTGCACGAGCAGCCCGAGCGGGGGCAGCGCCCACGCGGCGAGGCACAGCAGCCCCGCGAGGCCGGGGTGCGCCGGGCGCCACCAGCCCGCCACCAGCACCCCCGCGAGCCCGCCGAGCGCGCCGGCGGCGAGCACGAGCCCGTACGCCGAGGCCCGCGCCCCGCCCTCGTCGAGGACGATCGGCAGCAGCACGGTCGCCGGGGCCAGGGCGAGCAGCAGCTGGGCGCACGACATGGCGAGCACCGCGCCCACCCACGGCCGCTCGCGCACCGCGACGAGGCCCTCCGCGACCTCGGCGTGCAGGCGGCGGCGGGGCGCGCGCCGGCGCACCGGCTCCGCCACGCGCAGCAGGGTCAGCAGGCTGATCCCGAACGACGCCGCGTCCACGGCGAACACGGCGGCCGGCCCGGTGACGAGCAGCAGCGCACCGGCCAGCCCCGGCCCTAGCACCTGCGCCAGGTGGCGCCCGCCGCCGGAGAGCGCGTTCCCGGCGGGGAGCTGCTCGGCCGGCAGGACGGTCGGGAGCAGGGCGCTGTACGCGGGGCGGGAGAACGCCTCGCCCGCACCGACGACGAGGACCAGGGCCGCGAGCGCCCACGTGGGCGGGCTCCCCGTGCCGACGGCCACAGCCAGCCCGGCGGTCGCGAGCAGGCGCACCACGTCGGCGGCGACCAGCACGCGGACCCGCGGCAGGCGGTCGGCCCAGACCCCGCCGAGCAGCGCGAAGAGCACCAGCGCGGCGGTCCGGGCGGCGAGGACGAGGCCGAGCTCCCCGGCCGAGCCGCCGCGGCCCACGACGACCGCGGCGACCGCCACCGGCAGCACCTGGTCGCCGACGGCGCTGACGGTCTGGCCGGCGAAGAGCCAGCGGAAGGCCGGCACGCCGAGGGGTCCGCTCAGGAGGGCGGGCCCACCCCGACGGCGGGGTCGGCCGGTCCCGCGGGGCCGGCGCTCAGCGCCGGCGGGAGGAGTGCGCGTGGTCGCCGAGCATGCGCACGCCCTCGGCGATGCCCCCCGCGAGGTCCCCGCCGGCGAAGGCCGACGACATCGACATCGTCGCGAGGCTGCACGAGCGGTCGTCGACGCGGCGGACCGCCTCGCTGCCGGTGACCACCTCGATGGTGCGCGCGCCCGGGTCGATCGTCAGCAGGACGCTGCGCGCCGGGTCGGGCAGCTGGGCGTGCAGCTCGCGGGCCCCGGAGCGGGCGTCCTCGCCGGGCACGTTCCCGACGTAGACGGAGAAGGCGAGGCCGCTGACCTGCTCGGCGACGCGCAGCGCCCGGCGGATGTCCTCGGCCTCGCGCTCGGTGAACGCCTCACCAGCGGGCACTCGCGCCACCCCCCGCCATCGTGCCCTCGGTGGGCAGGTCGTCGACGTCCTTGGGCCGCTCGTGCGCCGGCGGGCCGTGGAACCAGACCGGCGCGGAGTACCAGCCGGCACCCGGGCGGTAGCGGCGCTCGCCGCCGCGGTTCGTCGCGTACACCAGCGCGGTGATGACCGCGAAGAGCAGCACGGGCAGGCCCACGAAGACCCCGACCGTCTCCAGGGCCGACAGGCCGGCGCCCGGGTCGTCGCCGTCGTCGCGGTAGACCGCGGCCGCCGGCGAGGCGGACAGCACCGAGAGGAGCGGGACCCCGAGCGCGACGAGGCCGGCGGCCGCCGACGTCGCGGCCCTCGCGGTCCCCCGGGCGCGGGGGGCGGCAGGACGAGCGGTCACGCGGGACACCGTACCGGTCACCGCCCACCACCCTCGTGGGCGGGCAGCGGCGCGCCGCCGACCGCCGCGGCGAGGGCGCGCGCCCGCTCCGAGCGCACGACCTCCTCGAGCAGCAGGGGCCGCCGGTCGCCGTCCGACAGCGGCAGGCGCCAGTTCGGGTACTCGTCGGAGGTGCCCGGCTGGTTCAGCGCGCGCACGTCGCCGGTGGCGTCGGGCAGGGCCACGCCGAGCAGCCGGGACGGCGACTGCGCGAGGAGGCGGTGCAGCCCCTCGACCACCTCGCGGGGCGAGGGGTCCTCGGGCACGAGGCCCCGCTCGCGCAGCAGCGCGAGCCAGGCCGCCTGCTCCTCGGCGTCGATGCGCCGCTCCTCCTCGACGTCGCGCGTCAGCAGGCCCAGCTCCGAGCGGATCCTGATGTGCTCGCCCTGCAGGTAGCCGGCCGTCGGGGGCAGGTCGTGCGTGGTCACCGCGGCGAGCGTGAGCTCGCGCCAGCGCTCCGGCGGCAGCGGGCGGCCCTCGCCGTCGCGCTCGAACCACAGGATCGACGTGCCCAGGACGCCGCGCTCGGCGAGGTGCTCGCGCACCCCCGGCTCGACCGTGCCGAGGTCCTCGCCCACCACGACGGCCCCGGCGCGCGCGGCCTCCAGCGCGAGGACGCCGACCATCGCCTCGGCGTCGTAGCGGACGTAGGTCCCGCGGTCCGCGGCGGCCCCCGCGGGCACCCACCAGAGGCGGAAGAGGCCGAGCACGTGGTCCACCCGGATGCCGCCGGCGTGGCGCAGGATCGTGCGGATCATGTCGCGGAACGGGGCGTAGCCCAGCTCGGCGAGCCGGTCCGGGCGCCACGGCGGCTGCGACCAGTCCTGGCCCTGCTGGTTGAAGGCGTCCGGCGGCGCCCCCACGTTGACGTCGCGGGCCAGGACGTCCTGCAGCGACCAGGCGTCCGCCCCCGTGGGGTGCACGCCGACCGCGAGGTCGTGGACCACGCCCAGCGGCATCCCCGCCTCGAGGCACTCGCGCTGGGCGCGCGCGAGCTGCTCGTCGAGCACCCACTGCATCCAGCAGTGCAGGTCGACCCGCTCGCGCAGCTCCTCGCGGGCGCGGGCGACGGCCGGCGAGCGGGGGTCGCGCAGCTCCTGCGGCCACTCCTGCCACTGGGCGCCGTGCACCTCGGCGAGCGCGCACCAGGTGGCGAAGTCGACGAGGCCCTGCCCCTCCCGCGCGACGAACGCGGCGAACGCCGCCTGGCGCCGCGGCGAGCGCTCCACCGCGTGGACGAGGGCCAGCGCCGCGCTCTTGGCCTTCCAGACCGCGCTGCGGTCGAGCTGCACGTCCTGCTCGTTGGTCGCGCGGCGCGCCTTGGCCAGCCGCTGCACCCGGGAGCGCTCGGGCCCGCCGAGGTAGGCGTACTCCGGCACGTCCTCGACCCGCAGGTAGAGGGGGCTGACGAAGCGGCGCGTCGACGGCAGGTAGGGCGACGGCTCGATCGGCGGGACCGGGTCGGGCGCGTGCAGCGGGTTGACGAGCACGAAGCCCGCCCCGAGCTCGCGGGCGCTCCAGGCGCCGAGCTCGGCGAGGTCGGCGAGGTCGCCGTGGCCCCACGAACGCTCCGAGCGCACCGAGTAGAGCTGCGCGGTGAAGCCCCACGCGCGCCGGTCCCCGAGGGACGCGGGAAGCCCCAGCCACGCGGGGGTGACGACGAGCGCGCCGGACTCCTCGCGCTCGCCGCTGCGGGCGACGAGCCGGTGGTAGCCCAGCGGCAGGTCGCCCGGCACCTCGAAGGTGGCCGCGCCGGTGAGGACGCCGTCGACCTCGCGCGGGTCCACCCAGTGGTCGACCTGGCGCAGCTCCCGGCGACCGCCCTCCTCGAGCTCGACGTGCACCCGCACCGGGTCGCCGTGCGGCACGTGCGCCCGGACCCAGGGCGCGCGGCCCTGCCGGGTGACGGTGCAGACGGGGGCGAGGCGCCGCCACGGCGCGTCGGCGCGCTCGGCGGCCGCGCGGCGCACCGCCTCGGGGGTGGAGGCGTCGACGCCGAGGGCGGCGAGGACCGCCCGTACGGTCTCCTCGGGCACGTCCGTCGGCCGGCCCTGCCAGTCGACGAAGCCGGTGGCGACGCCGTACGAGCTCGCCAGCTCGTCGAGGGCGCTGTCTGCGGTCACGGGGGTCTCCTGCTGCTCGCGTGCGGGCCGCAGGATCCTCCCACCCGCGCCGCGACGACCCGGAGGCGGTCCGTCACCACAGCGCGGGCACCCGCCCCCGCCAGGGCGCCGCCGCCTCGAGCTGCCCGCCCAGGGCGAGCAGGAGGGCCTCCTCGCCGTAGCGGCCGAGCAGCTGCACCCCGACGGGCAGCCCCTGCGCGGTGGTCCCCAGCGGCAGCGAGAGCGCCGGCTGGCCGGTGAGGTTGGCCGTGGAGGTGAAGGGCGTGAACGCCTTCTGCGCCGCGAAGTCCGCGGCCGGGTCGTCGTCGTCCCGCAGCCCGCCCACCGGCGCCGGCAGCTGCGCCAGCGTGGGGGTGAGCACCACGTCGTACGCCGCCGTGGCCTCGAGCGCGCGGCGCGCCGCGGTGCGCCCGGCCCCCTGGGCCTGGGCCAGCCCGAGGCCGCTCACGGCGCGGCCGCGCTCGCGCAGCCACCGGGTCAGCGGGCGCAGCAGGGGCTCGGCGGCCGGCGGGAGCGGGACCTGCAGGGCCGACACCGACCAGAGCACCTCGAAGTGCGGGACGACGTCGGGCCCGAACGGCGCCGGCACCTCCTCGACGTCGTGGCCGAGGTCCTCCAGCAGGGCGCTCGCCGCGTCGTACGCCGCGACCACCTCCGGCGCGACCACCGCGCCGGGCACCGGCGGCACCCGGTGCCGGCCCACCCGCAGCCGCCCCGGGGGCCGGCCCGCCGCGGCGAGGAACGTCGTCCCCGGCGGCAGCGGCGGCGCCGCGAACGGGTCGCCGGGCCAGGCACCGGCCATCGCGTCGAGCAGCGCGGCCGCGTCGGCGACGGTGCGCGCCAGCGGCCCGTGCACCCCGAGGTCGCCGACGGCGCCGGGCAGCGGGCCCCCGCTGACCCGCCCGCGGCTGGGCTTGAGCCCGACGAGCCCGCAGGCGCTCGCCGGGATGCGGATCGAGCCGCCGCCGTCGGACCCGTGCGCCACCGGCGCGAGCCCGGCCGCCACCGCGGCCGCCGCGCCGCCGCTCGACCCGCCCGCGGAGCGCGCGAGGTCCCAGGGCGAGCGGGCGGGCGGGGCCACGTCGGGCTCGGTGTAGCAGGGCAGGCCGAGCTCGGGCGCGCTCGTCTTGCCGGTCATCGTGGCGCCGGCGGCGGCGAGGCGCCGCACGACGTGGTCGTCGACCTCCGGCACCACGTCGACGACGCGCGAGCCCGCGCGCATCCGCACGCCGGCCACGGCGTGCAGGTCCTTCACCGGCACGGGCACCCCGAACAGCGGTGCCCGGGCGGCCAGCTCCGCGAGCTCGCCGCCGGCCCGCGCGGCGGCCAGCCGGGCCCGGGCCGCGCGCGCCTGCTCCAGGGCCCGCTCCGGGGTCCGGGTCGCGAACGCCCCGACGACGGCGTCGAGGCGCTCCGCGCGCGCCTCGTAGTGCTCGACGAGCTCGACGGGGTCGAGCTCGCCCGCGCGCAGCGCGGCAGCCTGCTCCAGGGCGGTGAGGTCGTGCGGCGCGCTGCCCCCGGCGGTCATGGGCGGGACGCTAGCGGCCACCGCCGACGGGACGGCGGGCGCGGCTCACCAGCGCAGCCCCTGGCGCGCCAGCGCGGCCTCGACCTCGATCCGCTGCGCCGCGGGCAGCGGCGGCGCGACCGCCGGCGGCAGGTCGACGGCCTCGAGCGCCCGGGCCGCGGCGAGCAGCACGTCGTCGTACGCCAGCGCGGTCGCCCGCAGCCGCGCCGCCTTGGCCGGCAGGTCGGAGCGCTCGATGCGCTCGAGCTCGCCCAGCAGCCGGTGCAGGTCGCGGGCCAGCCGCTCCAGCGGCGGGTCGCGCGGCGGGACCCGCGGCGCCGCCCGGAGCACCCCCGGCGCCCGGCGCAGGCCGGCCCCCAGCGCGAGCGCCGCCGCGGCCGCGGCGAGCCACGGCCCCGGTCCCTCCGGGAGCTGCACCGCCCCCACCTCCCGCGTCCACCGGGCCGCCCTCGGCCCGGGCCCCTCGGCTGCCCGCCCCCGCGGCGCCTACGCGCTGGCGGGGGCGACGCCGAGGTCCTCGCCGCCGAAGGCCGCGAGGTACGGCCCCCAGCAGGGGTCGCTGCGCCCCGTCCCCAGGATGCGCCACGCCTGCCCCACCGGCTGCCCGGGCGGGTGGCGCAGCCGCCAGCCGAGCTCGGCCACGTGCCGGTCGCCCTTGACGTGGTTGCAGCGGTGGCAGGCCGCGACGACGTTGCCCCACTCGTGCCGCCCGCCGCGGCTGCGCGGGACCACGTGGTCGATCGTCGCCGCCGACCCCCCGCAGTACGCGCAGCGCCCCCCGTCGCGGGCGAACACCGCGCGCCGCGTCAGGGGGACGGGGCCGCGGTAGGGCACCTTGACGAACCGCACGAGCCGCACGACCGCCGGGGCGTCGACGCTCAGCGCCGCCGCGCGCACGACGACGCCGGAGGCCTCCAGGGCTACCGCCTTGCGGGACAGGACGAGGACGAGGGCGCGGCGCTGCGGCACGACGCAGAGCGGCTCGTACGTCGCGTTGAGGACCAGCGCGTGGGCCATCGGGGGCCTCCTCGGGGGCGCCCGGCGTGTGGCTCACGCCGGCGTTGGGCACGAGTGTCGCCCTTCGCACCCCGCTCCCGCCACCGTCAATGCGCGCGGGCGCGGCGGGGTGCGCGCGGGCGCGGCGCCGCGCCGCGGCCCGGCGACCGGTCGGTCCCGCGCCCTAGGCTCGCGCCCGTGACGAGCCAGCCCTCCCCCGCCGCGCCCGAGACCCGTCCCGACTACCCCCCGGCCGACCGGCTGGACCTCGTCGAGGAGCTGCACGGGCACCGGGTGGCCGACCCCTACCGCTGGCTCGAGGACCCCGACGACCCGCGCACCGCCGCCTGGTCGGCGGCCCAGGACGCCCTGTGCGCCGCGCGGCTCGAGGCGCTGCCCGGGCGCGAGCACCTGCGCGGGCGCCTGCGCGCCCTGCTGGGCGCCGGCGTCGAGTCGCCCCCGGTCTGGCGCGGCGAGCGGCGCTTCCTCGTGCGCCGCACGGCGGGGCAGGAGCACGGCGTCCTGCTCACGGTCGACCCCGACGGCACGGAGCGGGTGCTCGTCGACCCGGTCGCGCTGGACCCGTCCGGCCTCACCACGCTCGACGCCTGGCAGCCGAGCAAGGAGGGCGGCCTGCTGGCGTACCAGGTGTCCGAGGGCGGCACGGAGGAGTCGGTGCTGCGGGTGCTCGACGTCGCCACCGGCGAGGTCGTCGACGGCCCGGTCGACCGCGCCCGCTACTCCCCGGTGGCCTGGCTGCCGGGCGGGCGGGCGTACTACTACGTCCGGCGCCTGGCGCCGGAGCAGGTACCCGCGGGCGAGGAGCAGTACCACCGGAGGGTGTGGCTGCACCGGCTGGGCACCGACCCCGCCGAGGACGTCGAGGTCCTCGGGGCCGGCCTGGAGAGGACCAACTACTACGGGGTCTCGGTGAGCCTCGACGGGCGCTGGCTGGCCGTGTCGGCGTCCGCCGGGACCGCGCCGCGCAACGACCTGTGGCTGGCCGACCTGTCGGCGTCCTCGCCGGGGGCGCCGGACCTGCGCCCGGTCCAGCAGGGGGTGGACGCGCAGACCTCGCTGCACGTGGGGCGCGACGGGCGGGCGTACGTCCTGACCGACCGCGACGCCCCGCGCGGCCGCCTCGCGGTGGCCGACCCCGCCGACCCGGCGCACGGGGGGTGGCGCGACCTGGTCCCGGAGGACCCCGAGGCGGTGCTCGAGTCCTACGCGGTCCTCGACGGCGAGGCCCTCGCCGAGCCGCTGCTGCTGGTCTCGTGGACGCGGCACGCCGTGGGCGAGGTGAGCGTGCACGACCTCGCGACGGGGGCGCGCCGGGGCTCGCTCGACCTGCCCGGCCTGGGGTCGGTCGGCGGGCTGCGCGAGCGGCCCGAGGGCGGGCACGAGGCCTGGTTCTCCTACACGGACCACGTGACGCCGCCGACGGTGCACCGCTACGACGCCACGACGGGCGAGGTCTCGGTCTGGGCCCGCCCGCCGGGCTCCGTGCAGGTGCCGCCGGTGCGCACGCGCCAGGTCGTCTACCGCTCGGCGGACGGCACGCGGGTGCGGATGTTCGTGGTGTCCCCGGCGGCCGACGGCGACGGCCCCGACCGCCCGCGCCCGACCGTGCTCTACGGGTACGGCGGGTTCGGCGTGCCGCTGGCCCCGGGCTACTCCGCGAGCACGCTCGCGTGGGTCGAGGCCGGCGGGGTCTACGTGGTGGCGAACCTGCGCGGCGGCTCCGAGGAGGGCGAGGCGTGGCACCGGGCCGGCATGCGCGAGCACAAGCAGGCCGTGTTCGACGACTTCCACGCCGCCGCCGAGCACCTGCTGGCCGAGGGGTGGACGACGCGCGAGCAGCTGTCGGTCAGCGGCGGGTCGAACGGCGGGCTCCTCGTGGGCGCGGCCCTGACGCAGCGGCCCGACCTGTTCGCCGCCGTCGTCTGCAGCGCGCCGCTGCTCGACATGGTCCGCTACGAGCGGTTCGGGCTCGGCGCGACCTGGAACGACGAGTACGGCACCGCCGAGGACCCCGAGGAGCTGGGCTGGCTGCTGTCGTACTCGCCGTACCACCGGGTGCGCGAGGGGGTCGACTACCCGGCGGTGCTCTTCACCGTCTTCGACGGCGACACCCGCGTCGACCCGCTGCACGCGCGCAAGCTCTGCGCCGCCCTGCAGCACGCGACCAGCGGACCGCGCCCGGTGCTGCTGCGCCGCGAGGGCGACGTCGGGCACGGGGCGCGCTCGGTGACCCGCACCGTGGCGCTCAGCGCGGACTCCCTCGCCTTCGCCGCGGCGCGCACCGGCCTGCCCCTGGGCGCCGCTGGCTAGCCTCGACCGCGACCCGACCCCGTCCCCGAGAGGACCCCGTGCCGTCCCCGCTCGCCGCCCCCGCGCCCGCCGCCACCCCGGGCGCCGCCGTCCCGGCCCCGACGCCGACGCCCTCGGGCGCCGCGACGCCGTCGCTGGAGGACCTCGTGGCCCGCCTCACCGGCGACGACCAGGAGGCGACCCCGGGCCTGGCGTGCTGGCAGGACCCGGCGCAGGCGGAGTCCCTGTGCCGGCGGGTCTACGACGTGACCGGCAGCGAGTGGCTCGCGCGCTCCTCGGACTGGGTCGTCGCCAAGCCCGCGACGGTGCTGTTCGTCCTGCTCGTGGCGGTCGTCCTGCGCCGGCTGCTGCACCGGCTCATCACCCGCCTGGCCGCCCGGGTCGGCGAGGGCACGGTGCCCGGTGCGCTGCAGCGCGGCAAGGCGCGCGAGCTGCTCTACGACAGCCCCCTGGTGTCCGAGCGCCGCAAGCAGCGCGCGGAGACGATGGGCTCGGTCCTGCGCAGCGTCACCACCGGCGTCGTCTTCTCCATCGCCGGGCTCATGGTGCTCGCCGAGCTCGGCCTCGACATCGCGCCGCTGCTGGCGAGCGCCGGGATCCTCGGCGTGGCGCTCGGCTTCGGCGCGCAGACGCTCGTCAAGGACTTCCTGTCCGGCATGTTCATGATCCTCGAGGACCAGTACGGCGTCGGCGACGTCGTCGACCTCGGCGAGGCGTCCGGCAGCGTCGAGGCGGTGGGCCTGCGCATCACCCGGCTGCGGTCGGTCGACGGGACGGTCTGGTACGTCCGCAACGGCGAGGTCCTGCGCGTCGGCAACATGAGCCAGGGCTGGGCGCGGGCGGTGCTCGACATGCAGGTCGCGCCCGGCACCGACGTGGCGAAGGTGCGCTCGATCATGCAGGCCGAGGCGCACGCCCTCGCCGAGGACCCCGCCTTCGCCGAGCTGGTGCTCGAGGAGCCGGAGGTGTGGGGCGTGGAGGCGACCACGGCCGACGCCCTCGTCGTGCGCGCCGTGGTCAAGACGGTGCCGCTCAAGCAGTGGGACGTCGCGCGCGAGCTGCGCCAGCGCATCACCGCAGCCTTCGACCGCGAGGGCGTGCCGTTCCCGTTCCAGCGGATGATGTGGACGGGCGCGCAGGGGCCCGGCGCCGAGGGTGCGGGCGCTCAGCCGCGCGACGCGGCGGGCTGACCCCGCAGGCCCGGTCCTGCCCCGGCCCGGTGCGCGTCGAGCCAGGCGAGGACCGCCTCGGGGGGCAGGGGCCGGGCCAGCCCGTAGCCCTGCACGAGCTCGCAGCCCAGGTCGGCGACCGCCCGCCACTGCGCGGGGACCTCCACGCCCTCCGCGACCACCTGCAGCCCCAGCTGGTGCGCCAGCGCCACGGTGGTGCGCACCACGGTGGCGTCGGAGCCGGCCGCGTCCAGGCGTGCGACGAAGGAGCGGTCCACCTTGACCTCGTGCACCGGCAGGCGGTCGAGGTAGGCCAGCGAGCTGTGCCCGGTGCCGAAGTCGTCGACGCTCAGGCGCACGCCGAGGCCGGCGAGCCGGTCGAGCACGGCGAGGCACCGCTCGGGGTCCTCCATGGCGCCGCTCTCGGTGATCTCGACGGTGAGCCGCGCGGGCGGCGTGGCGGTGCCGGCGAGCGCCGCGGCGACGGCGGCGACGAGCCCCTCGTCCGCCACGTCCGCCGCCGTGACGTTCACCGAGACGTCCAGCTCGTGCCCGGCCCGCGCCCAGTCGGCGCGCGCCGCGAGCGCCGCGGCGAGGACGCGGTCGGTGAGGCGGCGCAGCAGCCCGGTGCGCTCCGCCACCGCGACCACCTCCGGCGGCGGGACGGCCCCGTAGCGCGGGTGCTCCCAGCGCAGCAGCGCCTCCGCACCGGTGACCGCGCCGTCCGCGGCGCGCGCCTGCGGCTGGAACCACACCTCGATGCCGTCCTCCAGGGCGCGCGGCAGGTCGCGCGCGAGCACCATGCGCCGCCGCGTCGCCTCCCCGTCCTCGGGCCGGTACGCCTCCACGGCGCTGCGCCGCTCCTTGGCCCGGCACAGCGCCACGTCCGCCGCGGAGAGCAGCGCCTCCGCGGTCGCGGGGCCCCCGGCGGGCCCCGGGCCGCGGCCGGCGCCGAGGCCGGCCACGCCGGCGCTCGCCTGCACCGTGACCGCCAGGCCCTGCACGTCAGCCGCGCGCCCGACCCCGTGCGCGAGCGCCGCGGCGACGTCCACGGCGGCGTCGACCGCGACCCCGGGCAGCAGGACCGCGAACTCGTCGCCCCCGAGGCGGGCCACCGCCCCGGGCGCCGCGGTCCGCAGGCGGTCGGCGACGCTGCGCAGCAGGGCGTCGCCCGCGCTGTGCCCGAGGGTGTCGTTCACGTCGCGGAAGTCGTCGAGCCCGAGCAGTACGAGGGCGCCCGCGTCGCCGGCGCGCAGCAGGGCGTCCAGCTGCGCGGTGAGCCAGCGCCGGTTGGGCAGCCCGGTGAGGGCGTCGTGCAGGGCCTCGTGCTCGCGCTGCGCGGCGACCGCGCGCAGCCGGTCGACGAGGCGCGCGCGGTCCAGGGCCACGGCGGCGTGCGCGCCGAGGGTCTCCAGGAGCCGCAGGTCCTGCTGGCTGAAGGTCTCCTCCTCGAAGAGGCGCTCGGCGACGACGAGCGCGCCGCGCACCCCCTCGGCCCGCAGCGGCACCGCGATGCCGTCGCGGGGGGCCGCCGCCGGCCCGTCGCCGGTGCCGCGCGGGCGGCCCGCGTGGCGCAGCAGGACGGGCTCGCCGTCCAGGGCGGGGCGCCACCACGCGTCGTCGGGCGCCGGCGACCCGTCCCAGTCCCGGGTGCTCACACCGCCGTCGCGCACGGCCGCGGTCCGCGCGCCCGGCCCGCCGGCCCCCGGGAGCAGCACGAGCTCGGCCCGGTCCGCCCGGAGCAGCTCCCGCGCGTCCTCCGCCAGGGCGGCCGCCGTGGCGCCGCCCTCGCCCGGGCGCTGCGCGGCGCCGACGAAGCGGTAGAGCAGCTGCAGCCGCCCGTACCCGCTGCCGAGCCGGACGTACGCCCGGTACCCGGCCACGAGCAGCAGGAGCACGGCGCCGAGCAGCGGCAGCGCGCCCGGGCTCTCCAGCACGAGCACCACCACGAGCAGCGCCAGGCAGGTGTTGATCATCGCCGCCACGAGGCCCCCGCGCAGCGCCTCGCGGAGCAGCTGGCCGTCGTAGCGGCCCTCCGACGCGCTGATGGCGGCGGTCACGGCGGCCGCGGCCAGCAGGTCGGTCACGAGGACCGCGGCCAGCGCCGCCGTCCAGCCCCGCGGGTCCGACGCCTCGGCCCCGCCCAGCAGGAGGGGGTACAGCGCGCTGCCGACGGACGCCTCGAGGGCGAACATCGTGGCGTTGAAGGCGAGCTTGGTCCCGCGCTGGCGCGCCCAGAGCAGCAGCGCCAGCGTGCTGCCGAGGACGTGGGCCAGGACGTAGTCGTGGTGGGCGAGGAAGACCAGCCCGAGGACGGCCGGCACCTCGCGGAGCGTGTGGGCGTGCGAGCTGCGCTCGGTCGGCACGTGGACGACGAGGACCTCGGCCGCGGCGAAGAGCGGCAGCAGCGCCCACCACCACAGCGCGGAGGCGTTCCCGGCCCCGGGGGTGAGCAGCAGCACGCCGCCGGCCAGCGCGGCCTGCAGCGCCACGAGCGCGTGCACCGGCTCGACGCGCAGGCGGCGGCACCGCTCGACGATCTTCCCCACGGCCCACCATCGGCGCCCCGCCGCCCCGCTTGAGCACGACGGCGGGGACGCGCCCCCCGGACGCGTCCCCGCCGCCACGACCCCGCCCACCACGGACGGCAGGGGGTCGGTCAGAAGCCGCGCCAGCTGCGCGCCAGCCAGGTGCTGCCCCGCCAGCTGCGGGCGAGGAAGTCGGTGCCGCGCCAGCTGCGGGCGGCCCAGGCGTCGGCCGACCAGCTGCGCGTCGACCAGTCGAGGCCGGACCACGAGGTGCCGGTCCAGGCCGCGGGGGCCCACCCGCCCGTGGCCCAGCCGGTGCCCGTCCAGGTGCGCCCGTTCCACGCGCCGCCGGACCACGCCGTGCCGGCGGTCGAGGCCGCCACCCAGCGCGCGGAGCTGAAGGGGGCGCCGAGGGCGTCCACCTCCCCGAAGAGGGCGCGGCCGTTCGCCGGGTCGACGACGTGGTCGCCGCCGCGGCTCGCCTCGAGGGTGCCGAGGCCGGTGGAGGCCGGCCAGGCCTGCCGCGCGGTGGGGGCCGGAGCAGCGAGGGCGCCCTTGAGGTCGATGACGCCGGCGCCCATCGCCGGGTGCCCCACCGCCAGCGGGTCGGCCGTGCCGCGCAGGAGCGCCTTGACCTGGTCGGGGGTCAGCGACGGGCGGGCCTGCAGCAGCAGGGCGACCGAGCCGGAGACCACGGCCGCCGCCTGCGACGTGCCGCTGCCGCGGAAGAAGCGGCCGGCGGCGTCGCCCGGCAGGCGCCCCTCCGGGTGGTGGCGGTCGGCGTCCGAGCCCGGCACGCGCAGCGAGACCACGGACTTGCCGGGGGCGAGCACGTCGGGGCGGCGGGCGGTGCTGCCGCCGTTGGTGAAGGACCCGACCTGGTCGTCCCGGGGGTCCGGCGTGCCGCGGTGGTCGACGGCCCCGACGGCGATGACGTACGGGTCCTCGGCGGGCATCGCCAGGCGCGGGCTGGCCAGCCCGTCGTTGCCGGCGCTGGCCACGACCACGATGCCCTTGCGCCAGGCGTTCTCGACGGCGCGGGCAAGCGGGTCCACCGCGGCGGGCTGCTGCGAGAGGGTGCCGTACGAGAGGTTGATGACCCGCGTGCCGGTCTCGGCCCGGTGGGCGACGACCCAGTCGACCGCGGCGATGACCTGGCTGACGTCGGCGCCGCCGTCGCTCGCGCCGACCTTCACGCTGAGGATGCGCGCGTCCGGCGCCACGCCCACGAAGTGCCGCGGGTCGCGCTCGGTGCCGGCGCGGACCGCGCTGTCGCGCCCGGCGACGATCGCCGCCATGTGCGTGCCGTGGCCGTAGCCGTCGACGTAGCGCGTCCCGGCCTGCTGGCTGTCGTAGCTGAGGTCGGGGCCGTTGAGCACCTTGCCGGGGGCGTCGAGGCCCGGCACCGCGGCCACGCCGGTGTCGATCACCGCGACGGTGACGCCCTTGCCGGTCACGGTGCGCCCCGCGGCGTCCCGGGTGGCCCACACGGCCTGCGCCCCGTAGGCCCGGGTGATCGTGGACAGCGAGCCGAGGTCGCGCTCGGCGCGCCACACCCCGTCGAGGGCGGCGGCCTTGCCGCCCTCGCCCGTGGTGTCGTCGCCCCACCGGTCCTTCAGCGGCTGGACCGCTGCCGGCCGCGGCTCCGGCCCGGCTGCGGCGGCCGGCCCGGCGACGCCCAGGGCGGCCCCGGTGGCGAGCCCGGCGGCCAGCGCGCGCCGGGCGGTCCCCCGCCAGGACGTGCTGGCGAGGTGGGGGGCGCGCTGCGGCGCCCGGGAGGTGGCTTCCGTGCTCATGACGTCGAGTGTCGAGACAGTCACGCTCCGCATCAAGGGCTGGGCCCCGGGTCCACCCGCGCGGCCCGGGCCGATGGTCCCGGGCGCAGGGCCGTACGGGTCGTGCGGGCTCCCCGGGTGCAGCACGGCCCGTCCCGGGGGAGGCTCGACGCCATGACGGACCCCAGTCCTGCGCCCGCCCGCCCGGGGCGGCTGTGCCTCGTCACCGGCGCGACCGGCTACATCGGCGGGCGCCTCGTCCCCGAGCTCCTGTCCGCCGGCTACCGGGTGCGGGTGATGACCCGGGCGCGCGCGAAGGTGCGCGACCAGCCGTGGGCCGGCGAGGTGGAGGTCGTCGAGGCCGACGCCACCGACCCCGAGGGGGTCCGCCGGGCGCTGGAGGGCGTCGACGTCGCGTACTACCTCATCCACGCCCTCGGCACCGGCCCGTCGTTCGAGATCACCGACCGCACCACGGCGCGCACCTTCGCCCGCGCCGCCCGCGCGGCGGGCACCGGGCGCATCGTCTACCTCGGCGGGCTGCTCCCCGAGGACGAGGAGCTGAGCCAGCACCTGCGCTCGCGGGCCGAGGTCGGCGAGATCCTCCTGGACTCCACGCGCCCGACCGCCGTCCTGCGCGCCGCGGTCATCATCGGCTCGGGCTCGGCGTCCTTCGAGATGCTGCGCTACCTCACCGAGCGGCTGCCGGCCATGGTCACCCCGAAGTGGGTCAAGAGCAGGATCCAGCCGATCGCCATCCGCGACGTGCTGCGCTACCTCGTGGGCGCCGCGGAGCTGCCGCCCGAGGTGAGCCGCACCTTCGACATCGGCGGTCCGGACGTGCTGTCGTACGAGGAGATGATGCAGCGGTACGCGCGCATCGCCGGGCTGCGCAAGCGGCTCATCGTCCCGGTGCCGGTGCTGACCCCCCGGCTGTCGAGCCACTGGGTCGAGGTCATCACGCCGGTGCCGAACGCCATCGCCCGCCCGCTCGTGGAGTCGCTGCGCAACACGGTCGTGTGCTCCGAGCACGACATCGCGCAGTACGTCCCCGACCCGCCCGGCGGGCTCGTCGGCTTCGACCGCGCGGTGGAGCTCGCCCTCACGCGCATCCGCGAGCTGCAGGTGCCGACGCGCTGGTCGTCGGCGACCACGTACGGCGCCCCCAGCGACCCGCTGCCCAGCGACCCGGACTGGGCCGGGGGCAGCCTCTACACCGACGACCGCTCGCGCGTCGTCGACGCCTCGCCGGAGTCGCTCTGGCGGGTCCTGGAGGGCATCGGCGGCGAGCGCGGCTGGTACTCCTTCCCGCTCGCCTGGCGGGTGCGGGGGCTGCTCGACCGGCTGCAGGGCGGGCCCGGGCTGCGCCGGGGCCGGCGCGACCCCGACGACCTCTACGTCGGCGACGCCCTGGACTGGTGGCGGGTGGAGGAGGTCGACGAGCCGCGCCTCATCCGGCTCCGCGCGGAGATGCGGGTGCCGGGACTGGCGTGGCTCGAGCTGCTCGTCGAGCGGGACGAGCAGGGGCGCACCGTCTTCCGCCAGCGCGCCCTGTTCCACCCGCACGGGCTGGCCGGGCACGCGTACTGGGCCTCGGTCTGGCCGTTCCACGGCATCGTGTTCGGGGAGATGCAGCGCAACGTCGCGGTGGCCGCCGAGCAGCTGGAGCGCTCGGGCACCGACCCGCGCACGGCGTCGGGCCGGGAGGTCCGCAGCGCGACGTCCTGACCCGTCGCTCAAGGTGCGGCGCTGCCCTGTCGATCATGGACCGCGCTGCGCCCGACCCGCGGGCGCGCCGACCCGGGGGGCGCGGTGCTGCACGTGCACGACGAGGGAGGGCCCGCGCGGCCGCGGCTGCGGCTCGGCGACGTCGACCGGGCGGCCCTGGACCGCCTGACCCGGGCGGCCGCCGCCGCCTGCGGGGCGCCCGTCGCGCTGCTGTCCCTCCTCGACGGGCCGGAGCAGCACGTGCTGTCCCAGCGCAGCGACCACGCGCCGCTGCCGGAGCGGTTCCCCGCGGTCGCCGACCTGTGCGGACGGGTCGCCGCGCAGGCGCGCCCCGTCGCGGTCGAGGACGTACGGCGCCTGGGTGGCGCGACCGACCCCGCACGGCTCGAGGCGCACGGCGTCCGGGCGTACCTCGGCGAGCCCCTGCTGGCCCCGGGCGGCGGGGTGCTGGGCGTGCTCTGCGTCGTGGACCGCCTCCCGCACGGCTGGACCGAGGACGACGCGCAGGTCCTGCGCGACCTCGCCGCCAGCGCGGTGAGCGAGGTGTCGCTGCGCGCCTCGCTGCGGGAGGCCCGCCGCAGCCGCGAGACCACGCGCTCCGTGCTCGCCACCGCGATGGACGCCGTCGTGGTCATGGACGCCCGGGGACGGGTGACCGAGTGGAACCGCGCGGCCGAGGTGAGCTTCGGCTGGGCCCGCGAGGAGGCGCTCGGGGTGCCGCTGTCGTCGCTCGTGGTGCCGCCGGAGATGCGGGCGGGGCACGACGCGGGCGTCGCCCGCAACGCGCAGCAGGAGCCCTCGGGCCGCTTCGGCCGGCGCCTCGAGCTCGAGGCCGTGCGGCGCGACGGCAGCCGGCTCCCGGTGGAGCTGACGATGACGCGCAGCGACGTCGACGGCGAGCCCCGCTTCACCGGCTACCTGCGGGACATCTCCGAGCGCCGGGCGCTCGAGGACCGGCTCGCGCACCTCGCGTACCACGACCCGCTGACCGGGCTGCTCAACCGGGCCGCGCTCGAGCGCGACCTCGCCGACGTCCTCGCGGCGGCGCAGGAGCGGGGCGAGCAGGTCGCGCTGCTCTACCTCGACGTCGACGACTTCAAGGACATCAACGACGCGCACGGGCACGGCGCCGGGGACCGGCTGCTCGCGCACGTGGCGGACGTCCTGCGCGCCGAGGCGCCCGCCGGCTCGCTGATCGCCCGCCACGGCGGCGACGAGTTCATGGTGGTGCTGCACGGGCCCGGGGTGGGCCCCGAGCACGCCGTCGCGGTGACGGCGGCGCTGCGCGCCGGGCTCGCGGCCCCGCTCGTCGGGACCGGCGAGCAGGTGCGGGACGGGGTCGGCGCCTCGCTCGGCGTGAGCCTCTACCCGTCCGACGCCCAGGACGCCGTCGAGCTGCTCGCGCACGCCGACGCCGCGATGTACCGGGCCAAGCGCGCCGGGCGCGGCGGCGCGGCCGTCTACGACGCCCGGACGGACGACCCGACCGCCCGCCTGAGCCTGCTCGCCCGCCTGCGCCGCGCCCTGGCCGACGGCGCGCTCGAGCTGCACTACCAGCCGATCGTCGACCTGCGCACCGGCGCCGTCGTGGGCGTGGAGTCGCTCGCGCGGTGGGAGGACCCGCTGCACGGGCGGGTCGGGCCCGACGTGTTCGTGCCCCTCGCCGAGTCCGGCGGCCTCGTCGTGGCGCTCGGCGAGCTCGTCGTCGACCGGGCCGTCGCCCAGCTCGCCGCCTGGCGCGGGCAGGGCCTCGACGTCGGCGTGGTCACGGTGAACGTCAGCGCGCGGCACCTGCGCCACGGCCCGCTCCTGGAGACCCTGGACGCGGCGGTGGCGCGGCACAGCGTCCCGTACGACCGGGTGGCCGTGGAGCTCACCGAGTCGGCGGTCATGGAGGACCCCGAGCGCACCGTCCCGGTGCTGCAGGGGCTGCGCGAGCGCGGCGTCCCCGTCTCGGTGGACGACTTCGGCACGGGCTACTCGTCGCTGGGGCGCCTGCTGCACCTGCCCGTGGACGGGCTCAAGCTCGACCGCTCGTTCGTCGACCCGCTCCCCGACCCGCGCGCCGGCGCGGTCGTCGAGGCCGTCGCCCGGCTGGCCGAGGGCCTCGGGCTGTACGGCGTCGCGGAGGGCATCGAGACCGCGGAGCAGCAGCGCCTGCTCGTGCGCGCCGGGTGGCGGTACGGCCAGGGCTACCACCTGGCCCGGCCGCTGCCGCCGGAGCGGCTCGCGGCCTGGGCGCGGCCCCGGCAGCCGGCGCCCAGCCCCGCGTCGTGAGCGGGGGCGCCGGCGCTCCTGGAGCGCCGGCGCCCTGCGGCCCGCGCACCGGTCAGGACCGGGCGCGCACGACCCCGGACGTCGTCGCCGCGAGGCCCGGGAACACCGTGCTGAGCGAGCCCGCCCCGCAGCGCTTCTGCAGCACCTCGCCGAGGATCGCCCGGTAGTCCGTGGTGCCGCGCAGGTCGCCGCCGACGAGCGCGCCGGCCGCCAGCGTCGGCCAGGTGCCGTGCACCCGGCCGCCGACGACCCCGCCCCCGAGCATGAGCACGGCGTTGCCGTGCCCGTGGTCCACGCCGCCGGACGCGTTCTCCTTCACCCGGCGGCCGAACTCGGACAGGGTGACGAGGGTGACGCCGGACATCGCCGGGCCGAGGTCGGTGGCGAACGCGGCGAGGGCCCTGGACAGCTCCGTGAGCTTGTCGCGCATCCAGCCGGAGTCCGCGCGGCCGAGGCCCGCGTGCATGTCCCAGTCGCCGTAGTCCACCGCCGCCGCCTGCAGGCCGACGCCGGCCTTGACCAGGCGCGCGACCTCCTTGAGCGCCGAGCCGAGCCCGCCCGAGGGGTAGGCCGCGCCGTTGGCGGGCGCGTAGCCCTGCGCGGCGAGCGCGCCGGTGGTCGCGGTGGCGGCCAGGGTCGTGGCGGCGGGCGCGGCGAGCACGGGCGGGGCGCCGTCGTGCATGGCCTTGAGCGCCGTCTCCCAGCGGGCGCGGTTCTTGGCGTCCACCCCGCTGAGGCTGAAGCTGTCGACGCTGCGCATCGCCATCTCGGCGACGGGGCCGGCGAAGGCGGAGGGCGAGCCGCCGCTGCCGACGTACGTGCCCTGGAAAGCGCTTGTCGCGGCGCTGAGGCCGAGGGTGCGGTCGAGCCAGCCGGTGCGCGCCGAGGAGCCGGGCGCGGCCCGCTCCATCTCCTCCATGGCGGAGAAGTGCGAGCGCGTGGGCGAGGCCTGGCCGACGGCGTGAACGGCCCCGAAGGTGCCGGCTTGCCAGAACGGCAGCAGCGGCGCCATGGCGGGGTGCAGGCCGAACATCGCGTCCGGCGCCAGCAGCGCCGCCTTCGGTACGCCGATGCCGGGCCGGTTGGCGTAGTAGGCGGGGTCGCCGTGCGGGACCACGCACGACAGGCCGTCGAACCCGCCGCGCAGCGACAGGACGACGAGGACGTCGCCGGTGTACGCCGTCGCGCCGAAGGCCAGGCGCGTCGAGAGCGTCGTGCTCTCCAGCGCGGCGAGGCCGGCCACGGCGGCCGCGCCGCGCAGCAGCGTGCGCCGGCTCATGCCGGTCGGGGCGGGCGTCTCGTGGGGGCAGGTGCAGGGAGCGCTCATCGGGGTCACCGGACCTGGAAGTAGGGGCTGTCGAGGATGAGGGCGGCGAGCTCGCCGAGGTTCCACTGCACGGCGCCGTCGGTGGGCTTCACCGCCGTGCTCGCGGTCTTGCCGAGGAAGGCGAGCAGGGCCGCGCGCTGCGGCGCCGCGACCGTCCGCTGGACCAGGCGCAGGCACATCGCGTCGACCAGCTCGCCGTACGTCGCCGGGAGCGTGGCGGGCAGCAGCTGGCGCGGCGTGGGCCGGGTCAGCTCCTTCGACCACCAGGCGTCGACGTGCGCGCGGTGCATGTTCCAGCGCCCGAGCGTCATCGCCGGGGACTGCCACGCGGCGGCGACGTCCGGGTAGCCGTTCGGCGCCGGCCACGCGAGCGGCCGCTGGCCCAGGCCCTCGGCCTGCCAGCCGAACGCGTCCATGCCCTTCGTGCCGGTGGCCTCCGGCCGCACCTGCAGGACCCGCAGGGTCGAGACGAGGTCCTCGTACGGCCGCTTGGTCTTGGCCCCGACGGACGCGGCGAACTCGGGGCTCGTGAAGAGGGCGCGCAGCACCGGCACGATCGCCGTGCCCTCGGCGAGGTAGAGCGCCGCGAGGCGGTCCACCAGCGCGGCCGGGGGCTCGTCGGCCACGAAGCGCACGCAGAGCTTGTGCGCGAGGTGCCGGGCGGTCGACGGGTGCGCCGCGAGGTGCCGCAGGTACGCCACCGCCACGTCGTGCCCGCCGACCTCGGTGGCGTTGGCGTGGCTGAACCCGAGGATCGACACGGGGCCGACCCAGTGGTTCCACGGCTTGTACTGGTACTCCCCCGAGTCCGAGTTGACCGACAGGCCGGTGAGGATGAGGGCGCTCGTGCGGACGTCGGCCTCGGTGTAGCCCGCGCCGATGCCGACCGTGTGCAGCTCGAGCAGCTCGCGCCCGAGGTTCTCGTTGGGCGCGCGGTCGGTGGACGAGGCGCCGTCGAGGTAGCGCAGCATCGCCGGGTGCGTGGTGGCCGCCACGAGCATGTCGGAGAAGGTGCCGAGCGCGTGGCGCCGCAGCACGGTCTCGTCGTAGTGGGCCCGGTTGTCCCAGACCTCGCTCGAGGGGCAGGTCGCGTTGAGGTGGTTGCCCCAGAAGTCGACCATGACCTCGAGCAGCTGGCGCTCGCTCCACACGGCGCGCGCGACGGCCGCGGTGGTGAGGCGGCCCATCATCGTCCAGCTGCCGAAGCTGGACAGGCGGTCGCGGACCTCCCAGATCTCCCAGCGCAGGCCCTCCAGCCGGCCGACGACCTCGTCGCACACCGGGTCGGGGATGCTGCCGGGGGCGAGCTGCTGCTCGAGCCAGGCGCCCGCGCCGAGGGCGCGCGCCGCCGCCACCGACGCCGGCGTCGGGCCGTACGTCGCGCGGCGCAGCAGGTGCAGCAGCGGGTCGGCGACCGTCCAGGCGGCGCCGGGGGCGGGGGACGTGGTGGCGACCTGGGCGGGCGCGGCGGGTGCGGGGGCGCCCGTCGCCGGGGCCGTCGCGGCGGGTGCGGTGCGCAGGCGCGGGACCCAGCGCCGGCGGGTCGTGCTGGTGGCAGGGCTCACCCCCTGTGCTTCGGCGCGCCCGCCCCCCGGGTGCGTACGCCGGACGGGCGATGATGGGGGCATGAGCGAGCCGACGCACGGGGTGAGCCCCGACCCCGCCCGCCCGGGCCCCGCCTTCTACGCGGCCGTCGGCGGGCACGAGACCTTCGCGCGGATCGTCGAGCGCTTCTACGAGGGCGTGTGGGAGGACCCCGTGCTGCGCCCGCTCTACCCCGAGCAGGACGACCCGGGCCCGGCGCGCGAGCGGCTCACCCTGTTCCTCGAGCAGTACTGGGGCGGGCCGCGGACGTACTCCGAGCAGCGGGGCCACCCGCGGCTGCGGATGCGGCACGGGCCGTTCCGCATCGGCACCGCCGAGCGCGACGCGTGGCTGCGCCGCATGCGGGTCGCGGTCGACGAGGCGCGGCTGGCCCCCGACGCCGAGCGCGCCCTGTGGGACTACCTCGTCATGGCCGCGGACAGCCTCGTCAACGTGCAGGTGGACGCCGACCACCCGGCGACGGTGCCCACCCCGCAGGACCTCGGTCTCACCCCGCGCGGGCCGGGCGGGCAGACTAGCGGCCCGTGACCGAAGCCCTCCCCGCCCCGTCGTCGTCCCCCGCCGCGGCCCCCGTGCCGTGGTGGCGCGACGCGGTGATCTACCAGGTGTACGTCCGCAGCTTCGCCGACGCCGACGGCGACGGCGTGGGCGACCTGCCCGGCATCCGCTCGCGGCTGCCGTACCTGCGCGACCTCGGGGTCGACGCGGTGTGGATCACCCCGTTCTACCCGTCCCCCATGGCCGACGGCGGCTACGACGTCGCCGACTACCGCGACATCGAGCCGCAGTTCGGGACGCTCGCCGACGCCGACGCGCTCGTCGCGGACGCGCACGCCCTGGGCCTGCGCGTCGTCGTCGACCTCGTCCCCAACCACACCTCCGACGAGCACGCGTGGTTCCGCGCCGCGCTCGCCGCCGGTCCCGGCTCGCCCGAGCGGGCGCGGTACGTGTTCCGCCCCGGCCGCGGCCCCGCCGGCGAGGAGCCCCCGAACGACTGGATGTCGGTGTTCGGCGGCCCGGCCTGGGAGCGCCTGCCCGACGGGGACTGGTACCTGCACCTGTTCGACGTCAAGCAGCCCGACCTCGACTGGGCGAACCCGGAGGTCCGCGAGGAGTTCCTGGCGATCCTGCGGTTCTGGCTCGACCGCGGCGTCGACGGCTTCCGCATCGACGTCGCGCACGGGCTCACCAAGGACCCCGAGATGCCGGACGTCGGCGAGGAGCAGCAGCTCCTCGGGCACACCGACCGCACCGACCACCCGTTCTGGGACCGCGACGAGATCCACGAGGTCTACCGCTCGTGGCGCGAGGTCCTCGACGCGTACGACGGCGAGCGCATGGCCGTCGGCGAGGCGTGGGTCGCGACCCCGCAGCGGCTGGCCCGCTACGTCCGGTCCGACGAGCTGCACCAGTGCTTCAACTTCGACTTCGTCAAGGCGCCGTGGGACGCCGCCGCGCTGCGCCGCGTCGTCGACACCTGCATCGAGACCCTCGACGAGGTCGGCGCCCCGTCGACGTGGGTGCTGTCGAACCACGACATCGTCCGGCACGTCACGCGCTACGGCGGCGGCGCGCAGGGCCTGCGCCGGGCCCGGGCCGCCGCGCTGCTCATGCTCGCGCTGCCCGGCGGGGCGTACGTCTACCAGGGCGAGGAGCTCGGCCTGCCCGAGGTCACCGACCTGCCCGAGGAGGTCCTGCAGGACCCGGTGTGGGAGCGCAGCGGGCGCACCGAGCGCGGCCGCGACGGCTGCCGGGTGCCGGTGCCGTGGACCCGCGACGGCGCCTCGTACGGCTTCGGCCCCGGCGGCTCGTGGCTCCCCCAGCCGGCCGCGTGGTCGGGCCTGTCGGTCGAGGCGCAGCAGGGCGACCCGTCCTCGGTGCTCGCGCTCTACCGCTCGGCGCTGCGCCTGCGCCGCGAGGAGGTGTCGCTCGGCGACGGCACCCTGCGCTGGCTCGACTCCCCCGAGGGCACGCTCGTCTTCGCCCGCGACCCGGGAATCGTCTGCGCGGTGAACCTGTCCTCGCGCCCGCTCGCCCTGCCCGCGTACGGCGCGCCGCTGCTCGCCAGCGAGGAGCTCGCGGACCCCGCGGTGCTGCCGCCGGACACCGCCGCCTGGTACCGGCTGGGCTGAGCGCCCCCGCGCCCCCGCGCCCCCGCGACGTCGCTCAGGGTGCGCACCGTGCGCAGGTTGCGCACGGTGCGCCTTCGGGACCCGCCCCTGCGTCACCCATGAGGGGCACCCCCAGGCACCCGCGACGCATGAGGGGCACCCTCAGCAGAGTCGAGTCTGCTGAGGGTGCCCCTCATGGCGACGGAGGGCCTGAGGGTGCCCCTCATGGCGACGGCGGCGCCTGGGGGTGCCCCTCATGGGGTCGGCTCAGGCCTCGAGGTACCGCTCGAGGTACGCCCGCTCGTAGTCCAGCAGGCGCCGGGGGCGGGCGCTGCGGAAGTCGTACGCGACGAGGGTCGACGTGGCGGTCGCGTAGACCGTGGAGCCCTCGTCGTCGTGGACGCTGTAGCCCAGCTCGAACGACGCGCCGCCGATCGTGCGCACCCACACGTCGATGGGCACCGGTGCGGTGCGGTGCACGAGGGGCGCCTTGTACGTGATCTCGTGCCGCGCGACGAGGACGCCGCCCTCCAGGAGGGCGGCGTCCTCGCTCGTGCCGGTCGCCGCGCGCGCCTGCTGCTCGCGGTGCAGCGCGACGAACATCTCCACGCGCGCCTCCTCGAGGTACGTGAGGAAGCGGACGTTGTTCACGTGCCCGTAGGCGTCCATGTCCGACCAGCGCATGGGGCAGGCGAACGTGTAGCGCGTCATGGCCGGACAGGGTGCCAGAGGCCCGCTCAGGCGCGGACGGGGTCCCCCGCGCGCACCCCTGCGGCCGGGGCCGCCTCGAGCACGACGTCCTCCAACGCGCGCACGGAGTCGTACGCACTGCGGTCGAGCACGCCCTCGCGGGCCGCGACGACGACGGGGACCAGCGCCTGGCCGGCCACGTTGGTCATGGTGCGGACCATGTCGAGGATCGGGTCGATCGCGAGGAGCAGGCCGACGCCGGCGAGCGGCAGGCCCAGCGTGGACAGCGTGAGCGTCAGCATGACGACGGCGCCGGTGAGGCCGGCGGTCGCGGCCGAGCCGACCACGGAGACGAACGCGATGAGCAGGTAGTCGCCGAGGCCGAGGCTGACGCCGAACAGCTGCGCGACGGTGATCGCCGCGAGCGCCGGGTAGATGGCCGCGCAGCCGTCCATCTTGGTGGTCGCGCCCAGCGGCACGGCGAAGGAGGCGTACTCCTTGGGCACGCCGAGGCGCTCGGTGACGCGCTGGGTGACGGGCATGGTGCCCACCGAGCTGCGCGAGACGAAGGCGAGCTGCAGGGCGGGCCACGCGCCGGCGAAGAACTTGACCGGGTTCAGGCCGGCGGCGAAGCGCAGCACCAGCGGGTAGACCACGAGCAGCACGACGAGGCATCCGACGTAGACGTCGACGGCGAAGGTCGCGAGCGGGCCGAGCAGGTCCCAGCCGTACTCGGCGACCGAGCGCCCGATGAGGCCGAGCGTGCCCAGCGGCGACAGGCGGATGACCCACCAGAGCACCTTCTGCACCACGGCGAGGACGGCGTCGACGAGGTCGGTGAACGGCTTGGTGCGCTCGGGGCCGACCGCGAGGACCGCGACGCCGGTGGCGATGGCGAGCGCGAGCACCGACAGGACGCTGCCGTCGGGGCCGAAGGCGCCGACGAGGTTCTGCGGCAGCAGCTGGCCGATGAAGTCGGTCCAGGAGCCGGTGGTCTCCGGCGCGGTGGCGCCCTCGGTGGAGAGCGTGACGCTGCGGCCGGGGTCGGTGACCAGGCCGATGACGATGCCGAGGGTGACCGACACGGCGGCGGTGACGGCGAACCACAGCAGGGTGCGCCCGGCGAGGCGCGCGGCGTTCGCGACGCCGCGGAGGTTGACGATGCTCGCGACGACCGCGGTGAACACCAGCGGCGGGACGAGCAGGCGCAGCAGGCCGACGAAGGCCGAGCCGACCTCGTCGAGGGTGGTCGCCAGCCAGGCGACGTCGTAGGCGCGGGCGATGAGCCCGAGGACGAGGCCCAGCACGAGGCCGAGCAGCACCTGGGCCCAGAAGGGCGTGCGGCGCACGGGGGCGAGGACGGTGGACACGGGTCTCCTGGTGGAGCGGGGCTGACGGGCTGACGGTCGAGGAGGAGCGGTCAGCCGCGACAGGCGCAGGTCACGCGACGGCCGTAGTCGACCGTGCGCCGCGAGGTCAGCCTGAAGATGCCCATGCCGGTGGTGGCAACGAGCGGCCCCGGGGGTCTCTTCCCCCGTGGCCGCCCCGTGCCGTGTGACCTGCCCGACGTCAGTCGCGCGTCAGCTTGCGGTACGTCACCCGGTGCGGGCGGGCCGCGTCGGGCCCGAGCCGCTCGAGCTTGTTCTTCTCGTACGACTCGAAGTTGCCCTCGAACCAGAACCAGTCGGAGTCGCCCTCGTACGCCAGGATGTGCGTCGCGACGCGGTCGAGGAACCAGCGGTCGTGGCTGACGACCACGGCGCAGCCCGGGAAGTCGAGCAGCGCGTTCTCCAGCGACGACAGGGTCTCGACGTCGAGGTCGTTGGTCGGCTCGTCGAGCAGCAGGACGTTGCCGCCGTGCTTGAGGGTGAGCGCGAGGTTGAGCCGGTTGCGCTCGCCGCCGGAGAGCACGCCCGCCGGCTTCTGCTGGTCCGGGCCCTTGAAGCCGAACGCGCTCACGTACGCCCGGCTCGGCACCTCGACGTTGCCGACCTGGATGTAGTCCAGGCCGTCGGAGACGACCTCCCACAGCGACTTCTTGGGGTCGATGCCGCCGCGGTTCTGGTCGACGTACGAGATGTCGACGGTCTCGCCGACCTTGAGCTCGCCGGCGTCCGGGGACTCCTGGTCGACGAGCATCTTGAACAGCGTCGTCTTGCCGGCGCCGTTGGGGCCGATGACGCCGACGATGCCGTTGCGCGGCAGCGAGAAGGTGAGGTCGTCGATGAGCAGCCGGTCGCCGAAGCCCTTGGTCAGGCCCTTGGCCTCGATGACCACGTTGCCCAGGCGCGGGCCCGGCGGGATCTGGATCTCCTCGAAGTCCAGCTTGCGCATCTTCTCGGCCTCGGCCGCCATCTCCTCGTAGCGGGCGAGGCGCGCCTTGCTCTTGGTCTGGCGGGCCTTGGCGTTCGAGCGCACCCACTCGAGCTCCTCGGCGAGGCGCTTCTTGCGCTTGGCGTCCTTCTGCCCCTCGACCTTGAGGCGGGACTGCTTGGTCTCGAGGTACGTCGAGTAGTTGCCCTCGTAGGGGTAGGCGCGGCCCCGGTCGAGCTCGAGGATCCACTGGGCCACGTTGTCGAGGAAGTACCGGTCGTGGGTGACGGCGACGACGGTGCCCTCGTAGCGCTCGAGGAACTGCTCGAGCCACGTCACGCTCTCGGCGTCGAGGTGGTTGGTCGGCTCGTCGAGCAGGAGCAGGTCGGGGCGGCTCAGCAGGAGCTTGCACAGCGCGACCCGGCGCCGCTCGCCGCCGGAGAGCACGCTGACGTCGGCGTCGCCGGGCGGGCAGCGCAGCGCGTCCATGGCCTGCTCGAGCTGGGAGTCGAGGTCCCAGGCGCCCGCGTGGTCGAGCTGCTCCTGCAGCTCGCCCATCTCGGCGAGGAGCGTGTCGTAGTCCGCGTCGGGGCTCGCCATCTCCTCGGAGATCGCGTTGAACCGGTCGAGCTTGGCCTTGACCTCCCCGACGCCCTCCTGGACGTTGCCGAGCACGTCCTTGGTCTCGTCGAGCTCGGGCTCCTGCATGAGGATGCCGACCGAGTAGCCCGGGGACAGCATGGCGTCGCCGTTGGACGGCTGGTCCAGCCCGGCCATGATGCGCAGGACCGTCGACTTGCCGGCGCCGTTGGGGCCGAGCACGCCGATCTTGGCCCCCGGGTAGAACGACAGCGTGACGTCGTCGAGGATGACCTTGTCGCCGTGGGCCTTGCGCGCCTTGCGCATCGTGTAGATGAACTCCGCCATGCGTTCGAGCCTAGTCGGTGCGGGCCCGTCCCCCGGACCGCCGGGCGGCGGTCCGGGGGCGCTCGCCGCGCCCGGGCCTCAGGCGTCGACCAGCTCGCCGGTCCGCAGGTCGACGACCACCGGCCCCCCGTCGACCTCCCCCGCGGCCACCTCCCCCGCGGCGCCCTCCTCCTGCCCGGCCGGGTCCGCCGCCCGGGCCTCGGCGGGCGCGCCGCGCCGGGTGCGCCGGAAGTGCGAGGTCCCGCGCCGCAGGTCCGGCGCCACCGCGTCGGCCGCGATCTCGTACGTCGTCCCGTCCGAGCCGTCGGCGCGCTGCCAGCCCCGCCGGCGGAGCCCGCCGACGACGAGGACCGGGTCGCCCTTGCTCAGCGATTCGCGCACGTTCGCCGCGAGGGCGCCGAAGCAGACGACGTCGTAGTACTGCACGTCGCCGTCGGGCACCCACTGCTCGCTCGCGGCGTCGCGCCGCTCGGGGTTGACGGCCAGGCCGAAGGCCACGCGCGGCGGCTCCTCGGACAGCACCCGCGGCTCGCGGGTCAGGTTGCCGGCCAGGGTCAGCCGGGGCTTGCTCAGGGTCATGGGTCGCGCCTCTCGTCGGGCTCGGGGGCGGTGCGCCGCGGCGGGCGCCGCGGTCCTGCGACCCTGCGCCGGCGCGGCCCCCGCCCGCCGGGCCCGGCCCGCCGGCTGTGGACGACGGCGCCCCGCGCGCGCTGTGGACGACGCGCCGGAGCCCCGCCGTACGATCCCCCTCGGGCGCCCGTAGCTCAGCGGACAGAGCAGCGGACTTCTAATCCGTCGGTCGCAGGTTCGATCCCTGCCGGGCGCGCCCCGCCCCCGCGCCCCGCCCGACCGGGCCGGGCCGGGCCGGGCCGCAGCCCAGCGGGTCAGACCAGCCCGAGCAGCCCGGCGGCCACGCCGACGAGCGCGCAGGCGCCCAGGACGCGCAGCACCGACCAGCGCAGGCGCAGCAGCAGGAGCGCGGCGAGCAGCGCGATCCCGACGGGCACCGGCTCGACGCTCGCGAGCTCGGGCACCTCGAGGCGGAAGGGCCCCTGCTCGAGCACCCGGGTCTCGGCGAACAGCGTGTGCAGGGCGAAGAACAGGGCGAGGTTGGCGATGACGCCGACGACCGCCGCCGTGATCCCGGCGAGGGCCGAGGACAGCGCCCGGTTGCCCCGCAGCCGTTCGACGTACGGGGCGCCGAGGAAGATGAACACGAAGCAGGGCACGAAGGTCACCCACGTGGTGAGCAGCGAGGCGAGCACCCCGGCGACCCAGGGGTCGAGCGAGCCCGGGTCGCGGTACGCCCCGAGGAAGGCCACGAACTGCACGACCATGATGAGCGGGCCCGGCGTGCTCTCGGCCAGCGCGAGGCCGCGCACCATCTCCCCGGGCGCCAGCCAGCCGTAGACCTGGACGGCCTGCTGGGCGACGTACGCCAGGACGGCGTACGCGCCGCCGAAGGTGACCAGCGCGGCGCCGGAGAAGAACAGGCTCTGCTCGGTGAACACGCTGCCGGTGCCGGTGAGCGCGGCGACCGCGAGCACCGGGACGCCCCAGGCCACGAGGCCCGCGAGCAGCACGCGCACCGCGTGCGCGCGGCTCGGCCGCTCGGCGTGCAGCGCGTCGTCGGGGACCAGGGGCGCCGGGCCGTCCGAGGACGCCCCGTGGGCCGGGCGCGGGCGCATGCTCCCCGGCACCCAGCGCCCCAGCGCCCAACCGGCGGCGGCCGCCGCCGCGACCACGGCCGGGAACGGCACGCCGAGCAGCGTGAGCGCGAGGAAGGCCGCCACGGCCACTGCCACGAGCGCGGGGTGCCCGAGCGCCCGCCCGGCGACCTTGGCCACCGCCTGGGCCACCACCGCGAGCACCGCGGGCGCCAGGCCGGCGAACAGCGCCCGGACCACGGTCGTGTCGCCGGCGGCGACGTAGAGGGCGGACAGGGCGAGCAGCGCGACGACGCCCGGGAGCACGAAGAGCGTCCCGGCCACGAGCCCGCCCCGCCGGCCGTTGAGCAGCCACCCGACGTAGATCGCGAGCTGCTGCGCCTCCGGGCCGGGCAGCAGGGTGCAGTAGCTCAGCGCGTGCAGGAACCGCTGCTGCCCGATCCAGCGCTTCTCGTCGACGAGGGTCCGCTGCATCACGGCGATCTGGCCCGCGGGCCCGCCGAACGTCTGCAGCGAGATCGCGAACCAGGTCCGCACCGCCTCGCGGAACGGGACGACGTCCTCGCCGCGCCGCAGGGGTGCGGGGGCGGTCTCGCCGTGGGTCATGAGGGTTCCCTCCCGAGGAGCAGCTCGCGCCGGAAGAACTCGTACACGCCGTCGAACAGCGGGCCGGTCAGCTCGAGGACCCGCTCGTCGCCCTCGACCATGGACAGGGCCCGCAGGGCGAGGTCGAAGCCGGGGGCCTCGGGGGCGTCGTAGCGCCCGTCGTCGAGGTCCGCCTCGTGGACCAGCGCCGCGATCCGCCACAGGACCGGGTCGGTGAGCTCGTAGCGGCGCAGGACCGTCTCGAAGCTGCAGTCGCGGCCGTGGTGGGAGAGGTCGACGCCGGGCACGTCGAACGGCGTCGCGTCGGCGGGCACCTGCGCGGGGTCGGCGACGAACACGAAGACGGCCCCGGGGTCCACGAACCGCCGCAGCAGCCAGGCGCACGCCGCCCGGTCGATGTGCACGCCGGCGCGCGTCGCCCACCTCACGGGTGCCGCCCCGCCGCCACGGGAGCGGCGGCCGCGGCGCGCGCCAGCTCCTCGACCGCGGCGACGGCCTCGGCGCGCTCGGGCGGGGCGGAGAAGTCGCGGCGCCGCACCCGGCGCAGCTCGGCGCGCAGGCGCTTGACCAGCCGGGCGTGCTCGGCCGGGGGCAGGGACGCGGCACCCGCTCCGCCGGTGCGCTGCAGCCCGGCCAGCGCCTCGTCGCGCACCGCGCGGTACTCCTCGGCCCGCGCCCGCGCCATCGTGCGCGCCAGCTCGGCCTCCTGGGCGGCCGTCGCCGGCCGCGCCAGCCAGAGCGCGGCCGTTCCCGAGGCCTCGCGGACCTCGGCCGCGACCCAGTCCAGCTGCTCGCGCGTGCGGGCGTCGTGCGGCAGGGCGACGAGGCCGTCGCCGAGCTGGGCGACGCCCAGCGCGCGCAGCCTGCGCCAGACCGCGCTGCGCGGCGTCGAGGGCTCGCGCGGCAGCCGGTACTGCAGCAGCACCCACTCGCCGGGGCTCTCCTGTGCGACCACGGTCGCATGCAACCACGGTCGCACTGCCCTGTCCAGCGGTCCGGCACCCCCTCCGGCGCCGGTGGCTAGCACGGGGCGCCACGGGACGGGCACGCAGCGGCACCGACACCGCAGGTTGATCCGCGCGAGACGCAGCGGAAACACCGGCGGGGTGGACTCCTCCCGTGACCTCGACGAGCGCCGGAGCGGTGCGCATCGCCGCCGCCGCGGCGCACTTCGGGCGCAGCCTCGAGTTCGACCTGCAACGGGTGACGACGATCGTGCAGCACGCGCGCGACGCGGGTGCCTCGCTGCTCGTGCTCCCGGACGGCGCGCTGGGCGGCTACCTGCCCGACCTGCGCCAGCCCGACCCGGCCGCCCTGCCGCCCGCGCTGGAGCCGGACGACCCCGTGCTGCTGCGGGTCGGCGCGGCCGCCGGGGCGATGGTCGTCTGCGTCGGCTACTGCGAGGCCGCCGAGGGCGGCGGCCGCTACGACGCGGCGGTGGCCGTGAGCGGCGACGGGGTCCTCGGCCGGCACCGCAAGGTCCACCGCCCGCCCGGGGAGGCGGACGCGTACCTCGCGGGCGACGGCTTCACCGCGTTCGACAGCCCGGTCGGGCGCCTCGGGATGCTCGTCGACTACGACAAGGTGTTCCCCGAGTCCGCCCGCGCCCTGGCGGTGGACGGCGCCGAGGTCATCGCGAGCCTCTGCGCCTGGCCGACCCGCGTCGGCGCCCGGGTCAGCCGGCTCTCGCAGGACCGCCAGTCGCGGCTGTTCGACCTCTACGACTGCGCCCGCGCCGCGGAGAACCAGGTGGTGCTGGCCTCGGCCAACCAGACCGGCTCGTACGGCGGCCTGCGCTTCGTCGGCCAGGCCAAGGTCGTGGGGCCGGGCGGGGAGGTGCTCGCGCGCACCTGGGCCAAGGCCGGGCTCGCCGTCGCCGAGGTCGACGTGGCCGGCGAGGTCGGCGCCGCGCGGCGCGGCGTCGACCACCTGGCCGGCCGGCGCCCGGGGGCGTACGCCTCCCTCGTCGGGGTCCCCCGCTAGCGTGGCGGCCCGCCCCCGGTCCGGGGGCGCGCCGCCCAGGAGGGGAGCCGTCGTGGCCGCCAGGACCAGCAGCGAGGACGCGGGCCGCACCGCCGACGGGCTGCCCGTGCAGCGCTGGACGCTCGCCTCCGACGGCGGCCTGGTCGCACGGGTGCTCACCCTCGGCGGCATCGTCCAGTCGCTCGAGGTGCCCGACCGCGACGGCCGCGCGCGCAGCGTCGTGCTCGGCCTGCCGGCGCCCGCCGACTACGCCGGCCCCGGGCGCTACATGGGCGCGCTCATCGGGCGCTACGGCAACCGGCTCGGCGGCGGGCGCTTCGTCCTCGACGGCACCGAGCACCGGGTCCCGGCGAACGACGGCCCCAACGCGCTGCACGGCGGCCCGGGCGGCTTCCACTCCCGCGTCTGGGACGCGCGCCCGGTCGACGCCGCCGCCCCCGGCGCCGCCGCGCTCGAGCTGACCCTCGTCAGCCCCGACGGCGACCAGGGCTTCCCCGGCGAGCTGTCCGTGCGCGTGGTGTACGAGGTCGGCCCGTCGACCTGGTCGGTGCGCTACGAGGCCACGACCAGCGCGCCGACCGTCGTCAACCTCACCAGCCACTCGTACTTCGCGCTCGGCGGCGAGGGCAGCGGCAGCGTCGAGGACCAGCTGCTGCGCATCCCCGCCTCGCGCGTCACCGAGGTCGCCGAGGGGCTCGTGCCCACGGGCCGCCTGCTCGACGTCGAGGGGACGCCGCTCGACCTGCGCGCGCCGACCCGCGTCGGCGCCGGGCTGCGCGACCCGCACCCGCAGCTGCTGCTCGGCCTGGGCTACGACCACGACTGGGTGCTCGACGAGCCGTCGGACGGCGAGGACCTCGCGCTCGCCGCGGAGCTCGACGACCCCGCGTCGGGGCGGCGGATGCAGGTCTGGAGCACCGAGCCGGACGTGCAGTTCCACTCGGGCAACTTCCTCGACGGCGGCCTCGTCGGGATCGGCGGCGGGACCTACCGCCAGGGCGACGGGCTGTGCCTGGAGACCCAGCACGCCCCGGACTCCCCCAACCACCCGGACCGGCCCTCCACGGTGCTGCGCCCGGGCGAGACGTACCGGTCCCGCACGGAGCACCGCTTCTCGACCCTGCCCTGAGCCGGTCCCTGCCCGGGGTCGGGGCCGGGGCCGGGGCCGGGGCCGGGGTCAGACGTTGACCGTGGGCAGGTCCGGGTCGCGCCCGCCGGTGAGGCGCGAGGCGCGGCGCACCCGCTCGCGGTCGACCCACCGCATGACCGGGCTCGCCGTGACCCCGTGCAGCACGACCGAGAGCACGACGACCAGCCCGGTGACGCCCCACAGGCCCTCGACCTGGGGTGAGCCGGTCTGCTCCGTGGCGTAGGCCAGGTAGTAGACCGAACCGATCCCGCGCACCCCGAAGAAGGCGACGGCGAAGCGCTCGCGCGGGCCGGTCCGCCCGCCGAGCAGCCCGACCCAGCCGGCGAGGGGGCGGGCCACGAGCAGCGTCCCCAGCGCCAGCGCCCACTCCTGCCAACCCAGGTCGGCGAAGAGCCCGTCGGCGACGGACCCGCCGAGCAGCACGAGCACCGCCACCGTGAGCAGGCGCTCCACCTGCTCGATGAACTGGTGCATGACCTGGTGGTAGCCGTGGTCGCGCTCGGCCGCCCGGATCGTGCAGGCGCAGACGAACACCGCGACGAAGCCGTACCCCTCGGCCAGCTCGGTGAGGCCGTACGCCAGGAAGGTGCAGGCGAGCGCGACGAAGCCCTCGGCCTCCTCGGCCAGGCGCAGCGAGGCGATGCGCGAGTGGAAGAACAGCCGGGCCAGCACCCGGCCGACGAGCAGGCCGCCCACGACCCCCACCGCGCCGCGCCAGAGCACGTCGACGAGCAGCCACTCCCCCAGCCACGCGGACGGCGCCGCGGTGCCGGCGGTGAGCATCGCGATGGCCGCGTACGTGAAGGGGAACGCCAGCCCGTCGTTGAGCCCGGCCTCGGAGGTGAGGGCGAAGCGCGGCTCGTCCTCGCTGTCCTCCTCGCCGCTCGGCTCGCCGACCTGCACCTCGGTGGCGAGCACCGGGTCGGTCGGCGCGACGACCGCGGCGAGGAGCACCGCGGCGGGGACGCCGAGCCCGAGGAGCCACCAGCCGCCGAACCCGACGGCGAGCATGGTCAGCGGCATGGTGATGCCGAGCAGGCGCCAGGTCGAGGACCAGCCGCGCCACGAGGGCGGGCGGTCCAGGGCGAGCCCCGCGCCCATGAGCGCGACGATGACCGCCGCCTCGCTCAGGTGGGTCGTCGAGGCGGCGTGCTCGACGGGGTCGGGCGTGGGCAGGCCGTCGACGACGGCGAAGCCCACGACCCCCAGCGCGAGGAAGATCATGGGCATCGAGACGGGGGCCGAGCGCAGCGCCCGCGGCAGCAGCGCCGCGAGGAGCGCGCCGGACCCGGCGGCCGCGTAGGCCAGGGAGGTCGCGTCCATCGGCGGTGCCCTACCCAGCGGCACCTAGGGTGAGCCCCATGACGGACCGGCTGGTGTGGATCGACTGCGAGATGACGGGGCTGGACCTCGGGCGCGACGCGCTCGTCGAGGTCGCCGCGCTCGTGACCGACGCGGACCTGCGGGTCCTCGGCGAGGGCGTCGACGTCGTCGTGCGCCCCCCGGAGGCCGCGCTGGCCACCATGCCGGACGTCGTGCGCGAGATGCACACCGCCTCGGGGCTGCTCGACGAGCTGGCGCACGGCACCACGCTGGAGGACGCCGAGCAGCAGGTGCTGGCGTACGTGCGCGAGCACGTGCCCGACCCCCGCAAGGCGCCGCTGTGCGGCAACAGCATCGCCACCGACCGCGGCTTCATCGCCCGCGACATGAAGGCGCTCGACGCGCACCTGCACTACCGCATGGTCGACGTGTCCTCGGTCAAGGAGCTCGCCCGGCGCTGGTACCCGCGGGTCTACTACGCCTCGCCGAAGAAGGAGGGCGGGCACCGCGCGCTGGCCGACATCCGCGAGAGCGTGCGCGAGCTGCGCTACTACCGCGACGCCCTGTTCGTGCCGCAGCCCGGGCCCGACTCGGCGACCGCGCGGGCCGTCGCCGAGCGCGTGGTGCGCGAGGCGGCGCAGGAGCCCGGGAGCGCGTGACGAGCGGGCCCGCACGACCCGCTATGCTCCTCCTGCTGCGCGCGGCGTCGAGCCGCGCGCCGTGGTGGGCGTAGCTCAGCTGGTAGAGCACCGGGTTGTGGTCCCGGGGGTCGCGGGTTCAAGTCCCGTCGCTCACCCCACCTCCGCCGCCGCTCCCGCGGGCGCTCCGCGCCGTCGCGGGAGCCGCGGCGAGCCCCCTCCCGCCCCCACCGCGCGCCTCGCCCCCCGGGTTAGGGTCGCCCGACGGTCGGGGACGACGGGAGGCGCGGCGTGGCGGCACCGGTGCAGGAGGCCCTCGCGGGCCTGGCGGGCGCGCTGCCCGGCGCGGTGAGCGAGCGCGAGAGCCACCGCCGGCGCCTGGCGCACGACGCCTCGCACTACCTGCTCGTCCCCCGCGCCGTGGCCACCCCGCGCGACGCCGACCAGGTCGCCGCCCTGCTGCGCGCCTGCTCCGCCGCCGGGCTGCCGCTGACCTTCCGCTCGGGCGGCACGAGCCTGTCGGGGCAGGGCGTCACCGAGCACCTGCTCGTCGACGTGCGCCGGCACTTCCGCGGGCTGGAGGTCCTCGACGGCGGCGCCCGGGTGCGGGTGCAGCCCGGCGCGGTGCTGCGCCAGGTCAACGCCGCGCTGGCCCCGTACGGGCGCCGGCTCGGCCCGGACCCGGCCAGCGAGTCGGCGTGCACCGTCGGCGGGGTCCTGGCGAACAACTCCAGCGGCATGACCTGCGGGACCACGGCGAACGCGTACCGGACCCTGGAGTCGCTCGTCCTCGTGCTGCCGAGCGGCACGGTCGTGGACTCCGGCGCGCCCGACGCCGACGCGCGGCTGCGGGCCCTCGAGCCCGGCCTGCACGCGGGCCTGCTGCGCCTGCGCGACCGGGTCCGCAGCGACCCGGGGTCGCTGCGGCGCATCGCCGCGCAGTACGCGATGAAGAACACCATGGGCTACGGGCTCAACTCCTTCGTCGACCACGACGACCCGGTGCAGGTCCTGGCGCACCTGGCCGTGGGCAGCGAGGGGACGCTCGGCTTCGTCGCCGGCGCGGTGCTCCGCACCGTGCCCGTGCACCCCCTCGCCGCGACCGGGCTGCTCGTGCTCGACAGCCTCCGCGACGCCATGGACGCCGTGCCGGCGCTCGTCGACGCCGGGCCGGCGGCCGTCGAGCTGCTGGACGCGCAGGCGCTGCGGGTGGCGCAGCGGGACCCCCGGGCCGACGCCGTGCTGCGCGGGCTCGACGTGCGCCGGCACGCGGCGCTGCTCGTGGAGTGGCAGTCCTCCGACGCGGACGAGCTGGCGGGGCGCGTCGCGGCGGCGGAGCGGCTCGTCGCCGGCCTGCCGCTGGCCGCACCCGCCCGGCTCAGCGGCGACGCGGCCGGGCGCGCCGCGCTGTGGCACATCCGCAAGGGCCTGTACGCCGCAGTGGCGGGCGCCCGCCCCTCCGGCACCACGGCGCTGCTCGAGGACGTGGCCGTGCCGGTCGCCGCGCTCGCCGACACCTGCGACGACCTCGACGTGCTCTACGCGCGCCACGGCTACGAGGGCACCGTGACCTTCGGGCACGCCAAGGACGGCAACCTGCACTTCATGCTCGTCGAGCGCTTCCCCGACGGGCGGGCCCCCGCGCGGTACGAGGCGTTCACCGAGGAGATGGTCGACGTCGTCCTCGGCCACGGGGGCACCCTCAAGGCCGAGCACGGCACGGGGCGGGTCATGGCGCCGTACGTCCGGCGCCAGTTCGGCGACGAGCTCTACGCCGTCATGCGCGAGGTCAAGGCGCTGTGCGACCCGCGCGGCACGCTGAGCCCCGGCGTGCTCGTCAGCGACGACCCCGCCGCGCACGTGCGGCACCTCAAGACGGTGCCGCAGGTGGAGCCCGAGGTGGACCGCTGCGTGGAGTGCGGCTACTGCGAGCCGGTGTGCCCGAGCCAGGACCTCACGACGACGCCGCGCCAGCGCATCGTGCTGCGCCGCGAGATCGCCGCGGCCGAGGCCGCCGGCGACGCCGCGCTGGCCCGCGCGCTGCGCGAGGACTACGACTACGACGCCGTGCAGACCTGCGCGGTCGACGGCATGTGCGCCACCGCCTGCCCGGTGCTCATCAACACGGGGGACCTCGTCAAGCGCCTGCGCGCGGAGTCGGCGACCCGGGTCGAGCAGCGCGCGTGGTCCGCGCTCGCGGGGCACTGGGGCGCGGCGACCCGCACGATGGGCCGCGCCCTCGACGCGGCGACGGCCGTGCCGCCCGCCGCCGCGGGCGCCACCCGGGCCGGGCGGGCCGTGCTGGGCGCGGACCGCGTGCCGCGCTGGGACGCCGACCTGCCCGCGGGCGGACGGCCGCGCCGGGCGCTGCGCGAGGACCGGCCCGACGCCGTGTTCGTCCCCTCCTGCCTCGGCGCGCTGTTCGCGCCGGCCGGGGACGGGGCGGGGGTCGAGGCGGCCGTACGGGCCCTGGCCGCGCGCGCCGGGCTGCGCCTCGCGGTGCCGGACGGGGTCGCGGACCTGTGCTGCGGCACGCCGTGGTCCTCCAAGGGCCTGCCCGCCGGGCACGCGCGGGTGCGCGAGCGGGTCGTGCCCGTGCTGCGCGCCGCGACCCGCGGCGGCGCCGTCCCGGTCGTGACCGACGCGTCGTCCTGCGCCGAGGGCTTCGCCGGGCTGGACGGGGTGCCGGTCCTCGACGCCGTCGCCTGGGTGGCGACCGAGGTGCTCCCCCGGCTCACGGTCACCCGGCGGCTCGGCGCGCTCGCGCTGCACCCGACCTGCTCGTCCACCCGCGCCGGCACCGGGCCGGCCGTGCTGGCCCTGGCGCGGGCGGTCGCCGACGAGGTCGTCGTGCCGCGGGCCTGGCGCTGCTGCGCCTTCGCCGGCGACCGCGGGATGCTGCACCCCGAGCTCACCGCGAGCGCGACGGCGCCCGAGGCCCGCGAGCTCGAGGGGCGCGCGTTCGACGCGTACGCCTCGACGGGGCGCACCTGCGAGGTCGGGATGACCCGGGCGACGGGGCGGCCGTACCGGCACCTGCTGGAGCTGGTGGAGGAGGCGACCCGCTAGCGCCGCTGGGCGTCCTGCACGTGGTCGCGCAGCAGCCGGGCCACGTCGTCGGCCCGCTCGACGCTCGCGAGGTGCGCGACGCCCTCGAGCTCGACGAGCCGGCTGCGCGGGAGCAGGTCCGCGATGCGCCGCTGGTGCTCCGGGGGCAGCGAAGCGTCCTGGGCCGCGGAGACGACGAGCGCGGGCGCCTCGACGCGGGGCAGCTCGGCGGTCAGGTCGAGCCCGGCGACGGCCTCGCAGCAGCCGGCGTACCCCTCGGCGGGGGTCGCCGCGACCATGGCCCGCAGCCGCGCGGCGACCTCGGGGTGGGCCGCGGCGTACGGCGCGGTGAGCCAGCGGCCGACGACCGTCGCGGCGAGGGCGCCCGGCCCGTCGCGGCGCACGGTCGCCGCCCGGTCGTGCCAGGGCGAGGGGTCCTCGGTCCGGGCCGACGTGCACAGCAGCGCCAGCGAGCGCACGCGCTCCGGGGCGCGCACGGCGACGGCCTGCGCGACCATCCCGCCCAGCGAGATCCCCGCGACGTGCGCCACGTCGACGTCGAGGCGGTCGAGCAGGCCGACGACGTCGTCGGCGAGCTCCTCGAGGGCGTACGGGCCGGGCGGCACCGGCGAGGCGCCGTGCCCGCGCAGGTCCGCGCGCACGAGGCGCAGCGACCCGGCGAGGGCGCGCTGGGGCTCCCAGACCGACAGGTCGCTGCCGAGGCTGCCGAGGAGCAGGAGCACCGGCGCGTCCGAGGGCCCCTCGACGACGTGGTGCAGGTCGACGCTCACGAGGCGCTCCCCCGCACCGCGTCCAGCAGCTCGGCGGTGCGCAGCGACTGCTCCAGCGGGAGCACCTCGTCGACGTCGCCGCGCACCGCGCCGGACACCCCCTCGACCATGAGCTGGTACGGGTCGACGGGCGCGAAGTGCTCGGCGTGCCCCCCGACGAGCAGGACCGAGGGCTCCGCGCGCGAGCTGTACGGGCTGCCGACGACGTCGAGCCGCCCGTCGTCGCCCTCGACCGCGAGCCACTGCTGCACGTCGTCGGCCATGGCGAAGCGCACCTCCGCGGTGGCCAGGCCGAGCTGCAGCAGGGCGGTCCCGCGCAGGTCCACGCCGGTCGGCCCGCGCTCGAGCTCCACGCTCTTGACCGCCTCGAGCATCTGCCAGCCGGTCGCCCAGAGCGCCGCCGAGGCGGCGTAGCAGCCGACGTCCAGCAGCGCGCCGCCGCCGTGCGCCGGGTCGTGCCGGAAGCCGCCCTCCTCGACGCGGCCGGTGAAGCCGGTCCAGACCCGCCGCACCTCCCCGACCGCGCCGGTGGCGAGCAGGGCCTCCGCGCGCAGGGTGCGCGGGTGCCAGCGGTACCAGGACGCCTCGACGAGCAGCCGGCCCGCCTCGCGCGCCGCGTCGGCCATGCGCCGGACCTCGCCGGCGTCGAGCCCGAGGGGCTTCTCGCAGAGCACGTGCTTGCCGTGGCGCAGCGCCTCGACCACCCACTCGGCGTGCGCGTCGTGGTGCAGGGCGACGTAGACCGCGTCGACGTCGTCGTCCGCGACCAGCGCCGCGTAGCTCCCGTACGCCCGCCCGCGCGGGCGCAGCCGCCGGGCCCGCTCGACGTCGCGCGACGCGACCGCCTGCAGGCAGGCGCCGCGCGACGCGTGCACCACCGGCGCCAGCTCGCGCGCGATCCGCCCGGCGCCGAGGAACCCCCAGCGCACCGCACCGCCCCAGCCGCCCACGCAGCACCTCCTCGTCCACCGCACCGTACGGCCCCGCGGCGGCCTCCGCCCCGGGGCGTGGCCCTGCCTGCCCCGGGGTACGGCGCCGACACCCGCAACCGCACGCGCTCCCGGAGGCCACCGTGGCACCGCCCCGCACCCTCGTCCTCGTCCTCGCCGGCGGCGCCGGCGGGCGCCTCCAGCTGCTCACGCACGACCGCGCCAAGCCGGCGGTGCCCTTCGGCGGGGTGAACCGGCTCATCGACTTCCCGCTGAGCAACTGCCTGCACTCGGGCATCGCGGACGTGTGGGTGTCCCAGCAGTTCCACACCACCTCGCTGAACGACCACCTGTCCAGCGGGCGCCCCTGGGACCTGGACCGCACCACCGGCGGCCTGCTCGTCATCCCGCCGCACCAGGGCACCGCGCGCGGGGGCTGGCACGCCGGCACCGCCGACTCCCTGTGGCGCAACGCCGAGCTCGTGCGGGAGTTCGGTCCGGACGCCCTCGTCGTCGTGAGCGCGGACGCCGTCTACCGGCTCGACTACGCGGACGTCGTGGCCGAGCACCTCGCCTCCGGCGACGCCGTGACCATGGTGACCACGCGGGTGGACCCGGCCGACGCGGGCCGCTACGGCGTCGTGCAGGCCGAGGACGGGCGGATCGTCGACTACGTGTACAAGCCCGACGAGCCGCGCGGCGACCTGGTGAGCAACGAGGTCTTCGTGCTCGACCCCGGTCCGGTGCTCGACCTGCTCGAGGAGCTGGCGGCGGACGCCGGCGAGGACGGCCTCACCGACCTGGGGTACGAGCTCCTGCCCCGCCTCGTCGAGCAGGGCCGGGCGCGGGAGCACCGGTTCGACGGCTACTGGCGCGACGTCGGCACCGTGGAGTCGTACTGGGAGGGGCACATGGACCTGCTGGCCGGCCCGCCGCGGATCGTGCTGGACGACCCGGCGTGGCCGGTCCGCACGCACACCCGCGGCTGGGGGGCCGCCCGCCTGCACGACGGCGCGGAGGTCTCCGACGCCCTCGTCTCCCCCGGCGCGACCGTCGCCGGCAGCGTGTCCCGCTCGGTCCTGTCCCCGGGAGCCGTCGTCGAGGCCGGGGCGACGGTCGTGGAGAGCGTCCTGCTGCCCGGGGCCGTGGTGCGCCGCGGGGCGCGCGTGGAGCGCAGCGTCCTCGACGACGGCGTGGAGGTCGGGCCCGACGCGCAGGTCGGCGGGCCCGGTGCGGTGACGCTCGTCGGCCTGCGCACGACGGTCGGGGCGGGGCAGCGGGTGCCGCAGGGCGCCGTGCACCCGGAGCCGCCGGAGGACTGACCGCTAGCGCCCCCGCAGCGCCCGGGCCTCGATGTCGCGCAGCACCACCGAGGTGACGGCGTCGGGCGCGCTGCCGCTGCGGCGGCGCTCGAGGACCACGTCGCGCTCCGCGTCGTGCAGCGCGCGCAGCACCTCGGCGTGCCGCTCGAGGCGCGGGTCGCCGTCGGCGGCCGCCCGCCGCGCGTCGCGCCGCCACCCGTACGCCCGCCGCACCCGCTCCGCCTCCCCGGTCTCGACCCGGCCCTCGGCCACGAGGTCGTCGAGCCGGGCGAGCGCGGCGCGGGCGGCCTCGCCGCGCAGCCGCTCGACCTCGGCCGCCACGTCGTCCTCGCCGGTGACCCCGAGGGCCCGCACGACGGGGGCGAGCGTGGGGCCCTGCCCGAGCAGGGTGACGAGGACGACGGCGAGGGCGCAGACCTGCACGGTGCTGCGCCCCGGCAGGTCCTCCGGCAGGGCGAGCACGGTCGCGACGGTGACGACCCCGCGCATCCCGGCCCACGAGATGACCACGGACTCGCGCCACACCCCGCCCTGCAGGCGCCCGGCCCGGCGCAGGAGCAGCCCGGCGGGCGCGACCCACAGCAGCCGCGCGGCCGCCGCGGTGGCGCAGACGACCGCGGCGGCCGCGAGCTGGGTGCCGCCCGGCGGGCGGTCCTGCAGCACCTGCACGACCTCGGCGCCGACCAGGCCGAACGCGACGCCGGTCGCCGCGAGCTCGAGCGCGCCCCAGACGGCGCCGCCCTGCAGCCGCCCGGCCGGGGAGAGCGAGCCGGCGCCGAACTGGCCGACGTACAGGCCCGCCGCGATGACGGCGACGACGCCCGAGCCGCCGAGCAGGTCGATCGGGACGAAGGCGCCGTACGGCAGGAGCACCGTGAGCAGCACCTCCGCGCGGGGGTCGTCGAGGCGCTCGAGGAGGGCGCTGGCGAGGCGGCCGAGGGCGAGCCCGAGCAGCGCCCCGGCGACGGTGGACAGCAGGACGAGGCGCGCGGTGCCGCCGAGGGTCAGCGCGCCGCCGGCGGCGACGGTGAGCGCGGCCTGGAAGACGACGAGCGCCGTCGCGTCGTTGAAGAGGCCCTCGCCCTCCAGGTGGTCCAGCAGCCGCCGGGGCAGCCCGACCCGGCCCGCGACCGAGCTCGCGGCGACCGGGTCCGGCGGGGAGACGACGGCGCCGAGCAGCACCGCCACCGCCAGCGGGAGCGTCGGGTCGACGAGGCGCACGGCGAGGGCGACGGCGACCGTCGTGACGAGCACGAGGAGCACCGCGAGGCTGACGAGCGCCGCGGCGTCGCGGCGCAGCGCGCGGGTGCTGACCCGCGAGGCCGCGGCGAAGATGAGCGGCGGCAGCAGGACCGGCAGCACGAGCTCGGGGTCGACCTCGAGCCGCGGCACCGCGGGCACGAGCGCGAGCACGGCGCCGGCGCAGGTGGTGAGCACGGGGGCGGGCAGCCCGGTGCGCTCGGCGAGCGCCGGCAGCAGCGCGGCCGCGAGCAGGAGCAGCAGCAGCACCTCGAGGGTCCCCACGGGGCGGCAGGCTTCCCCGGACGGGGGCGGGCAGTCGCGCGGCGGTGCGGTCCCGGGCCGTCCGTCCCACCCGTGCGGAGCAACACCTCACGCAGAGTGACGCCGATCATCGAGGCATGGACACCACCCGCACCGGCGTCCCGGCGGCGACCTCGCCGGGCGACCCCGTGATGAGCCTGCTGGCCCACCACGTGCCGCTCACCCTGCTGCTCGACCTGTGCCTGGCCGACGGCCCGGCCTCGCGCGAGATCCTCGACGCCGAGGGCGTCCCGGCCGACGCCTGGTGGGCCGCCTGAGGGGCGGGGCGCGGCGGGGGCCGGTTTCGTGCGCGGGCCCCCTGCCTGCTAATGTCCTTCCTCGCACGCGCCGCTAGCTCAATGGCAGAGCAGCGGACTCTTAATCCGCGGGTTCGGGGTTCGAGTCCCTGGCGGCGCACCCGTGACGACCGGTGGGCGCCCTCCTCCTGGAGGGCGCCCACCGGCGTTCCCGGGCCCGTGCGCCCCTGCCGTCGTGACGCTGCGTCCCGGCGTTGACCCGTACGGGCGACGGGTCCGGCCCGCGCGCATGGCCCGGTGCCGCCCGGGGGACGACGAGGACCCAGAGGTCGCCCCGCCCGGGGGCGGCACCGGCACCGGAGGTCCCCGTGACGACCCGCACCATCGCCATCCTCGCGCTCGTGATCGCGGTGATCCTGCTGCTCGTGGTCCTCGGGGTCGTCTGAGCGACCCTGCGACCCTGCGACCCCGCGACCCCGCGGCCCCGCAGCGCCGCCGGGCCCTCAGGCCCGGCGGCGCAGCCGCAGCGGCAGCCCGTCGCGCGGGCGCAGCGTGACGAGCGCGTCGACGCCCACCCGGGCGCGCACCGCCTCGAGCCCGACCCGCCGCGCCAGCGCGGCGAGCAGCAGGGTGCCCTCGACGAGCGCGGCGCCCCGCCCGATGCACAGCCGGGGCCCTGCCCCGAAGGGCAGGTACGCCCCCCGCACGACCGTCCCCCGGCGCTCGGGCAGGAACCGCGCCGGGTCGAACCGCTCCGGGTCCGCCCAGGCCCCCGGGTGCCGGTGCACCACCCACGGGCTCACGATGACCAGGGAGCCGGCGGGCACCGCGTACCCGCCGACGACGTCGTCCTGCAGCGCCCGGCGGGTGACGACCCAGGCCGGCGGGAAGAGCCGCAGCGCCTCGTCGAGGACCGCGCGGGTGCGCACCAGGGCGGGCACGTGCTCGTGGCCGGGCACCTCGTCCGGGCCGAGCACGGCGTCGAGCTCCTCGTGCAGCCAGCGGGCCGCGGCGGGGTCGCGCGAGAGCAGGTGCCAGGTCCAGGTGAGCGCCGACGCCACGGTCTCGTGGCCCGCGACCAGCGCGGTGACGAGCTCGTCGCGCAGCTGCCGGTCGTCCATCGGCCCGTCGCCGTCGGTGGCGGCGAGCAGCAGGTCGAGCAGGTCCGGGTCGGCGCCCGCGGGCCGCGGCCCGCGGGCCCGGCGGGCGGCGACGACCCCCGCGAGGGTCCCGTCGATGGTGGCCAGGGCGCGGGCGAGGCGCCGGTCCCCGGGCAGCGGCACCCGCGCCGGCAGCGGCGTCCGCGCCCGCGCGACGACGACCTCGAGCGCGGCGAGCACCGCGTCGACGAGGCCCTGCGCGGTGCCCGCGCCGCCCCCGGCCCCGCCGGCCCCGGTCAGGTCCGCGCCGAAGAACGTCCCGCCCACGACGTCCAGGGTGGTGTGCATCATCGCGGCGTCGACGTCCACGACGGCGCCGTCGCGCACCCCCGCCCAGCGCTCGAGCTGGCGCCGCGCCGCGGCCCCCGTCCGCTCGGCGACGGCCACGAGGGTGCGGTCGTGGAAGGCGGGCTGGGCGAGCCGGCGCTGGCGCCGCCACAGCTCGCCGTCGCTCGTCAGCAGCCCCCGCCCCGACACCGCGCTGAGCGTGCGGTACTGCACCGTCGCCTTGTCGTAGGCCTTGTGCCCGTCCTGCAGGACCCGGCGCACCCCGTCCGGGTGGCTCACGAGGAACGTCGTGGGCCGCGGCACCGGGAACTGCACGACGTCGCCCCAGCGGCGCTGCACCTCCAGCAGGAACCCGGGCGCGTCCGCGCGGGTGCGCGGCACCGCGCGGAGCATGTCGAGCCCCTCGGGCCCGGGCGCGGTGCGCGGGCGGGTGCCCACCCTCCCCCGTACGGGGACCGGCGCGGGGTCCGCCGTCACAGGTAGAGGCCGGTGGCCCCGTCGCCGCCGTCCTCGAGCCGCTGCGCGGCCACCGCGTGCAGGTCGCGCTCGCGCAGCAGGACGTACTCGCGGCCGCCGACCTCGACCTCCGCCTTGTCCTCGGGGTCGAACAGCACGCGGTCCCCCGCCTGCACGCTGCGCGCGTGCGGGCCGACGGAGCGCACCTCGGCCCAGGACAGCCGCTTGCCCCGGCTCGCCGTCGCCGGGATGAGGATGCCGGCCGAGGAGCGCCGCTCCCCCGCCTCGGCGTCGACGAGGACCAGCACGCGGTCGTGCAGCATGCGCACCGGCAGCGCGGCGTCGTCGTCCCCCGGGGCGGGGCGGGTGCCCGGGCGGGTGCTGGTGGTGCGGTCGTCGGGGGCGCTCACCCGCTCGACGCTACCGTCACCAGCCGTACGACCCCGGGCCGCCCTTGACCGGCCCGCGGACCCAGGAGGTGACCCAGCCGCCGTAGAAGCCCCCGGGCTGCGGCCGGACGGGCTCGCCGTCGACGAGGCAGCGGTCCATCCGGTCCGCGTAGAGGGCGACGTGCCCGCGCAGCGCCGCGTAGCCGGGGACGGGGTCGGGGTAGTCCCAGCCGGCGTCCACCTCGCGGCGCCCGCCCGCCACGACGGTCCACGAGCGCGCCCAGCCCTTGTACTCGCACAGCGAGACGCGCCCGGCGCCGGGGACGAGGGCCCCGGGCGCGGCGTCGGCCAGCGGCAGGTAGTAGACGGGCGGGTGGCTCGTCTCGAGCACCCGCAGCGCGTCGCGGGTCTCGACGACCACGACGCCGCCGAGCTCGACGACGACGTGGCGCCCCGCCGGCTCCAGGCGCGGGGGGCGGGGGTAGTCCCAGACGCTCTCCTGCCCGGGGCCGGCCGGCTCGGGCACGACCCCGGGCGGGAGCGCCCTGCTCACGGCCGCCTCAGCGCCGGCGGGCGCGCACCACGCGCACCGTGACGATGAGCAGCACGACGCCGGCGACGGCGCCGAGGCGCTCGTAGCGCGGCTGGCCGGTCACCGGGTCGACGACCTGGGCGCGCGCGGACTCCTTGGCCCGGGCGAGGAGGGTCTTCGGCGCGACCCGCTCGGCGATGTCGTCGACGGTGCCGGCGAGGCGGGCGCGCGTCGCCTTGATGTCGCGCTCGATCTGCTCCGGGGAGCGGTTGGGGCGCGGGCCGGTCGGCTCGGGTCCGAGCGGGCCTCCTCGCGCCTGCAGGGTCAGGTCCGAGGAGCTCTGCTCGGCCACGGGCACCTCCGTCGTCGTCGGGCGCGCAGGGGCGCGCGGTGGTCGGCTCGGTCGCCGACCCTAGCGCTTGCTCTGCCCCCGTCAGGCCGGGCCCATGCCCCCGGCGCGGCCCCCGCGGGCCGGCGGGCGCACGGCCCGCGGGTCGAGGCCGAACGGCAGCTCGAGGCGGTGCCGGCGCAGCAGCTCCGCGTCGGCCAGCAGGTCGGGGGTGGGCCCGTCGGCGACGACGGTCCCGCCGGACAGGACGACCGAGCGGGGGCACAGCTCGAGGGCGTACGGCAGGTCGTGGGTCACCATGAGCACGGTCACGTCGAGGCCGAGCAGGACCTCGGCGAGCTCGCGGCGGCTGGCCGGGTCGAGGTTGCTCGACGGCTCGTCGAGGACGAGCACCTGCGGGCGCATCGCCAGCACCGTGGCCACGGCGACGCGGCGGCGCTGCCCGAAGCTCAGGTGGTGCGGCGGGCGGTCCTGCACGCCCTGCATGCCGACCGCCGCCAGCGCCTCGGCGACCCGCGCGTCGAGCTCGGCGCCGCGCAGCCCGGCGTTCGCCGGGCCGAAGGCCACGTCGTCGCGCACGGTCGGCATGAACAGCTGGTCGTCGGGGTCCTGGAAGACGACGCCCACGCGCCGGCGGACCTCCGCGACCGCCGCGCGGTCGCGCGGGTCCAGGCGCAGGCCGCCGACCTGCACCGTGCCGGCCCCGCCGGTGAGGATGCCGTTGAGGTGCAGGACCAGGGTCGTCTTGCCGGCGCCGTTGGGCCCGAGCAGGGCGACCCGCTCCCCCGGCGCGAGCTCGAGGTCGACGCCGAAGAGGGCCTGGTGCCCGTCGGGGTAGGCGTAGGCGAGCCCCTCGACCCGCAGCGCGGGCACGGTCACGCGAGGGTCGTGGCGAGCGCGGTGGCGAGCAGGACCGCGAGGGCGCCGGCCGGGAGGAGCGCGGCGCGCAGGGCGTCCGCACGGCGGGTGGGGGCCTCGTCGAGCACCGGCATGGAGCCCGTCCAGCCGCGGGACAGCATCGCCAGGTGCACGCGCTCGCCGCGCTCGTACGACCGGACGAAGAGCGCGCCCGCCGACCGGGCGAGCACGGGGGCGTGGCCGAGGTGCCGCGCCTGGAAGCCCCGCGAGGCCCGGGCCACGCGCATCCGGCGCATCTCGGCGAGCACCACGTCGCCGTAGCGGACCATGAACGAGGCGATCTCCACGAGCAGGGGCGGCACGCGCAGGCGGCGCAGGCCGAGGAGCAGCTCGCGCGGCGGCGTGGTGAGCGCGAGCAGCACCGACGCGGCGACGCCGAGCGTGCCCTTGGCCAGCAGCGCGCCCGCGGCGGCGAGCCCGCTGCTCGACACGGCGACGCCGAGCACCTCGGTGCGGGGCCCGGTCGCGACGAACGGCAGCAGCAGCGCGAAGACGACGAACGGCACCTCGACGAGCATCCGGCGCAGCAACGCCGCGGGCCGCACGCGCGCCAGCACGGCGACGGCGACGAGCAGGGCGGCGTAGCCGGCGAACGCCGGGGCGAGCGACCAGGGCGTCGCCACCACGACCGCGACGAAGCCGAGCAGCGCCGGCACGGCGAGGTGCGCCGGCAGCGCGCTCACCGGGTCCTGCGGCCGGGCGGCGGCCGGTGCCGGGCGGGCCGCCCGCACCGGGCCGTGCGCGTGGGCGACGGCCACTCAGACCCCCGCCCGCTCCCGCTCGCCCCGGGGCGCGGCCGCGTCGGGGCGCCGGGCCGCGACGAGGCGGAAGAGCAGCGTGCCGACGATCACCACGACGGCGACCCCGAGGACCCCGGCCACGCCCACCGGGATGCCCCCGACGGCGCCGTAGTCCCCGAGCCCCCAGGTCACCGCGTGCTCCCGGGCCGTGTCGAGGAAGCCGCGGTCCTCCGCCACGCGCTCGAGCCCGTCGGGGCTGGAGCTGGCCCAGGCGCTGACGACCCCCGCGAGCAGCAGCGTCACCGCGGTGCCGCCGAGCAGGACGCCGCGCCGCCCGACGCGGCGGGGGGCCGCCACCGGCACCGGGGCGGAGGTCTCGCGGCCCTGCGCGTCGCGCAGCACGAGCGCCGGGGCGAGCCCGCGCGCGGCGCGCACCAGGTCGGGCCGCACGGCGACGACGGCGCTCACGGTGAGGCCGGTGATGACCGCCTCGCCGACGCCGATGAGCAGGTGCCAGCCGACCATCGTCGCGAGCAGGGTGCCGACCGGGAGGTCCGCGGCGCCGCCGACGGCGAAGAGGCCGGCGAAGACGGCGGCCGCGACGGGCACCGAGACCAGGGCGCCGAGCGCCGCGGCGGGCACGACCGAGCGGGGCCGGCGCGGCAGCACCGCGAGCGCGGCCCGGGTGACCGCCCAACCCACGACGACGGTGACCACGCCGATGAGCAGGACGTTCGTGCCCAGCGCGGTCGTGCCGCCGTCGGCGAAGAGCAGCGCCTGCACGACGAGCACGACGGTGAGGCACAGCAGCGCCGTCCAGGGGCCCACGAGCACGGCGGCCAGCGCCCCGCCCATGAGGTGCCCGCTCGTCCCGACGCCGACGGGGAAGTTGAGCATCTGGACCGCGAAGACGAACGCGGCGGTGAGCCCCGCGAGCGGCGCGGTGCGCTCGTCGAGCTCGGCCCGGGAGCGGCGCAGGGCCGCACCGACCGCGCCGGCGGCGACCACCGCGGTGGCGGCGGACGTCGGGACGTCGAGGAAACCGTCGGGGACGTGCATGGGGGACCTCCTGCCTCCGCGCTGGAGCATAGGCCAGCCGCTCGCACCTGCGAAACCCTCGCAACAAGCCGGTGCGCGCCCGCGCGGCCGGTCCCCTACGGTGGCGCCGCGCGCCCCGGCGGCCGCTGTCCCGGCAGCGGCACCCGCAGACCCCCGCAGACACCCCGCAGCCACCCCGAACCCACCCGCAGACACCCAGGAGCGACCCCGTGAGCAGGCTCGAGCCCGGCGACCAGGCCCCCGACTTCACCCTCCCCGACGCCGACGGGCAGCCGGTGGCGCTGTCGTCGCTGCGCGGGCGCAAGGTCGTCGTCTACTTCTACCCGCGGGCCATGACCCCGGGCTGCACCACGCAGGCCTGCGACTTCCGCGACAGCCTCGCGTCGCTGCAGGGCGCCGGGTACGCCGTGCTCGGCGTCTCCCCCGACGAGCCGGCCGAGCTCGCCCGCTTCCGCGAGCGCGACGGCCTCACCTTCCCGCTGCTGTCCGACCCCGGGCACGAGGTCATGGAGGCGTGGGGCGCCTGGGGCGAGAAGCAGAACTACGGGCGCACCGTCACCGGCACGATCCGCTCGACCGTCGTGCTCGACGAGCAGGGGGTCGTGCAGCGGGCCATGTACGGCGTCAAGGCCGCCGGCCACGTGGCCCGCCTGCGCAAGGAGCTGGGCGTCGACGCCTGACGCGGCGCTGGCCCGCCGCGCCCGCCGCGCCGGGTGCGCACGGCGTACCCTCGCGGCCGGGCGGGAGTGGCGGAACCGGCAGACGCGCGGGACTTAGGATCCCGTGCCCTCGGGCGTGAGGGTTCGAGTCCCTCCTCCCGCACCAGCGCGCGAGCAGCGACGGCCGGCCCCCTCGCGGGGACCGGCCGTCGCTGCGCCGGTGGTCAGCCCGCCGGCGGGGTGAGGACGCCGTCGATGAGGTAGACCGTGGCGTTGGCGGTCTGGACGCCGCCGCAGACCACGTCGGCGTCGCCGACCTTGAGCATGTCTCCGCTGCCGGTCACCTCGACCTGCTGGCCCTGCACCGTGGTCTGCGCGCCGACGACCTGCTCGGGCGAGAGCCGGCCGGGCACGACGTGGTACGTCAGCACCTCGGTCAGGGCGGCGCTGTCGGTCTTGAGCGCCTCGAGGGTCGCGGGCGGGACCTGCGCGAAGGCGTCGTCGACGGGGGCGAAGACCGTGAACTCGCCGCCGTTGAGCGTGTCGACGAGGTCGACGTCCGGGTTGAGCTGGCCGCTCACGGCCGACACGAGGGTGGTGAGCAGGGGGTTGTTGCTCGCCGCGGTCGCCACCGGGTCCTGCGCCATGCCCTCGACCGAGCCGGCACCGGTCGGCACCTGCGCGGCGTAGTCGGCGCAGCCCGGGCCGACGAGCCCGCCGGCCATGGCCCCCTCCATCGGGGTCTCCGTGCCGTCCTCCGACGGGGTCGCCATCGGCGTCCCCATCGGCTGCTCCATCGACGTCTCGGGCGCGGTCGACCCGCTGCCCGTGGAGCTCTCGGCGTCGTCGCCGCAGGCGGTGAGCCCGAGCGCGAGGACGGACAGGGCGGCGGCGGCGGTGAGGCGCGTGCGGATCATGGGTGTCCTCCTCGGGGGAGCAGCAGGACGCTGCTGCTGGCTTCGTGGTGCGTGTGCTTGCTTGCGGTGGTGGTTCGGTGCTGCGCGCCCGACGGATGGGTCCCGCCGCTCAGCCGCCGGTGACGACGACGCTGTGCCAGCCCGTCGACCCGGACGGGAACGGGGTGGCGCGCTCCTCCACCTGCACGACGCCGTCCGCGTCCGTGGCCCGGACCTGCAGGGTGTGGCTGCCGCCGCCCTCGACGGCCCAGGGCCACACCCACTGGCGCCACGTGTCGTCCCCGGCGGACGCGCCGAGGCGGGCCTCCTGCCACGGGCCCCCGTCGACCCGCACCTCGACCCGCGCGATGCCGCGGGTCTGCGCCCACGCCACCCCCGCGACGGGCACGGTGGTGCCGGGCTCGACCCGGGCGAAGGCCTTCGGGGTGTCGATCCGGGACGACACCTTGATCGGCGCCTCCTCGGCCCACCCCCGGTCGACCCAGTACGCGTCGTACGCGTCGAACGTCGTCAGCTCCAGGTCGACGAGCCACTTGCAGGCCGAGACGTAGCCGTACAGCCCCGGCACGACCATGCGCACGGGGAAGCCGTGCTGCGCCGGCAGCGGCTCACCGTTCATCCCCACGGCCAGCAGGGCGTCGCGCCCGTCCATGACGGCGGACACCGGCGTGCCGATGGTCATCCCGTCGACGGAGCGCGCGACGAGCTGCGTGGCCCCCGAGCGCACGCCCGCCTCGGCGAGCAGGTCCGCGAGGGGGGCGCCGAGCCAGCGGGCGCTGCCGACGAGCGGGCCGCCGACCTCGTTCGACACGCAGGTCAGGGTGATGTCGCGCTCGAGGAGCGGGCGGGCGAGCAGCTCGGCGAAGTCCAGGCGCAGCTCGCGCTCGACCATGCCGTGCACCCGCAGCGACCAGTCCTCGGCCCGCACCTGCGGCACGACGAGCGCGGTGTCGACGCGGTAGAAGGACCGGTTCGGCGTGACGAAGGGCGCCACGCCGTCCGCGGCGACCTCGACGCCCGCCGGCAGCGGTGGTGCCGGGCTCGCGGGGCGCGGCAGCCGTACGGCCGCGCGGGAGGCGGCGGCGTCCGAGCGGCGCAGCAGCACCCGGCCGAGCCCGCCGGCCGCCACCGCGACGACGCCGGACCAGAGGCCCGCGAGCAGCAGGCCCCGCCGGTCGAGCCCGCCCCGGCGGTCGCCGGCGGCGAGGCGCTCGCGCACCCGTCGCGCCCCGGGCACCGCCCGCCGCGCCCCGCTGCGGTCCACCGGCCGACCGGGCACGGCGGACACCAGCAGCACGTGCAGGGCGGCGGCGCCCGCGAGGGCGCCGGCGAGCGAGGGCAGCGCGTCGAGCGGCTGCGCCTGCGGGCGGCTGAGCGCCGCCGCCGCGCCGACCGCGCCCAGGAGGGCCACGCCCGCGTACCCGACCCGCAGCCGCCGCACGGCGACCGCGCCCAGCGCGGCGGCGACGAGCACGAGGACGACGAGGATGCCGCCGACGAGCACGGCCTTGTCGTCCTCGCCGAACCGGCGGATCGCGTACTCCTTGAGCCAGCGCGGCGTCCGGTCCACGAACGCCCCGCCGACGACCACGACGGGCGACGCGGTGCGCCCGACGAGCGCGGCGGCCAGCTCGGCGACCCCGAGCGTGACGGCCGCGGCGAGCACCCCGCACAGCGCCCCCGCCGCGCGCACGCCCCGAGCGCTGCTCGCGGGCTGCTGCGGTGCCGGACGGGCCTGCTGGTCGGTGCTCACGCCCCTGGTTCGCCGCCACCGCCCCCCGCGGACGGGTGGCGTCCGCCACTGCGCCTCCGGGGGATCCGCAGAAGGCGCCCTCCTCGCGCCTCTAGCGCGAGAAGGGCGCCTTCTGCGGATCCCCAGGGCCCGCTCAGCCCGCCAGCACCGCCGCGACGTGCGGCGCGAGCCCGCGGAACGCGCGCCCGCGGTGGCTCATCGCGTCCTTCTCCGCCGGGTCGAGCTCGGCGGTGGTGCGCACCTCGCCCTCGGGGACGAACGCCGGGTCGTAGCCGAAGCCGCCGGCCCCGCGCCCCTCCCGGGCGAGGGTGCCGCGCAGCACGCCCTCCACGACGCGCTCCTCGCCCGCCGGCGTGACGAGCGCGGCCGCGCAGACGAAGGCCGCGCCCCGGCGCTCGTCCGGCACGTCGGCCGTCTGGGCGAGCAGCAGCGCGAGGTTGGCCGCGTCGTCGCCGTGCCGCCCCGCCCAGCGGGCGGAGAAGATGCCGGGCATGCCGTTGAGCGCGTCGACGGCGATGCCGGAGTCGTCGGCGACGGCCGGCAGCCCGGTGGCCCCGACGAGGGCGCGGGCCTTGAGCAGCGCGTTCTCGGCGAAGGTGGCGCCGATCTCGGCGACGTCGGGCACGTCCGGGAAGTCCAGCGCGCTGACGAGCTCCACGTCGAGCCCGGCCGCGCCGAGGATGCGGCGCAGCTCCTCGACCTTGTGGGCGTTGCGGGTGGCGAGCACGAGCCGAGTCACGAGGCCAGCGCCTCCCGCTGCAGGCGCGCGAGCTCGGCGCACCCGCCCTCGGCCAGGCCCAGCAGCACGTCGAGCTCTGCGCGGTCGAACGGCGCCCCCTCCGCGGTGCCCTGCACCTCGACGAACCGCCCGTCGCCGGTCATGACGACGTTCATGTCGGTCTCGGCCCGCACGTCCTCCTCGTACGGCAGGTCCAGGCGCGCCTCGCCGTCGACGATGCCGACGCTCACCGCCGCCACCGACCCGGTCAGCGGCTGCCCCGGCAGCTTCGTGCGCGCGCCGAGCCAGGCGACGGCGTCGGCGAGGGCGACGTACGCCCCGGTGATGGCGGCGGTGCGCGTCCCCCCGTCGGCCTGCAGCACGTCGCAGTCGAGGACGATGGTGTTCTCGCCCAGCGCCCGGTAGTCCACGACGGCGCGCAGCGAGCGCCCGACCAGCCGCGAGATCTCGTGCGTGCGCCCGCCGACGCGGCCCTTCACCGACTCGCGGTCGCCGCGCGTGTTCGTCGCGCGCGGCAGCATCGCGTACTCCGCCGTCACCCAGCCGAGCCCGGAGCCCTTGCGCCACCGCGGCACGCCCTCGGTCACGCTCGCGGCGCACAGCACGCGGGTGCGCCCGTACTCCACGAGCACGGAGCCCTCGGCGTGGTCGAGCCACCCCCGGGTGAACCTCACGGGGCGGAGCTGGTCGGGGGCGCGGCCGTCGGGTCGGGTCATGCGACCGACCCTAGAGGCGCCCTCAGACCTCGTACGACGCGCCCGGCTGCGCGAGCTCGACCGGGCCGTCGTACACGCCGTCGGTCTCGGCGAGGGTGCGCATCCGGTCGTTCCACGGCGGGATGTGGGTGAGCACGAGCCGCCCGACGCCCGCGCGGGCGGCGACCTGCGCGGCCCGCCGGCCCGTGAGGTGCAGGTCCGGCACCGCGTCGCGGCCCTCGTGGAAGGCGGCCTCGCAGAGGAAGAGGTCGGTCCGGTCGGCGAGCGCGGACAGCGCGTGGCAGTCGTCGCTGTCCCCCGAGTACGTCAGCGACCGGCCGGCGTGCTCGAGGCGGATCCCGTACGCCTCGACGGGGTGGTTGACCCGCGCGACCGTGACGGCGAACGGCCCGAGCGCGCGGCTGCCCTCCTGCCAGTCCTGGAAGTCGAACTCGCCGTGCATGCCCGGCTGCGGCTCGAGGTCGTACGCCCGCGCCATCCGGTCCGCGGCCCCGGCCGGCGCGAGGACGGGGATGCGCCGGCGCGGCCCGTCCGGGTGGTACCTGCGCGCCACGTAGAACGGGCAGAGGTCCAGGCAGTGGTCGGCGTGCAGGTGGGACAGCAGGACCGCGTCGACGTCGTCGAGGGGCAGGTACCGCTGCAGGGCGCCGAGCGCGCCGTTGCCGAGGTCGAGCAGCACGCGGAACCCGTCGGCCTCGACGAGGTAGCAGGAGGCGGGCCCGTCGGGGCCGGGGAACGACCCGCTGCACCCGACGACCGTGAGCCTCACGCGAGGGCCCCGGCGGCGGCGCCGAGCCCGATCTCCGGGCCGAGGAAGCGCTGGCCGAGCTCGGTGAAGAGCCGGACGTCGCCGGTCGCGGTGAACGTGTGCACCGGCGGCGGCAGCGCCGGGTCGCGCAGCAGGTCGCCCTCGACGAGCACCTTGTAGACGTCCTTCGCCGTCTCCTCGGCGCTGCTGACGAGCGTGACGCCGCTGCCCATGACGTACGAGATGACGCCGGTGAGCAGCGGGTAGTGCGTGCAGCCGAGGATCAGCGTGTCGACGCCCGCGGCGGCGACCGGGTCGAGGTACTCGTGCGCGACGCGCAGCAGCTCCGGGCCGCTCGTCACGCCCTGCTCGACGAACTCGACGAAGCGCGGGCACGCCTGCGTGGTCAGGGTGATGCCGACGTTGCCGGCCATGGCGTCGTCGTACGCCCGGCTCGTGCGCGTGGCCTGCGTGCAGATGACCCCGACCCGCCCCGAGCGGGTGGCGGCGGCGGCGGTGCGGACGGCGGGCAGGACGACCTCGACGACCGGCACGTCGTAGCGCTCCCGGGCGTCGCGCAGCACCGCGGCGGACGCGCTGTTGCAGGCGATGACGAGCGCCTTGACCCCGCCGTCGTGCACGAGGTGGTCCATGACGTCCAGCGCGTACGCCCGCACCTGCGCGATGGGCTTGGGCCCGTACGGCTGGTGGGCCGTGTCGGCGACGTAGTGCACCTGCTCGTGGGGCAGCTGGTCCAGGACCGCGCGCGCCACGGTGAGCCCGCCGACCCCGGAGTCGAAGATGCCGATGGGTGCGTCCGCCACGAGGACCGAGGGTAGGCGCCGCGCCGCGGCCCGTCGCCGGTCCGGGAGCGTGTCGTCCGCCACGCCCCGCCCCCGCGGGCTAGGCCCAGAGGCTCCCCTCGAGCGCCTCCTCGGCCTCCTCGAGCGTGCCGGCGTACGCCCCCGTCGAGAGGTACTTCCACCCGGCGTCGCAGACGACGAACGCGATGTCGGCGCGCTCCCCCGCCTTGACGGCCTTCGCGGCGACGCCGAGGGCCGCGTGCAGGATCGCGCCGGTGGAGATGCCGGCGAACACGCCCTCCTGCTCCAGCAGCTCGCGGGTGCGGCGCACGGCCTCGCGCGGGCCGACGGAGAAGCGGGTGGTGAGCACCGAGGCGTCGTACAGCTCGGGGACGAAGCCCTCGTCGATGTTGCGCAGGCCGTAGACCAGCTCGCCGTAGCGCGGCTCGGCCGCGACGACCCGGATGCCCGGGACCTTCTCGCGCAGGTACCGCCCGACGCCCATGAGCGTGCCGGTGGTGCCGAGGCCCGCGACGAAGTGCGTGATCGTCGGCAGGTCCGCGAGGATCTCCGGCCCGGTGGTCTCGTAGTGCGCGAGCGCGTTCGCCGGGTTGCCGTACTGGTAGAGCATCACCCAGTCGGGGTTCTCCTGCGCCAGGCGCTTGGCGACCCGCACCGCCTCGTTGGACCCGCCGGCCGCCGGCGACGGGACGATCCGCGCGCCCCACATCTCGAGCAGCTGGCGCCGCTCGACCGAGGTGTTCTCCGGCATCACCATGACGCACGAGTAGCCGCGCAGCTTGGCCACCATGGCCAGCGCGATGCCGGTGTTGCCCGAGGTCGGCTCGAGGATCGTCGCCCCCGGCCGCAGCAGGCCCGACCGCTCCGCCTCCTGCACCATGCGCAGCGCGGGCCGGTCCTTGACCGAGCCCGTCGGGTTGCGGTCCTCGAGCTTGGCCCAGAGGCGCACCTCGGGCGAGGGCGAGAGGCGGGGCAGCCCGACGAGCGGCGTGCCGCCGAGGGAGTCCAGGAGCGAGTCGAACCGCACGGCTCAGCCGCCGGCGACGGCGGGCAGGACCGTCACGTTGTCGCCGTCGGCGACCGGGGTCTCGAGCCCGCCGAGGAACCGGACGTCCTCGTCGTTGAGGTAGACGTTGACGAAGCGGCGCAGCTTGCCGTCCTCCACGAGGCGCCCGCGGATGCCGGGGTGCTGCGCGTCGAGCACGGCGAAGACGTCGTCGAGCGTGCTCGACCCGCCGTCGGCCTCGACGGCCACGGCCTTCGCGCCGTCGGTGTAGGTGCGCAGGATCGTCGGGATGCTGACGTCGATGGCCATCGGCCGCTGCTCCAGGTGCTCGTACGGGTCGTCCAGGGGGGCCAACCGGGCCCGTCCCGTCCGCTATTCCACCGCGCCGTAGGCCTCGACGACCCGCACGGGCTCCTCCGTGACCTCGCCGTCGACGATGCGGAAGGAGCGGAACTCCTCCACGGCGGGGTCGCGGGTCGAGACGAGGACGTAGTGGGCGCCCGGCTCGGAGGCGTACGAGACGTCGGTGCGCGACGGGTACGCCTCGGTCGCGGTGTGCGAGTGGTAGACGACGACCGGCTCCTCGTCGTTGGCGTCCATCGCGCGGTAGAGGCGCAGCAGGTCCATCGAGTCGAACTCGTAGAACGTGGGCGAGCGGGCCGCGTTGGCCATCGGGACGAAGCGGGCCGGCCGGTCCGAGCCCGCGGGGCCCGCGACGACCCCGCAGGCCTCGTCGGGGTGGTCGGCGCGCGCGTGCGCCCAGATCGCGTCGTACGTCGCCCGGTCGATGGTCAGCACGGGGCGAGGGTAGGCGGTCTAGTCCAGGGCGTGGACGAGGGAGTCCTGCATCATGGTCAGCAGGTCGTAGACCGCGACGGCGTACGCCCGCGGGTCGTCCTCGGCGAGGTCGGCCAGGTCCGCCTCCCAGTCCTCGGTGATGTGCAGGCGCTCGCCCATGGCCAGGCGCAGGTCGTTGAGCGTGCCGAGCCAGGCGACGGCCGCCCCGCGGTCGAGGGTGCGCCGGCCGGGGCCGTCGTCCAGGGTCGCCAGCGCGGTGCGGGCCGCCGCGGTCTTGCGCTCGCGCAGCGAGGCCTCGGTGTAGCGGCGGAAGTCCGACGCGGCGTCGGGGTCGTCGCGGTAGGCGTCGGGGAACAGCCGGGCCAGCGCCGGGTCCTCCGGGCGCCGGGTCTCGGTGCCGATGCCGACCATGGCCGCCAGCGGGTCGGCGGCTTCGCCGTCGTCGCGCGTGGCCAGGAGCTCGAGCAGCTCGCCGAGCAGCTGGCGCAGGACCGTGACCTCGACCTCGGTGAAGGACACGCTGACGCCGCCGCGCGAGGCGCGGAACCTGCCGCCCACTCAGTCGTCCTTCTGCAGGGTCGCCCACAGCCCGTAGCCGTGCATGGCCTCCACGTCGCGCTCCATCTCCTCGCGGGTGCCGCTGGACACCACGGCGCGGCCCTCCTGGTGCACGTCGAGCATGAGCTCGTCGGCCTTCTCCCGGCTGTAGCCGAAGTGGGTCCGGAAGACCCAGCTCACGTAGCTCATGAGGTTCACCGGGTCGTTCCAGACGATGCACACCCAGGGGTGGTCGGGGGCGACGACGCCCTCCGCGACGGGCTCGTCGAGCTCCACCGGGGCGGTGGAGGCGAGCACGGCGGGGGCGGTCACGGCCCCAACTCTAGGCTGGCCCCGTGACGGCCTCCCCCGCCCTGCTCACCGACCACTACGAGCTGACCATGCTCCAGGCGGCGCTGCGCGCGGGCACGGCGCACCGGCGCTCGGTCTTCGAGGTCTTCGCCCGCCGCCTGCCGCCGGGCCGCCGCTACGGCGTCGTCGCGGGGACGGGCCGCCTCCTCGAGGCGGTCGCGCGCTTCCGGTTCGGCCCCGACGAGCTGGCCCAGCTCGAGCGCGCGGGCATCGACCGCGAGACCCGCGACTGGCTCGCCGACTACCGGTTCTCCGGCGATGTCTGGGGCTACGCCGAGGGCGAGTGCTTCTTCCCGGGCTCGCCGGTGCTCGTCGTCGAGGCGCCCTTCGCCGAGGCCGTGCTGCTGGAGACGCTCGTGCTCAGCGTCCTCAACCACGACAGCGCCGTGGCCTCGGCGGCCAGCCGCATGACGTGCGCGTCGAGCGGGCGCCCGTGCATCGAGATGGGCTCGCGCCGCACTCACGAGGAGGCCGCGGTGGCGGCGGCGCGGGCGGCGTACGTCGTGGGCTTCGCGGCCACGAGCAACCTCGAGGCGGGGCGCCGGCACGGCATCCCGACGACGGGCACCAGCGCGCACGCCTTCACGCTGCTGCACGACACCGAGCGCGAGGCCTTCGCCGCCCAGGTGGCCGCGCTCGGCACGGGCACCACCCTGCTCGTCGACACGTACGACACCCTCCGGGGCGTCCGCACCGCCGTGGAGGTCGCGGGCCCGGGGCTCGGCGCGGTCCGCCTGGACTCCGGCGACCTCGCGATCCTCGCCCACGAGGTGCGCGCCGAGCTCGACCGGCTCGGCGCGACCGGCACCCGCATCGTCGTCACGAGCGACCTCGACGAGTACGCCATCGCCGCGCTCGCGGCCGCGCCCGTCGACGGGTACGGCGTCGGCACCCGCCTGGTCACCGGCTCCGGCGCCCCGACGGCCGGCATGGTCTACAAGCTCGTGGCGCGCGCCACCTCGGACGACCCGGCCGCGCCGCTCGTGCCGGTCGCCAAGCGGTCCGCGGGCAAGCCGTCGGTGGGCGGGCGCAAGCACGCCGCGCGCCGGTACGACGCCGCCGGCACCGCCGTGGCCGAGCTCGTCACCCCGTCGGCGGTGGCCGGCGACGGGGTGCGCGACCTGCTGGTGCCCCTCGTCCGCGGCGGCGAGGTGCTGGCCCGCGAGGACCTCGAGGCCGCCCGCGCGGTGCACCGGCGGTCGCTGGGCGAGCTGCCCCGCGAGGCGAAGCAGCTGTCCGAGGGCGACGCGGCCCTGCCGACGCTCAGCAGCCCGGACCAGCCGCTGCCGGAGGGCTGAGCGCCCTCAGCCGGGCACCGACAGCGACACCCCGACGTCCCCGGCGGGGTCCTCCCACCGGTGCCGCACCCGCAGCCCCGCGGCGGCCAGCTCGCCCTCGACCCCGCCCCGGCGGAACTTCGAGGACACCTCGGTACGGATCTCCTCCCCCTCGGCGAGGTCGACCTCCAGGCCCAGCGCGCGCACGTGTGCGCGCTGGGCGCGCCGCGAGCGCAGCAGCATCTCGGTGCGCTCGTGCTCGGGCACCCACCGGGCGACGTGGTCGAACGCGTCGGGGTCGAGGTCGGCGTCGAGCTCCCGGTCGATGACGGCGAGGACGTTCTTGTGGAACGCCGCGGTCACGCCGCGCGCGTCGTCGTACGCCGCCTCGAGCCGCGCCACGTCCTCGACGAGGTCGGTGCCGAGCAGCAGGGCGTCGCCGGGGCGCAGGGTCGCGGCGAGCCCCGCGAGGAAGCGGGCCCTGGGCTCGCTGCCCCGGGCGTCGTAGGACCACGTCGCCGGCAGCGCCTTCGGGGTGGCCGTGAGCCCGCGCCGCACGTCGGCGCGCAGCGCCTCGCGCCTCGCCGCCGGGTCCAGGCGGGTGTCGAGGACGACGGCGCTCACGGCGCCGCCGCCAGTTGCGTGACCGCGAGCCCGTCGGGCGTCGCCTCGACGAGGTGCCGGTCCGGTACGTCCTCCCAGCGCGGGTCGTCGTCCCAGGGCTCGCTGGCGAGCACGAGGCCGTCCTCGAGGCGCAGCAGGCTCAGGGTGTCCCCCCACGTCGTGGCCAGCACGCGCCGGCCGTCGGTCGCCAGGACGTTGAGCCGCGCCGCGGGGTCGCGGCCACCGACCTCGGCGACCACCTCGCCGAGCCGCTGCGGCCCGCGCCGGGCGAGCAGGGCCGCGAGCAGGGCGGAGTCGCACGCCGACTCCGCCGTCGCGGCCGGGACGTCGAGCAGCGTCCGGTCGACGACGCCGTTGTGCGACACGAGCCAGCCGTCGGCGAGGAAGGGGGCCGCGGCGCTCGCCTCGACCGGCATCCCGACGGTCGCCGAGCGGACGGCCGCGATCGCGCAACCGCTGTCCAGCACCGGCGCCACCGAGGCGAACGACGCGTCCGACCACAGGGGGCCCGCCGACCGCCAGCGGCGCGGGACAGCGCTTCCCGGCGCGAAGAAGCCGACGCCCCAGCCGTCGGCGTTGACCGTGCCGCGCCGCTGGCGGCGCGGCGCGTACGACTGCTGCAGCAGCCCGTGCGGGCGCTCCAGCACGAGCGAGGCGATGCTGCGCGGGCGCCCCAGCCAGGCGAGGTGGCGGCACATCAGGCGTCCCACGCCAGCCGCACGCCGGTGAAGACCTGCCGGCGCACCGGGTGGTCCCAGTTGCGGAAGCTCGGGCGCACCGACGCCGGGGCGGTCGCCCACGACCCGCCGCGCAGCACCCGGTAGTCCCCGCCGAAGAAGGGGGCGCTGTAGTCGGCGTAGAGCATCGGGGCGAAGCCGGGCCACGGCTCGAAGCCCGAGGACGTCCACTCCCACACGTCGCCGACCATCTGCTCGACCCCGTACGCCGACGCCCCCGCCGGGTAGGCCCCGACCGGCGCGGGGCGCAGCGCGGTCTGCCCGAGGTTGGCCCGGGTCGGGTCCCACGGCGCGTCGCCCCAGGGCCAGCGGCGGCGGCGCCCCAGCGCCGGGTCCCACGCGCAGGCCTTCTCCCACTCCTGCTCGGTCGGCAGCCGGGCGCCGGCCCACGCGGCGTACGCCTCGGCCTCGAAGAACGTCACGTGCTGCACCGGTTCGTCGTCCGGCACCTCCTCGACGACGCCGAACCGGCGCCGGGCACCGCCCTCGTCCCAGGACCCCGGGCGCTCGAGCCCGGCGGAGCACCGGTGCTCCCACCCGCGGGCGGACCACCAGCGCGGCTCGGCGTACCCGCCGTCCTCGACGAACGCGCGCCACTCCCCGTTGGTGACCGGGACCCTCCCGATGCGGAAGGCGGGCAGGTCGACGACGTGGGCGCCGCGCTCGTTGTCGAGCGACCACGGCTCGTCCCGCGCGTCCACGCCGAGGACGAACGGCCCGGCCGGCACGAGGACGGGCCCGCGGTCCACGGGCCGCCCCGCCGGCAGGGCGGTCCCGGCGAGCACGGGCAGCCCCCGGCGCAGCTGGTGGGTCGCGAGCATCGTCTCGACGTGCTGCTCCTCGTGCTGGAGCACCATCGCGTGCGGGAAGAGGTCGCGCGCGCCGTCCAGCGCGTCGAGCACCCGGTGCCGCACCTCCCCGAGGTACGCCCGCGCCTCCCGCGGCGGGAGCAGCGGCAGCGACGGCCGCACGGCGCGCGGGTGCTCGAAGGCGTCGTACAGCCGCTCGACCGTCGCCGGGACGAGACCCTGGCGCCGGCCGTCACCGCCGCGCAGCAGCCAGAGGTCCTCCTGCTGGCCGATGTGCGCCAGGTCCCAGACGAAGGGGCTCATGAGCGGGCTGTGCTGGGCGAGCAGCTCCGGCTCGTCGAGGTCGGTGACCGCCAGCGTCCGCCCCCGCGCCGCCTCGAGCGCGCGCGCCACCTGCTCCGCCGTCCCGCCGACGTGGTCCACCGCCGTCATCCCCGCGCCTCCTCCTCCAGCACCGCGAGCGGGCCGTCGCGCCGCACCCGCTCCTGCACCGCGTCGCCGGGGCAGCGCCCGGCCTCCACCAGCTCCGCCAGGTCCTCCAGGTCCTCGCGCAGCGCCGGCGGCGCCGCGCGCACCGCGGCGGCCAGGCACGTACGGGCCGCCCGGTGCAGCCCGGGGTCGGCGAGCCCGCGCCGGGCCGCGGTCGTCCACGCCCCGGCCACCGGCGCGCACGCCGCAGCGGCCTCGCCGGCCGCGCACGGGTCGTCGAGCAGCAGCGCGCCGAGCGCCGCCAGCGCCGGCCACCACCGGACCGGCGCGGCGTCGAGGTAGCGCAGCTCGAGGAACCCCTTGAGCCGGACCGGGGGGAAGAGGGTGGTCAGGTGGTAGTCGAGGTCGTCCGCGCGCACGGGCCGCCCGCACCGCGGGTCGCCGTCGAGCCAGTCCGCGAAGGTGGCCCCGCTCGTCACGGGTGCGGCGCCCCCGTCGCCGCGCACGAGCATGACGGGGGCGAGCAGGGCGTACTCGGCCCACTCGCGCACCGGGTCGCGCCCGGCGAGGATCGGCCCGCAGCGCGCCTGGTCGAGCCGGCCCCAGGTGCGCTGGCGGGTCGAGCGCCAGCCGGTGGCCCGCCCGTCCTCCACCGGGGAGCACGCCGAGACCGCCACGAGCACGGGACCGACGAGGTGCGCCAGCGCGACCCGGTCCGCCCAGCCCGCGGCGGGGCCGGCGTCGAGGTTGAGCTGCAGCGACGCGGTGCCGCACATCATCCGCGCGCCCTCCGGGCCGCAGCCGCGCGCGGCCCAGTGCCGCTCCATCGCGGCGTACCGCGGCGCCGGGTTGCACCGCCGCGGCGGCCTGGCCGGGTCGGCGCCGAGGCTCGCCAGGCCCAGGCCCTGCCCGCGCAGCCCCGCGCGCAGCGCGTCGTCGTCCCGCCGCAGGGCCGACACGGCGGCGGCGACGTCGTCGTACGGCGGGGTCGACAGCTCGACCTGCCCGCCCGGCTCGAGCGAGACGGCGCTGCCCCCCGGCATCGGCGGGAGCGCGGCGACGGCGGCCAGCAGCCGGTCCCAGGCGACGGGTCGGGCCGGCGCGGCGAGGTCGACGAGGTGCTGCTCGAGCTCGAGGCCGACCCGGCGGGTGGTGGTCGGGCGCAGCGCCACCGCGGCGACGCGCTCGCGCGCCCGCGCGAGGTCGAGCGCGGCGGTGCCCTGCGCGGCTGCGGCCACTCCGCCCCCTCCAGGTCCGGGCCGGCGGCCGGGACCGGTCGCCGCGGGTCGGTGCGGGGGCGGTCCTGGCGGACCGCCTCACGGGCGATCCTGCGCCGTGACGCACGCCTCGCGCAACCACCGCGCAAACCGCTGGCGCCCGGGGCGCCGGCGGTCGTACGGTGGGCCCGATGCGGAACGAGACCGTTCCGTTTCGTCCAGGAGGAGGGGAGGTGACCGGCACGTGACACCGCCGGGACGCCAGCGCGACGCCTCGCGCGACCCCGAGATCCTGCGCACCACCCTGGCGCTGCTGCAGGAGGTCGGCTACGACAAGCTGACGATGGACGCCGTCGCCGCGCGGGCCCGCGCGGGCAAGGCGACGCTCTACCGCCGCTGGGCGTCCAAGGCCGACCTCGTCGTCGACGCCATGATCCTGTGGCACGAGGAGGCGGGACCGCCCGACGAGCCCGTCGACACCGGCTCGCTGCGCGGCGACCTGCAGGCCCTGTGCTGCGGGTCGTCCAAGCTCAGCGACCCGCGCACGCGCTCGATCTTCCTCGGCCTGCTCACCGCCCTGCACCGGGACGAGGAGCTGGCCACCGTCTTCCGGGCCCGGCTCGTGGCGGCGCGCGACGCGCAGCTGCGCGGCGCCTTCGAGCGGGCCGTCGCCCGCGGGGAGGCCCACCCGGGCGCCGACGTCGGGCTGCTCGCCACGACCATCCCCGGCCACGTCCTGTTCGCCAGCCTCACCGGTCCGACGCCCGCCGACCAGGCGTACGTCCTGCGGGTCATCGACAACGTCGTCCTGCCCGCCGCCCTGCACGGCCCCGCCCCCGCGTGCGGGGGCCCGGCCCACGACGACACCACCCCGCACGAGGAGACCCATGTCCACCAGTAGTCCGCCCGCGCCGGGGGCCGACGTCCCGGCGCAGGCCCCCGCGCGCCTCGGCGTCGCGCTCTTCGTCATCGCCATGGCGCAGCTCATGATCGTGCTCGACGCGAGCATCGTGAACATCGCGCTGCCCAGCATCCAGACCGCGCTCGACTTCAGCGGGGCGAACCTCGCCTGGGTCGTCAACGGCTACACGCTCGCCTTCGGCGGGCTGCTGCTGCTCGGCGGGCGCGCCGGCGACCTGTTCGGGCGCCGCCGCGTCTTCGTCGCCGGCATCCTGCTGTTCACCGTCGCCTCGCTGCTCGGCGGCTTCGCGCAGGGCGAGGCCTCGCTCATCGCGGCCCGCGTGCTCCAGGGCGCGGGCGCGGCGATCGCCTCGCCGACGGCGCTGTCCCTGATCACCACGACGTTCCCGGAGGGCGCGCCGCGCAACAGGGCCATGGCCGTGTACGCCGCCATGTCCGGCGCGGGCGCCGCCGTCGGCCTCATCGCCGGCGGGCTGCTCACCGACTACCTCGACTGGCGCTGGACGCTCTGGGTCAACGTGCCGATCGGCCTGGCCGTCGCCTTCGTGGCGCCGCGCGTGCTCGTCGAGTCCGAGCGCGAGACCGGGCGGATCGACCTCCCCGGCGCCGTCACCGGCACCCTGGGCCTCACCGCCCTCGTGTACGGCATCACCCGGGCCGCCGAGGAGGGCTGGGGCGACGGCACCACGCTCGCGCTGTTCGCCGCCAGCGCGCTCGTGCTCGCGGCGTTCGTCGTCATCGAGGCGCGTAGCCCGCACGCCCTCATGCCGCTGCGCCTCTTCCGCAACCGGAACCGCTCCGGCTCCTACGGCGTCATGCTCCTCGTCGGCGGCGCGCTGTTCTCCTCGTTCTACTTCATCTCCCTCTACCTGCAGCAGATCCTCGGGTACGACCCCATCGAGGCCGGCCTGGCGTTCCTGCCTTTCACCGTCGGCATCGTCGTGGGCGCGGGGCTCGCCTCGCAGCTCGCGACGCGGGTCGCCCCGCGGGTGCTCGCCGGCACCGGCCTCGCGCTGGCCGCGGTCGGGCTGTTCCTCTACACCGGGCTCGAGCCGGACTCCTCGTACGTCGGGGGCCTCCTGCCGTCGCTGCTCGTCACCTCGGTCGGCATGGGCCTGACCTTCGTGCCGCTGACGCTGACCGCGGTCTCGGGCGTGGCGCGCGAGGACTCCGGCATCGCCTCGGCGCTGCTCAACACCGCGCAGCAGGTCGGCGGGTCGCTGGGCCTCGCGGTCCTGGCGACCGTCGCGACCTCCCGGTCCGACGCGCTGCTGCCGCAGGCCGACGTCGCGTTCTTCCAGGGCCTGGCCACCCAGGACCTGGCCCTCGTCGGCCGGGCCGCGGACGCCCTCACCGATGGCTACACCCGCGCGTTCCTCGTCGGCTCGGCGATGGTCGTCGTCGCGCTGCTGCTCACCCTGGCCGCGGTCAACGCCCGCCGCCAGGAGGTCGCCCCCGAGGGCGGTACGCCGGTCCACGTGGGCTGACCCAGCCCCCTCGCCCGCGCGCCGGCCGCGCGGGCCGCGCCACCAGGAGCCCGGTCCCCGCATGGGGGCCGGGCTCCTGGGCACAGGGGCGTCCGTGACAGCGCGCAGCAGGGGCGTCTTCCGGACCAAGAGCGTCGAGCAGACGCTCCGCGACACCGACGAGCCGGGCCGCCGGCTGCACCGCACCCTCAAGGCGCGGCACCTCATGGCGTTCGGCGTCGGCATCGTCATCGGCACGGGCATCTTCACCCTCACCGGGCAGCAGGCGGCGACCAACGCCGGGCCGGCCGTCGTGGTGAGCTTCCTCGTCGCGGGGCTGGTGAGCGCGCTCGCCGCCCTCTGCTACGCGGAGCTGGCCTCGACGGTCCCCGCCGCGGGCAGCGCCTACACCTACAGCTACGCCACCCTGGGCGAGCTCGTCGCCTGGATCATCGGGTGGGACCTGGTGCTGGAGTTCGCGCTCGGCGCGGCCGTCGTGGCCCGCGGGTGGTCCTCGTACCTCGCCGGGCTGTTCGACCTGCCCCCCGAGCTGTTCACCGAGGAGGCGCCGGTGAACGTCGGCGCCATCGTCGTGGTGCTCGCGCTCGGGGTCGTCGCCGCCGTGGGCATCCGCGAGAGCGCGCGGCTCACGTCGCTGCTCGTCGTCGTGAAGGTCGCGGTGTGCGTCTTCGTCATCGTGCTCGGCGCGCTGTACGTCAAGGCGTCCAACCTCACCCCCTTCGTGCCGGAGAGCCGGCCGGCGGAGGCGGCGTCGGGCCTGGACCGCCCGCTGGTGCAGGCGGTGCTCGGCATCGACCCGGTGGCCTTCGGCATCGGCGGGGTCCTCGCCGCGGCCGCGGTCGTCTTCTTCGCCTACACCGGCTTCGAGGCGGTGTCGGGCCTGGCCGAGGAGACCGAGGACCCGCAGCGCGACCTCCCGCGCGGCCTGCTCGGCACCCTGGCCCTGTGCACGCTGCTCTACGTCGGCGTCGCCCTCGTCATCACCGGCATGGTCCCCTTCACGGACCTCGACACCGGCTCGCCCCTCGCCGACGCGTTCCGCCTGGTCGGGGCCGGCTGGGCGGCGGACCTCATCGCCGTGGCGGCCGTCGCGGGCCTCACCTCGGTGATCCTCGTCGACATCGTCACCATGGCCCGCATCGGCTTCGCCATGTCGCGCGACGGCCTCCTGCCGCGTGCGGTGGGGGCGGTGCACCCGCGCTGGGGCACCCCGTTCGCCCTCACCCTCGGCATCACCGGCTTCGTGGCGCTGCTCGCCGGCTTCGTCCCGCTCGGCGCCCTCGCCGAGATGGTGAGCATCGGCACGCTCTTCGCGTTCCTGCTGGTGTCGGTCGGCGTCGTCGTCCTGCGCCGTACGCGCCCCGACCTGCACCGCTCGTTCCGCGTCCCGCTCTCCCCCTGGCTGCCGGCGGTGTCCGCCCTGGCCTGCGTCTGGCTCATGACGAACCTCGCCGTCGCCACCTGGCTGCGCTTCCTCGTCTGGCTCGTCCTCGGCCTGGCGGTCTACGTCCTGTACGGCCGCACCCGCTCCCGCCTCGCCCAGGCCGAGGCCACCGCCGCCCCCACCCCCTGAGCCCCGGGCGCCCCTGCCCCCCGGCCGCGATCATGCACCTGCCCGGCGTGATCATGCACCTGCCCCGCCGTGCTGGAAGGGCCGGGAGCGGGCGTACCGCGTCCGCCCGGCGGCTCGACCTCGACCTCGCCCGGCACGACCGGCCGCACGGGGGTAGCTGGGGCCGACCCGAGGACCAGCGCGCTGCCGCCCCCGCTGACTCCCGAGTCCCCCGTCGTCGATCCCGGGCAGCCGCCGGGAGCATGGGTGCGACGCGACGGTGCGAGTTGCCGTGACGGGGCTGCCATGGCGGCGTGACCCTGCAAGAGCGTGCTGCCTCACCGCTGCGATCATGCGGTTCCCCGGCGGGGGGTCGAGCCGCATCAGGTTCCGGGATCATGCACGGCCGGGGGCCGCGGCAACGCGGGGCGCTGGGCGGTGCGGGTGCGCGGCCCTGGGGTGGGAGGGGTCGCTGGTCCCAGGAGCGGCCTGGTCTCTCCTGGGGCTCCCGGTCGAGTGCATGATCGCGGCCAGTGCGGTGCATGATCGCGGCCAGGCTGAGGGGCCCGGCTTACGCAGCTCTTCGGCGCCGATCACGCAGTCCCCCGGCGCCGATCACGCAGTCCCCCGGCGCCGATCACGCAGTCCCCCGGCGCTGATCATGTAGTTCACCGGCGCTGATCATGCAGATCTCCGGCGGTGATCATGTAGTACCCCGGGGCCGATCATGCGCCCGTGGTGCTGCCGACGGCAGGGCATAGCCCGGTCGATGCAGCAGACGCAGGAGCCGGCCGGTGGTTGACGTCGTGCCGTGA